>NZ_JBEYCQ010000017.1:0-189783 GCF_040632905.1 Streptomyces sp. NPDC016469
GCGCTCGCCGGGTACGGAGGCATCTTCCAGCGCAACACGCGCGCCTCCGGTGTGATCCCGCAGATCAGCGTGATGCTCGGCCCGTGCGCGGGCGGCGCGGCCTACAGCCCCGCCCTGACGGACTTCGTGTTCATGGTCCGTGAGACCTCACAGATGTTCATCACCGGCCCGGACGTCGTGAAGGCCGTCACCGGCGAGGAGATCACCCAGAACGGCCTGGGCGGCGCGGACGTCCACGCCGAGACCTCGGGCGTCGCGCACTTCGCGTACGACGACGAGGAGACCTGCATCGCCGAGGTCCGCTACCTGCTGTCGATGCTCCCCCGGAACAACCGCGAGAACCCGCCCTCCTCGGCGAGCGACGACCCCGCCGACCGGCGGTGCGAGGCCCTGCGCGACCTGGTCCCGCTGGACGGCAGCCGCCCGTACGACATGCGGCGGGTCATGGAGGAACTGGTCGACGACGGCGAGTACATGGAGGTCCACGAACGCTGGGCCACCAGCGTCCTCACCGCACTCGCGCGCCTCGACGGCAGGGTCGTGGGCCTGGTCGCCAGCCAGCCGCAGGCGCTCGCGGGTGTGCTCGACATCCACTCCTCCGAGAAGGCCGCCCGCTTCGTGCAGCTCTGCGACGCCTTCAACATCCCGCTCGTCACGCTGGTCGACGTGCCCGGCTTCCTGCCCGGCGTCGACCAGGAGCACGGCGGCATCATCCGGCACGGCGCGAAACTGCTGTACGCGTACTGCAATGCCACCGTGCCCCGCATCCAGGTCATCCTGCGCAAGGCGTACGGCGGCGCCTACATCGTCATGGACTCCCGGTCCATCGGTGCCGACCTCTCGCTGGCCTGGCCGGGCAACGAGATCGCCGTGATGGGGGCCGAGGGTGCCGCCAACGTCGTCTTCCGGCGGCGGATCCAGGCGGCGAGCGATCCGGACGCGATGCGCCGGCAGCTGGTCAAGGAGTACAGGACCGAGCTGATGCACCCCTACTACGCGGCCGAGCGCGGGCTCGTCGACGACGTCATCGACCCCGCCGACACGCGCGCGGCCCTCGCCGCCGCGCTCGCCATGCTCGGCTCGAAGCATGCCTCGATACCCACCCGGAAACACGGCAACCCCCCTGTCTAGGAGGCCCCATGTCAGAACCACCCCTTCAAGGACCCCTCGGTACGGCCCTGTTCAAGGTGATCAGGGGCGCCCCCTCCCCGGAGGAACTGGCGGCCGTCGCGGCCCTGCTCACCGCCCTGGCCGCAGCCGGCCGCGACGAGCCCGGTCCGGTGCGCGAGGCCGCGCCGGCCGCCGTCTGGGACAGGCCCGACACCTTTCCGCCCGCCTCCTGGATGGCCAGGACCTGAGGCGACGACCGGCGCTCCGGGCCCGCGGCCTGGCAGTTTGCTGCCGGTGTCGTTGCCGGGCCCGGCGGCGCCCTGGTAATCAGTCCCAAAGCGGCGAACCCGGTCGTACAGGAACGGCTACGATCGAAATCAGGAGGCGGTTCGTGCTTCAGGTGGTGTTCCGAATCCTGGGGCCGCTGGACATCGGTGCCGACGGGCGGCCCGTCGTACTGCAGGGCGCCCGTCAGCGCACGATCATGTCGATGCTGCTCCTCGCCCCCAACCGTGTGGTCTCGGTCGACACCCTCGCCGACGCCGTCTGGCAGGGCCGCCCGCCCGCCACCGCGCGCAACCAGATCGCCATCTGCGTCTCCGCCCTGCGCAAGACCATCAAGAACGCGGTCGGGGTCGAGGACATCCTGGTCACCAGCCACCCCGGCTACATGCTGTTCGCCGGCGAACACCGCATCGACGCCGTCGAGTTCGAGGAGAGCGCCGCCAAGGGGCGGGAGGCCGCACGCCGGGGCCGGTCCGAGGAGGCCTGTGCCCACTTCGAGGAGGCGCTCGCCATGTGGCGCGGCCCCGCGCTCGAAGGCATCTCCGCCGAACGCGTCGAGTCCGAGGCCGCCCAGCTCACCGAGATGCGCCTCGACGTGTACGAGGAGTACGCCGGACTCCGCCTCGCGCTCGGCCAGCACCGCGACATGACCGGCGAACTGAGCGCGTTCGTCCGCGAACACCCGCTCCGCGAACAGGCCAAGGGCCACCTCATGCTGGCCCAGTACCGCTCGGGCCGCCGCGCCGAGGCCCTGGAGACCTACCGCGGCGCCCAGCGGCTGCTCGCCGACGAACTCGGCATCGACCCGGGCCCCGCGCTCCAGGAGCTGCACGAGGAGATCCTCGCCGACTCCCCGCGACTCGGCCTGCCCGCGGAATCCGTCACCCTCGTCCCCCAGACGACCGTCCCCGCGCATCTGCCGCCCAGCGCCGCTTCGTTCACCGGACGTCACGCCGAACTCGCCTCGCTGGACCGGCTCCTGGAGCACCTCGACGGCGGCGCGCTCCCCGTCGGGTCCATCACGGGCACGGGCGGCGTCGGCAAGACCGCCCTCGCCGTGCACTGGGCCCACCAGGTGGCCGCGCGCTTCCCGGACGGGCAGCTCTTCGCGGACATGCGCGGCTACGACGGGGCCGAGGCGCCCCGCAGACCGGCCGCGGTGCTCGACAGGTTCCTGCGCGCCCTGGGCGTGCCCGGACCGCAGATCCCCGCCGACCAGAACGAGCGCACCGCCCTCTTCCGCAGTGTGCTGGGCGGCCGCCGGGTCCTGGTCGTCCTCGACAACGCCCGTTCCTTCCAGCAGATCCGCCCCCTGCTGCCCGGCACCGGGCGCTGCTGCGTCCTGGTCACCAGCCGGGACACCATGGGCCGCGCGCTCGCCGGCGACTACGCCTTCGTACCGCTGCACCTCGGCGCCCTCGAACAGGACGAGTCCATCACCCTCCTGTCCCGGGTCGCCGGTGACGACCGCTTCGGTGTCGACCCCGTGGGCGCCGCCCGGCTCAGCGCGCTCTGCGACCGCCTCCCGCTGGCCCTGCGGATCGCGGCCGCCCGGCTCGCCGCCAAGCCCCACTGGTCGGTACGGACCCTGGTGGCCCGGCTGGAGGACCAGCACCGCAGGCTCGACGAACTCAGCCTGGACGAGCGCGGGGTCCGGGCCGGGCTCAGGCTCAGCTACCGGGACCTGCCCGCCGACGCGGCCCGGATGTTCCGGCGGCTCGGGGTCCTCAACGTCTCGGACTTCTCCGCCTGGGCCGGCGCCGCGCTCCTCGACATCGACCCCGTCGACGCCGAGGACCTGATCGAGCTGCTGGTCGACGCCCAGCTCCTGGAACCGCTCAGCGCCACCACCGGCCACGTCCGCTACCGCTTCCAGGACCTGCTGAGGCTGTTCGCCCGCGAGTGCGCGCGGGAGGAGGACACCGAGGAGGAGCTGCGCGCGGCCGGCCGGCGCGCCTGGGGCGCCTGGCTCGCGCTGGCGGGTGAGGCGCACCGGCGGGTCTACGGCGGCGACTACACCGTCATCCACGGACCCGCGCCGCTCCACCGGCTCCCCGGCCATCTGGTGGACAGCCTGCTGGAGGACCCGATGGAGTGGTTCGAGACCGAACGCTCATCGATCACCGGCCTCGTCGAACAGGCCGCCCGCGAGGACGAGTCCGCCTATGCCTGGGACCTGGCCATGACGAGCGTGACGCTCTTCCAGAACCGCGACTACCTGGAGGACTGGCGGGACTGCGGCGAACGGGCCCTGGAGGCCGCGACCCGGACCGGGGACCCCCTCGGCCGGGCGGCGATGCTGCACTCCCTCGGAACCCTGGAGATCGTCGGGTGGGACCACGATTCGGCCCACCGGCGACTCAGCCTGGCCCTGCGGCTGTTCGAGCAGCAGGGCCAGGATCAGGGACGCGCCCTGGTCCTGCGGAACCTGGCGCTGTGCGAACGCCATCGCGGTGACATGGACCGGGCCAGGGAGATGGCCCACCGCTCGCTGGAGATCTTCCGCGCGGTCGGTGACCACTACGCCGAGGCCCATGTGCTGGGCCTGCTGGCGCAGGTGGAGCTGGAACGGGGCGACCCCCAGGCGAGTCTGCGCCTGTCCTCCGAGGCGGTCGCCCGGAGCCGGGGGCTGGGCACCGTACGGGGAGAGGCGCAGAACACCGTCCGGCTGGCCGAGGCCCTGCTCCACCGGGGTGAGGGGGAGCGGGCCGAGGAGGCCTGCCGGCGCGCGCTGGAGCTGGTCCGGGGCAGCGGTGACCGCCGTGGTGAGGCGCACACCCTGCGCACCCTGGGTGAGGCACTGTGGTGCCGGGGCAGGACGGAGGAGGCGGAGACGGTCCTGCGGGACGCGCTGCTGAGCTCGGGCAAGGTGCCCGACCGCTTCCTGGAGGCGCGGGCCGCGATCGCCCTCGGCTGTGTGCAGGTCCTGCACACCGACCGGGCCGGGGCGGCCGGGAGTTTCAAGACGGCGCACGACCTCTTCGCGGAGGTGGGGGCACCGGGCTGGCAGGACAGGTCCGCCCGGCTGCTGGCGGCGCTCGGCGACGGCGAGACCTGGGACTCCGACCGCCTGTTCGCGCTCGTACGGCCCTGAGCACCGCCCGGCTCAGGTCCACGGGTCGTCCGCCGTCGTCGCCGGGGCGACCGTCCACGGGTCGTCCGGCTTCGCGGCGCGGACGACGGTCCACGGATCGTCGGCCCGCTTCGACGGGGCGATGGTCCAGGGGTCGTCGGCCACCGCCCGCACGACGGCGTCCGTACCGGAGCGGAGCGCGGCCGGCCCCATGGCGCCGACGGGCCCCACCGTGCCGGCCACCGCGAGGAGGAGCACGGCTCCCGCCGCGACCCGGCCCGCCGGAACGGTCCTGGCCGGGAGAGGGGAGAGCTTCATGATGACCTCCTGTGACAGCTGCGACGGGCGTTTCGGGCTGTTGTCCCGGTGTGTGCCATGAACGTTACGGAGAACCCGTTTTGATGCTCTTTCATCTCGCTTTCGGAACCGCGAAATAGAGCCGATGGCGAAGAAAAACCGCAGGTCAGTAGCTTTTTCCCCACGTGGCCCGGCGACCGGAACGGGCCTGCTGAACGGGGGAACCGCATGGAACTCAAGATCCTGGGGCCCGTCTCGGCCGAGCTCGACGGCCGCGCCGTCGCCCTGGACGGCGGCAAGCAGCGCACCGCGCTCGCGGCCCTGCTCCTCGCCCGTGGCAAGGTCGTTTCCGACGAGCGGCTGACCCTCCTGCTGTGGGGCTGGGACCCGCCCGCCACCAGCCGGAACCAGCTCTACACCTATATGTCGCGGCTGCGTACCCGCCTCGGCGCCGGCCTCGGCCTGGAGCGGCACGGACCCGGGTACCGCATGGACATCCGCGACGCCCGCTTCGACTGGGACGTCTTCCGCGAACTCGCCGACTCGGGCCGGGACGCCCTGGGCGCGGGCCGTCACGCCGAGGCGGAGCGCCTGCTGCACGACGCCCTCGCGCTGTGGCGCGGCCCGGCGCTCACCGACGTCACCCCACACCTCGCCGAGGCCGAGGTCCCGCGCATGGAGGAGGCCCGCCTCTCCGCGCTGGAGAACCACGCCGAGGCGGCTCTCGCGCTCGGCCGGCACACCGACATGGTCCCGGCACTCACCCGGCAGGTCACGCTCCACCCGGTACGCGAACGGCTGCGCGGGCAGCTGATGACCGCCCTGCACCGCTGCGGCCGGCAGGCCGACGCGCTCACGGTGTACGAGAAGGGCCGCCGGGCCCTGGCCGAGGACCTCGGCATCGACCCCGGCCCGGAACTGCGAGCGCTGCATCAGGAGATCCTCACCGGCACACAGCCGCCCGCCCGCGCACCGGAGCGGGACCGCGCGACGCCGGCCCGGGTAGGAGAGGAACACCCCGAGCCCCAGCACACCGAACCGGTCCCCGCACCGCCCGGGGCGGAGGTCCCCGGGGGCGGCTGGCAGGGCCTCGTCCCCGCGATGCTGCCCGCCGCACCCGGCGACTTCACCGGCCGCGCCGCAGAGGCGCGCGACGTGCTCGCCGCCCTGCGCGGGCACCAGGACGCCGTGGTCACCGGCGCACCCGGCACCGGCAAGTCGGCCCTCGCCCTGTGGGCCGCCGAACGCTGCCGGGCCGACTTCCCCGGCGGCCAGCTCTACGCGGACCTGCGCACCGCCGAGGGCGGGGCCCGTGCACCCGGCGAAGTCCTCGGCTGGTTCCTGCGCGCCCTCGGCACCGCACCGGACCGGCTGCCCGCGACCCAGGAGGAACGCGTCCAGCTCTACCGGACCCTGCTCGCCCGCAGCCGCCCGGTGCTGATCGTCCTCGACAACGCCGCCGACGACGCGCAGGTCCGCGCGCTGCTGCCGGGCGGCGGCGGAAGCCGCACCCTCGTCACCGGGGTGCGCTCCCACCTGGCCTCGCTGGAGGGCACCCGGCTGGTCGGGCTCGGACCCATGGAACCCGCCGAGGCCGGCGCCCTGCTGGCCGCCGTCGCCGGGCCCGAGCGACTCGCCGGGGCCCCCGGGGCGGCGGCGCGGATCGCGGAACTCTGCGACCGGCTCCCGCTCGCCCTGCGCATCGCGGCGGCCCGGCTGGCGGCCCACCCGCACTGGCCCGCGGCCCGGCTGGCCGAGCGGCTGGCCCCGGAGGACCGCCGGCTGGGGGAGCTGCGGATCGGCTCCCTCGACGTACGGGCCGGGCTGCGCACCGCCCTGTCGCAGCTGGACCGGGCCACCAGGCCCGCGTTCGCCGTGCTGGCGCGGGCCGGCCTGTCCGCGCTGACGGCCGGCGACGCCGCGGCGCTGCTGGGTACGGGCCCGGAGGAGGCCGAGGAACTGCTCGAACGGCTGGCGGACGCCCGGCTGCTGGAGGCCTGGAGCGTCGACGGCGACGCCCGGCTGAGCTACCGCTTCATGCCGCTGGTGGGGCTGTTCGCCAGGGAGCAGTGCGCCGATCCCGTCCTCGCCCCCGCCCCGGCGTGAGGCGGTAGCTCCCTTCTTCCCGCCCGCCCGTTCCCTCCCCGGTCCGGTGGGCCGGCCGCACTCCGGCCGGCTCACCGGACCGTCCGGCATCAGCCGCAGCCGCCCGCATGGCCCTCGTCCAGGCCGTAGGCGGCTATGTAGCCGGTGCCGGCGGTGCCCGGGGTCGCCAGCCCGGTCAGGGCGTCCACGTACTCCGCCAGCAGGTCGGTCCAGGGTGCGTCGGTGTCCCGCAGCAGAATCTCCTGCGCCGTCGCTTCCCGTCGCTCGATCTCCGCCAGGAATTCCAGCGGATGCTGAACCATCGTGGGGCCGGGCTGCTTGTCGTACATCATTCCTCCTGTATGGGTCCGGGCCCCGATCAGGTCCCGCACCAACAGGTTCGGCCGAGGGGATACAGGAATTCCCCGGGGCATCTGTACGCGTCCGTGCAGACCGGTACAGGTCTCCATGGCTTCGTGAGGGAAGCGGTACAGAAAGGGCGGGAAGAGTGGGCGCCATGGAAAGTCTCATCAGGAGGATCGTGGTCGTGGGAGGCACGGCAGCCGGCTGGACCGCCGCCGCCAGGCTCGCGTCCGTGTTCGGTGGCACAGTCTCCGTCACGGTGCTGGAGCCGCCCTCGCGTCCGGCCGGAGTCTCGGAGACGGGCCAGGTCAGCGCCGTGCCCCCGGAGTTGCAACGCGAACTCTTCGACCGGCTCGGGGTCCCGGAGGAGGAATGGATGCGGGCGTGCCGCGCGTCCTTCGCGGCCGGCGTCCGTTACGCGGACTGGCGCGCCGGAATGGCCGGAGCACCCGCCCCGGAGAGAGCGGGACGTTTTCGCGCGGACCACTTCTACCGCACCTGTACGCCCCTTTCCTCGTGCGAGGAATTCACGCTTCTCGAATGCTGGCAGAACCGGCGCGGCAGCGGCGAGACCATCGAGGCGTTCGATTACGCCTGCTTCCGCGAACCGCCATTGCTGGACGCCGGTAAATCGCCGCGATGGATGGACGGACGCGCGGCGGTTCCGTACGGCTGGCACATCGACACCGCGATGTTCACGCGCTGTCTCCGGGACCTGGCGATGCGGCGATTCGGGGTACGCGCGGTCCGCGACACGCCCCTCCACGCCGAACGCGATGCCGACGGCACGCTGACGCTGCTGCACACGACGGAGTCCGGGCCCGTCCCTGGTGACCTCTTCCTGGACTGCACGGAGGACGAGCGGCTGCTGATGACCGGGCTGCTGGGGGAACCGTTCGTCGAGACGGACGAGGGCCCGGGGTGCGACAGCGCCGTCATGGTCACCGTCCCGATGGACGAGGAGACGCACGCGATCGAGCCCTTCACCACGGTCACCGCCCTGCCCGACGGCTGGGCGTGGAAGATGCCGCTGCTGGGCGGGTTCGGGGCCGGCCGGGTCTACGCCCGTGACCTGACCGGACCCGACGAGGCGCTGAACGCGCTGCGCGCTCTGCACGGCCCCTTCTCCCGGAACGCGACGGTCCGGCACAGCGGGTACCGCACCGGGTACCTGCGCCGGTCATGGGCGGGGAACTGCGTGGCCGTGGGCCGCGCCGCCCATGTCCTGGAGCCCCTGGCGGACGACGGTCTCGGCGAGGTCCTGCGCCAAGTGGGCCGTCTGGTGAGGGACTTCCCGGCGCTCCGGAACCGGGAGGCGCCCGCGGTCCGCTACGACCGCGCGGTCCGCCGGCGCCACGCGGAGGCCCGCGACCTGGCCGCGCTGCGCTACGCCGTGGCGCCCGGACTCGACACCCCGTTCTGGGCGGACCGGCGCGCGCGTCCGCTGCCCGACGCCCTACGGGAGTCGCTGGCCGCCTACCGGGCCGGCCTCTCCCCGGGGCCGGACCCCCAGGAGGTGGCGCACCACACCCTGCTGGCCTCACTGCTCACGGACCCCCCGTCGCCCCGGCCCGCCCTGGCCCACCGCCCGGCCGCCCGGCAGGAGGCGGACGCCCTGTTCCTGCGGGTCGCGCGCCAGCAGCGGATCCTGCTGGAGACGCTGCCCACGGCCCAGGAGTATCTGCGCCGCCTCCACACCCGCCCACCGTCGCTCACGCCGGACCCGGGTGCCGTCCGGGGGTGGCACCCGGACCCGGCGCTTCCTCCGGTTACGGCGTGACCGTCACCGTCCGGCTGCCCGACGCGGCCTTCCCGCCCGTGCGGTAGGTCGCGGTCAGCTTCACCTCACCGGAGGCACCGGCCGGGACCGTGACCGGCACCTTCACGTTGGCGCCCTCACCGGGACGCGTCGCCGGGAACGCCACCCGCTTCGCCGTCCAGCCGGCGGGCACGGCCAGTTCGACCGTGCCCGCGTCGCGCCTGACGTCCATCCGGTTGACGACCCGTACGGTGATCTCCGCGCTCGTCCCCGCCTTCAGCGTGGCCGGCGGGGTGATCGTGACGTCCGCGCAGGTGCCGCCGAGCCACTTCAGGTCGAACGAGGAGTACGTGATGTGCTCGTAGTTCCCCCGCTCGTACAGCAGGCCGAGCCGGCCGCCCGGGAGCCGGGTCAGCGTCGAATAGGCGGCGGCGCCCGGGTCCACGACCTTCTTGATCGGCCAGGTCCTCCCGTTGTCGCAGGACATCTTGACCGTGAGGTTCTTGCGCGAGGTGGCCTCGGTGTTGCTGAACAGCAGCCAGGAGGACTGCGGGTCCGAGGCCGGCGCGTCGGGGGCGTACCGCATGACCGAGCCGTTGTTCGCCGGGTCGGGCAGCTCCGTGTCCTGGACGAACGGCGTGTACGTGACCCCGCCGTCCGAGGAGTACGCGACCGTACGGTACGGCGCCGAGCGGTTGTTGAGCATGACCGTGCCGTCGTTCAGCTCGACGGTCTTGTTCTCGTCGCCGCCGGGGCCGACCGGGGTGCCCATGTGCCAGGTCTCGCCGTGGTCGTCGCTGTACGCGCTGACCGCGTAGTTGGCCCCGCTGTTCCGGATGGCGTATTGCTGGACGAGCCGGCCCCTGTGCGGGCCGTTGCGCAGCTGGATGCCCTCGCCGGACGAGGCGAACATCCCGCCCCAGGCCGGGTTCTTGATCTGCTCGGTGATCCGGCGGTGGGTCCAGGTGAGCCCGTCGTCGTCGGAGTAGCTGTAGTCGGCCTGGAGGACGTCCGGGTCGGTCTCGTCGTTGCCGGTGGCCGAGCCGAAGAAGCCCTGGTTCTCACCGGCCGCGTAGAACAGGAAGATCCGCCCGGTGACCCGGTCGACCAGCAGGCTCGGGTCCCCGTACCCCTTGGGCGCGGCGTCCTTGCGGACCACCTGCTGCGCCTGCCAGGTCGTCCCGCCGTCGGTGCTGCGCCGCAGCACGATCCCGATGTTGGACGGCAGGTCGCCCAGGGTGGGCCGGGCGTCGTACGCGGCGAGCAGGGTTCCCTTGTCCGAGGTGGTGAGGGCGGGGATGCGGTAGTGGGGGGAGCCGATTCCGTCGACGGTCAGGTCCTGGGACGTGAGCGTGCCGGGGGCGGGTGACGCGGCCTGCGCGGTGCCGGTCGTGGTGACGACCAGCAGGGCGGCGCCGAGCAGGGCGACAGGGACGGTTCGCTGCATGGACGATCTCTCTCTCGTCAGGAGCGACCGGCCTGCCCCGATGGCAGGCCGGTGAACAGGGAGGCCACCCAGGCCAGTTGCTCCCGCCGCTGGTACTCCGCACCGCCCTCGTGCCCGTTGAACGGATAGACCCGTACGTCCTTGGGCCCGGCGTAGCCGTTGTAGGCGGTGAAGCAGGTGGAGGGCGGGCAGACGTCGTCCATCATCGCGATGGAGAACAGCGCGGGGGCCGTCGCCCGGGTGGCGAGCAGTGCGGCGTCGAAGTAGGCGAGCGTGGCGAAGACCTGCTCCGTGCGGTCGCGGTGCAGGTTCAGGTACTCGGCGATCTCGGTGTACGGGGGGCGCCCCGCGATCTCGGCACCCCGGCGGACGTTGCACAGGAACGGCACGTCCGGCATGACCCCGGCGAGCCCCGGCACCAGCCCGGCGACGGCCAGGGTGATACCGCCCCCCTGGCTGATCCCGGTCACCACGATCCGGTCCGGGGCGATCTCCGGGTGCTCGCGCACCGCGTCCACGCACCGCACCGCGTCGGTGAACAGCCGCCGGTAGTAGTACGTTTCGGGGCTCTCGATGCCCCGGGTCAGGAAGCCGGGCACCACGCCCGGCGCGCCCCCGTCCGGATCGGCGGTGGCGCCGCCGGCCGCCGACCAGCCCTGCCCCCGGGTGTCCATCAGCAGGTGGGCGTGACCGGCCGAGGCCCACAGCAGGTTCTCGTGGGCCAGGCCCCGGCCGCGCCCGTAGCCCAGGAACTCCACCACGCAGCCCAGGGGTCCGGCCGCCCCGGCGGGCATCCGCAGCCAGCCGCGTACCGGCTGCCCGGCGAAGCCCGGGATCGTCACGTCGTACGTGCGGACCTGGGTGAGCCCGGTCTCCACCTCGGCGAAGACCGGCTTGCCGGACGCGTGGGTGCGGGCCTCGTCCAGGGTCCGGGACCAGAAGTCGTCGAAGTCCGCGGGGACGGGCAGCGGAGGCCGGTAGTCGCGGCAGGCGTCGAGCGAGAGGTCCGTCAGCGGCATGGGGTGCCCTCCTGGGGCGCGGCGGGGGAAGATGCCGAGGGCGTGGGCGACGACATCAGATGCATGACGTCAGATGTCCTGTCGCCACACGGACCCTAGGCACCGCCCGAGGCGGCCGTCAAGGGTCCTTACGGGCCGCCCGGGCCCGTCCGCGCGGCCGCCCGGCGCCCCGCGGACGGCTCAGCGCCGGGCGCGGGCCTCGGCGATCCGTCGGCGCACGGGCGCGTAGTGCTCGCCGAGCGCCTTCATGAAGCCGGTGATGTCACCGGCCCGCGCGGTGTCCACGATGTTCTGGTGGGCGGTGATCGTCTCCGTCTCGTCGGCCTGCGTGAACCCGTCCAGGTGCGGCGCGACGATCGTGTACACGTCCCAGAAGGCCATCGAGAGCTGGCCGATCAGCTCGTTGCCCAGCGGGGCCACGAGCTGGGCGTGGAAGGCGCGGTCGGCGTCCACGAAGCCGTGCCCCTCCTGGGCGCCCCTCTCGCGCATGGTCGCCACGAGGGCGTCCAGCGAGTCCAGCTGGTCCGCGCTGAGCTGCGAGACGATCCGGTCGGCCATCCCGCGCTCGAACAGCTCGCGCACATCGACCAGGTCCGCCATGACCTGGAAGTCGTCGTCCGGGGAGAGCAGGCCCCGGAAGGTCAGGCTCTCCACGAGCGCGGACAGGCTCAGCCGGCCGACGTAGGTGCCGTGCCCGTGGCGGACCTCCACGATGTCCAGCGCGTCGAGGATCTTGACGGCCTCGCGGACGCTGGAGCGGCTGGCGCCGAGCGCCTCGCACAGGGCGGGCTCGGTGGGCAGCGGGTCCCCGGGGCGGAGTCGTTCCTCGAGGATGTACCGCTTGATGCCGTCCACGACTTCCTGCCGGAGCAGCTGCCGGCCGGGTTTCGTTCCGGACATAGGTGAACTCCCCACCTCTTGACCCCTCTCGATTGTCAAGCTACGTTCCCACGCTATCAAGGCATCAGACATCTGACGTCTGATGCTCAGGGTCCCGCGGTTCCCCGCGAACCCGCGCCAGCTCCCCGTATCCCGTCCCAGACGTTCCACCTCAAGTCCCTGGAGGACCCGTGCCCGAGCTGAGATCAGCCGGTGTCGAGCGCCGCACCTTCCTGCGTTACACCGGCGTCGTCGGCGCCGCGGCCGCCATCACGGCCGGCCTGTCCGCGTGCGGCGGGCCGTCCTCGACCGCCAACGGCTCGACCGACAAGGGCAGCGGAAGCGACCTCATCGAGGCCGGCCTGTCCTACCCGCTGTCGACCGGCTTCGACCCCATGATCACCTCGGGCGCGACCCCGTACGCCGCCAATATGCACATCTTCGAGGGCCTGGTGGATCTCGATCCGGCAACGCTCGTGGCACGGCCCGCACTCGCCACCGGGATGCCGAAGAAGATCAACGCCACCACCTACCGCGCCACGCTCCGCAAGGGCGCCACCTTCCACGACGGCTCGCCCGTCACCGCCGACGACGTGGTGTTCAGCTTCGAACGCATCCTGGACCCGAAGAACGCCTCCCTGATGGCGCAGTTCGTGCCCTTCATCGACACGGTGAAAGCGGTCGACGCCGGCACGGTCGAGTTCAAGCTCAAGTACCCCTTCGCGCTCTTCCCGTCCCGCATCGCCGTCGCCCGGATCGTGCCGAAGAAGATCGTGGCGCCCGACCCCAAGGGGTTCGACGCCAAGCCCGTCGGTTCGGGGCCGTACAAGTTCGTCTCCGCCACCCGCGAGGACAAGATCGTCTTCGAGGCCTACGACGCGTACAACGGCGCCCACCCGGCCAAGGCCAAGAAGATGGTCTGGCGCCTGATGTCCGACCAGTCGGCCCGCGTCAGCGCCATGGAGTCCGGCCGCGTCCAGGCCATCGAGGACGTCCCCTACATCGACGTCAAACGCCTCTCCGGCTCCGCCAGGACCGAGTCGGTGCAGTCCTTCGGGCTGCTCTTCCTCATGTTCAACACGGCCGACAAGCGGTTCGCCGACAAGCGGGTGCGCCAGGCGCTGCACTACGCCCTGGACACCGAGAAGATCATCTCCACCGCCATGGTCGGCAACGCCACCGCCGCCACCGGCTACGTCCCCGCCACCCACCCCGACTACCACAAGGCCGCCACCGTCTACACGCACGACGTGGCCAAGGCCAGGAAGCTCCTGGACGAGGCGGGCGCCGGCGGCCTCTCCTTCACCGTCCTGACCACCGACACCGGCTGGGTCAAGGACATCGCCCCGCTGCTCAAGGAGAGCTGGGAGGCCGCGGGCGTCGAGGTCACGCTCAACATCGCCCAGTCCCCGGCCCAGTACGCCAAGATCGACAAGGGCGACTTCGACGTCCTCGTCGCCCCCGGCGACCCCTCGGTCTTCGGCAACGACGCCGACCTGCTGCTGCGCTGGTTCTACTACGGCTTCTGGCCCGAGAGCCGCTACGGCTGGGGTGAGTCCGCCGCGTACAAGAAGGTGAAGCAGACCCTCGACAAGGCGGCCCAGGCCGCCGACGAGGCGAAGCGCAAGGAGCTGTGGGGCCAGGTCACCGACCTCGTCGCCGACGAGGCCGCCCTCTATCCGATCCTGCACCGCAAGCTGCCCACCGCCTGGAAGGAGAAGGCGCTCCCCGGCTTCGAGCCGCTGCCCACCACGGGCCTGTCCTTCCTGGACGTCAGCCGCGGCTAGCCCTCCCAGAACCCCGGCCCGGGGCGCCTCACCCCACCCGGCGTCCCGGACCGGACCGCCCAACCGCAAGGAACCCGACGATGGTTGCTTTTCTCCGGCTCGCGCTGCGCCGCGTCGCGATGATGCCGGTGATGATCCTCGGCATCGCGCTGCTCGTCTTCGTGGTGCTGCAGTTCTCGCCGGTCGACCCGGCCTTCAACGCGCTCGGGGAGAGCGCCACACCCGAGGCCCGTGCGGCCTTCGCCGAGGCCAACGGCCTCAACGACCCGCTGCCCGTGCGCTACTTCCACTTCCTGGGGCAGCTCCTCCACCTGGACCTCGGCATGACGGTCCCGCCCAGCCAGCCCGTCGCGGACCGCATCACCGCCGCCTTCCCGCTCACCCTCCAGCTGACGGTCCTCGGCCTGATCCTCGCGATCGTCCTCGCCGTCGTCGCCGGCGTGCTCGGCGCGATGTACCGCGACCGCTGGCCCGACCAGCTCTTCCGGGTGCTGTCCATGGCCGGGGTCGCCGTCCCCTCGTTCTGGCTCGGCGTCCTGCTCATCCAGCAGTTCGCCCTGAACACCCCGGTCTTCCCGACCGGCGGCTACACCAACCCGGCCGACTCCTTCGGCGGCTGGCTGCGCTCCATGGCCCTGCCCGCCCTCTCGCTCGCCGTCCCCGTCGCCGCCTCGCTCGCCCGCCTCGTACGGACCTCGATGGTCGCCGAACTCGACCGCGACTACGTCCGCACCGCCCGCGGCAACGGCCTGCCCGTCTTCCTCGTGATCCGCTCGGTGCTGCGCAACGCGCTCGTCACCCCGCTCACCGTGCTCGGCGTCAAGGTCGGCTACCTGCTCAGCGGCGCCGTCGTCATCGAAGCGATCTTCGACCTGCCCGGCATGGGCAAGCTCATCCTCGAAGGTGTCACGGGCGGCGACGTCGCCCTCGTCCAGGGCACCGTACTGACCATCGCCATCGCGTTCCTGGTGGTCAACGTCATCGTCGACCTGCTCTACCTGCTGGTCAACCCGCGCATCAGGACGGTCTGACATGTTTGCCACCAGCCGGCTGACCACCAAGCTCTCCCGCCCCGGCATCGCCTTCCGCGCGCTCCCGGTCACCTCCCGCATCGCGCTCGGCGTGCTGCTCGTCGTCATCCTGGGCGCGGTCCTCGCACCGCTGCTCACCCAGAACCCGCTCACCACCGGAACCCCGGTCCAGGCACCGAGCGCCGACCACTGGTTCGGCACCGACCGGGCCGGTCGCGACGTCTTCGCCCGTGTCGTGCACGGCTCCCGCTACTCGCTGATCATCGGCCTCGGCGCGACCGCCGTCGCCCTGGTCGCCGGCTCCGTGCTCGGCGCCCTCGCCGCCACCTCGCGCAAGCTCGGCGACGAGTCCGTGATGCGCACCCTCGACGTGGTGATGTCGTTCCCGCCCATCGCGCTGGCCGCCGTCCTCGTCGCCGTCTTCGGCACCAGCATCCCCGTCATCATCTTCACCATCGCCTTCGTCTACACCCCCTCGCTCGCCCGCGTCGTCCGCGCCAACGTGCTGTCCCAGTACGGTGAGGACTACGTCGCCGCCGAGAAGGTCATCGGCGCCCGGCGCGGCTACATCGTGCTCCGGCACGTCGCCGTCAACTGCATGGCGCCGGTCATGGTGTTCGCCACCGTCATGGTCGCCGAGGCGATCATCTTCGAGGCCAGCCTCTCCTTCATCGGCGCCGGAGTGCAGGACCCCGACCCCAGCTGGGGCAGCGTCCTCGCCTACGGCCGGCAGATCCTCCTGGCCGGCGGCTGGTGGGCCACCTTCTTCCCCGGCCTCGCGCTGCTCGTCACCGTCCTCGCCCTCAACATCCTCTCCGAGGGCCTGACCGACGCCTCCGCCGCGCCGAAGGCCGCCCGCCCCGCCGCCCCCTCCGGCACCACCACCGCCCCCGACCCCGTCGAGGCGCGCTCCACCGTGGACATCGACGCCGCCCTGGCCAAGCTCGCCCGGCGTGTCCACGCCCAGGAACCCGCCATCACCCCGGTCCCCGAGGACGCCGCCGAGCTCCTCGTCGTACGCGACCTCGCCATCCGCTTCCCGGACCGGTACGGCACCACCCCGGTCGTGGACGCCCTCTCCTTCACCGTCCACGAGGGCGAGACCCTGGGCCTCGTCGGCGAATCCGGCTGCGGCAAGTCCATCACCAGCCTGGCCGTGATGGGCCTCCTCGCCCGCAACGCCGAGGTCAGCGGCGAGATCCTGTACCGGGGCCGCGACCTCCTGGCACTGCCGCCGAAGGAACGCCGCGCCCTGATGGGCCCCGAGATCGCGATGGTCTACCAGGACGCGCTCTCCTCCCTCAACCCCTCCGTACTCGTCGGCACCCAGCTCAGGCAGCTCACCTCGCGCGGTGGTACGAAGACACCGGCCGAACTCCTCGAACTCGTCGGCCTCTCACCCGAACGCACCCTGCGCAGCTACCCCCACGAGCTCTCCGGCGGCCAGCGCCAGCGCGTCCTGATCGCCATGGCCCTCTCCCGCAGCCCCCGCCTGCTCATCGCGGACGAACCGACCACCGCACTCGACGTCACCGTCCAGGCCCAGGTCGTCGAACTCCTCGTCCGGCTCCGCGAGGAACTCGGCTTCGCCATGGTGCTCGTCTCGCACGACCTCGCCCTCGTCGGCGACCTCTCGCACCGCGTCGCGGTGATGTACGCCGGCCGGCTCGCCGAGATCGGCTCCACCCGCTCCGTACTCACCGCCCCCACCCACCACTACAGCCGCGGCCTGCTCGGCTCGGTCGTCTCGCTGGAGGCCGGCGCCGACCGGCTGCACCAGATCCGCGGCGTCGTTCCCGCGCCCCAGGGCTTCGGCCCCGGCTGCCGGTTCGCCTCACGCTGCGGCGCCGCCACCGAACTGTGCCGCACCACCACCCCCGCACTCACCGCGCGCGCCGCCGCGCAGGACCACGGCTTCGCCTGCCATCACCCGGCGAAGGCCGCGCAGCTGGAAGGGAGCGCCCTGTGATCAGGCTCGACGGCGTCCACGTACGCCACAAGGCACGCAGCGGAGGCGTCTTCCGCCGCGACGCCGTCCACGCCCTCACCGACGCGAACCTGGAGGTGAAGCGCGGCGAGATCGTCGGCCTCGTCGGCGAGTCCGGCTGCGGCAAGTCCACCCTCGCCCGGGTCCTGACCGGCCTCCAGAAGCCCACCGAGGGTACGGTCGCCTTCCACGGCCGCGACCTGTGGGAGATGACCGGGACCCAGCGCCGCCAGGACTTCGGCTCCGCCGTCGGCGTGGTCTTCCAGGACCCGTCCACCGCGCTCAACCCGCGCCTCACCGTCGAACGGATCCTGCGCGACCCGCTCGACGTGCACCGCCGCGGCACCCGCGAGGCACGGACCGCCCGGGTCGCCGAACTCCTCGACCTGGTCGGCCTCCCCGGCCACACCCTCGCCGCCCTGCCCGGACAGCTCTCCGGCGGCCAGCGCCAGCGCGTCGCCATCGCCCGCGCCCTGGCCCTGGAACCGGAGCTGATCGTCGCCGACGAGCCCACCTCCGCGCTCGACGTGTCGGTGCGCGCCCAGGTCCTCAACCTCCTGGTCGACCTGCGCGAACGCCTCGGCCTCGGCATGGTGTTCATCTCGCACGACATCCAGACCGTCCGCTACCTCGCCGACCGCATCGCCGTCCTCTACCTCGGCCGCATCGTGGAGGAGGGCCGCGCCGCCGACGTCGCCGGCGCCCCCTCCCACCCGTACACCGAGGCACTGCTCTCCGCGACGCCCAGCCTGCTGGAGAGCACCGAGCGCATCGTGCTCACCGGCCCCGTGCCCTCGGCGACCAACCCGCCGACCGGCTGCCCCTTCCGCACCCGGTGCTGGAAGGCGGACGACGCCTGCGCCACGGTCTTCCCCGAGCGCACCGAGGGCCCGCACGGGCACCGCCACCACTGCGTCCACCCCCAGACCTCCGCATCCGCCGTACCGTCCGCAAGGAGCACCGCATGACCGCCCGTACCCCCCGCTGCACGGGAGTGATCCCGCCCGTCGTCACCCCGCTCACCGCGGACGGCGAGCTCGACATCCCCTCGCTGGAGCGGGTCGTGGGGCACCTCGTCGACGGCGGTGTCACGGGCCTCTTCGCCCTCGGCAGCTCCGGCGAGACCGCCTACCTCACCCCGGGGCAGCAGGACCGGGTCATCGAGGCCGTCACCGCGGCGGCGGGCGGCCAGGTGCCGGTCCTCGTCGGCGCGATCGAGACCACCACCAACCGGGCGATCGAGCGCGCCCGGCGCGCCGCCGAGCTGGGCGCCGACGCCGTCGTCGTGACCGCGCCGTTCTACACCCGCACCCACGCCACGGAGATCGACCGCCACTTCCGGGACGTCGCCGCCGCGCTCGACCTGCCCGTCCTGGCGTACGACGTGCCGGTCTGCGTGCACAGCAAGCTCGACCCGGAACTGCTGCTGCCGCTCGCCGCCGACGGGGTGCTGGCCGGGGTGAAGGACTCCAGCGGCGACGACGGCTCGTTCCGCCGGCTGGTCATCGGCGCCCGCGAGCTGCCGGGGTTCTCCGTGCTCACCGGCCACGAGCTGGTGGTAGACGCGATGATGCTCGGTGGCGCCGACGGCTCGGTCCCGGGGCTCGGCAACGTCGATCCGCACGGGTACGTACGCCTGCACGAGGCGGCGGTACGCGGTGACTGGGCGGCCGCGCGCGCCGAACAGGACCGGCTGGTCGCGCTGTTCGACATCGTGCGCGCCGCCCGCCCGGGCACGGCGTCCGCCACGGCGGCGGGGCTCGGCGCGTTCAAGACCGCGCTGATGCTGCGCGGGATCATCGCCACCAACGTCATGAGCCCGCCGATGCGGCGGCTGGACGCCGAGGAGACGGCGGCGGTCGCCGCCTGCCTGGAGCGCGCGGGGCTCGCCACGGTGTGACGCGTACGCGGCACAGGGCGCCGAAGACAAGAGGTCCGGCCGGACAGCTCAGGGCTGTCGGGCCGGACCTCTTCGTGCTCGGGGAAGCGTCAGCTCACTTCTTCGCGGCGCGGGCGCGGCGCATCAGCAGGCCGCCGCCGAGCACCAGCGCGGCGCTGGCGCCACCGGCGATGCCCAGGTTCTCGTTGGCACCGGTGTGCGCCATCTGCGGCGGCTTGTGGTGCTTCGGAGGCGTGTGGTGCCAACCGGTGTGGGTCGGCGGGTTGTGCGTGGGCGGGTTGTGCGTGGGCGGGGTCGGCGGGTTGTGGTGGTGGCTGGGCGGGCAGTCGTCGTCGTGGTGGTGCACCGGCGGCTTCGGGGGCTTCGGCGGGTGGTGCGGCTTCGGCGGGTTGTGGTGGTGGCTGGGCGGGCAGTCGTCGTCGTGGTGGTGCACCGGCGGCTTCGGGGGCTTCGGCGGCTTGTGCTCGTGGCCGCAGTCGCAGTCGTGGTCGTGGTGACCCGTCGGCGGCTTGTGGTGCGGCGGCTTGTGGTGCGGGGGCTTGTGGTGCGTCGGCGGCTCCTCGGTGGGCGGGTTGCCCTCGTCGTCGCCGTTCTCGCACTCGTTGCCGGCGGCCGGGTTGAGCAGGCCGACCACGTTGACCGTGTTGCCGCAGACGTTCACCGGGACGTCGACCGGCGCCTGGATCAGGTTGCCCGAGAGCACGCCGGGGGAGCCGGCGGCCACGCCCTGGGCGCTCGCACCCTGGGTGTCACCGGCCTCGGCGTCGCCGCCCTCGTTCTCGCACTCGTTGCCGAAGGCGGGGTTCAGCGCGCCGATCACGTTGACCGTGTTGCCGCAGAGGTTGACGGGGACGTGCACCGGGACCTGCACGGCGTTGCCCGAGGCGACGCCCGGCGAGCCGACAGCGGCACCGTCGGCCGAGGCATCGGCGAAGGCATAACCGCCGGAGGCGGTCAGGATGCCTGACGCCGCCGCCATGACGAGCATGCTCTTACTCAAGGCTTTTCGCATTGGTGCCCTTCCTTGGGACATTTCTCGCGGACGCGCGGTCCGCAGTTCTTTCATCAGGCGGTGCAGCAGCCGTCGGACCCGCCCATCCAGGAGCGGCCCTCCTGGCGGAGCGGCTTGACGACACCCATAACGACGTCCGCGTGCGTGAGAAACGTAAATGCGGTGAATTTTCTGTGAGCACGCGGCAGGGCTACGAGTGAACGTTTCGCCTCTCGATTTCCGACAGTATTACTCGATCACTTTCGTACGGACGTCCGTGTCTTCCGGGCATTCGAGTGAATGGCGATAACCAAACGTCGGCCCGGCAGTTGTTCAGGGCGCTCCGGCTACGGGGCATCCAGTACGAGAAGGGTTCATCGTGATCAAGAAGGTCCTGGCTACGGGTGCCGTCGCCGCCTCCATCCTCGGTCTCGGCGCCGCGCAGGCGATGGCCATCGGCAACGACGGTGGCACGACCTCGGTCAACGGCAACGGTGCCTCGCAGTCCTTCGGCAACGCCGTGACGCACGGCGACGGCAGCCCTCAGTTCGACCTGGTCCAGGGCTCGCTGAACAAGCCCTGCGTCGGCCTGCCGCTCAAGGCGAACGTCGGTTCGCTCATCGGCCTCGTCCCGATCGCGGTCCAGGACGTCAACGTCCTGTCCAACCCGCAGAACCAGCAGTGCACCGAGAACTCCACCCAGGCCAAGGGTGACGAGCCGCTGTCGCACATCCTGGACGGCATTCCGGTCCTCTCGGGCAACGGCGCCGGCAACAGCTGATCCGGCCCACCCTCCGGGCCCGGGCCGTCGGCGTTCCTCCTCCGAGCGGTCCGGGCCCGTCGGTGCCTCGCGCGCGTCGGGCGGGAACACGGTCGGCTGACCGGAACTGCGTCATTCGGGCGGTATCTGGGCAATCTCCTCGCCGAGCAGTGTCGCATACCGTCCGAAATCGTTACGAATGAAAGCGGCGGAGTTACGAGCGATCAGGTCCGCGCTCGTGCGGCACGAAAGCCGTGGCCGCTCCGGACTCCGCACAAGAAAGGGTTTCACGTGAAGTACACCAAGATCGCCGCCGTCGCCGCCGGTACGCTCATGGCCATGGGTGCTGCCGCCCCGGCCTTCGCCGACTCGGGCGCCGAGGGCGCGGCCGTCGCCTCCCCGGGCGTCGTCTCCGGCAACACCATCCAGATTCCGGTGCACATCCCGGTCAACGTCTGCGGCAACACCATCAACGTCATCGGCCTGCTGAACCCGGCCTTCGGCAACGCCTGCGTCAACGACTGATCCAGGCCCGCCGAATTCTCTCGGCTCGAAAAGCCCCGGCCCGCGCTCGCAGTGGTCCGGGGCTTTTCCCGTGCCCGGAACCCACCCGCGCCGGGACTTTTCCGTGGCCGGGCTCCGAAAAATTGCGCACCGTCCAGTTTCCCCGCCGTATCCGGTTCGTTAGCCAGGGAAAGGGCGGCGGAGGACACGGCCGAAGAAGGGCCGTGGGGCGCGGGGACGCGACCGGAACGGCCGCCGCTGAGAAGGGAACCCGAAAGTGAAGTACGCGAAGTCCGCCGCGCTCGTCGCCGGTTCCGTGGTCGCACTCGGCACGGCTGCTCCCGCCTTCGCCGTCACCACGACCACGGCCCCCAGCTTCAGCCTCGACGGAGGCGTCAACCAGGTGGTGGCGGCCGCCCCGCAGGCGGTCGACCCGGTGGTCGACACCGTCAGCGGCGCCGCCGAGCGCCTGCACGAGGACGGCACGGTCACCAAGGTCGCCGACCAGGCCACCGGCGCGGCCAAGGGCGCGGCCCCACTCCTCGGCGGCCTCCCGCTCTCGAACTGAACCGCACCTTTCGGGTGATGTGCCAGAACCATTCCCGCTAGGCCGAGTTGATCAGTTCGCTCGGTACCGGCGGGCAATCAGAGAAAATCCAGAAGGGCAGTTTCATGATCAAGAAGATGATGGCCTCGGCGGCCGTCGCCGCATCGATCGTCGGCGTCTCCGCCGCGGTCGCCCCGTCGGCCATGGCCATCGGCAACGACCAGGGCACCACCACCGTCAACGGCAACGGTGCCATGCAGGCGTACGGCAACTCCGCCACCCACGGTGACTGGAGCCCGCAGTTCGCGCTCATCCAGGGCTCGCTCAACAAGCCCTGCATCGCCCTGCCGGCCAAGGCCAACGTGGGCTCGCTGCTCGGCGTCGTGCCGATCTCGGTCCAGGACATCAACGTGCTGTCCTCGCCGCAGAACCAGCAGTGCACCGAGAACTCCACCCAGGCCAAGGGCGACGAGGCCCTGTCGCACATCCTGGACGACATCCCGATCCTCTCGGGCAACGGTGCCGGCAACAACTGACCGGCACTGACGGCGCACCCCACGCGGCCCGGCGGTCGCCCGAAAGGGCGGCTCGCTGGGCCGCTTGCCGTAGTGCGGGCGGCCGCTTCCCGCCGCAACGGGTAGGGCCTCCGCATGGACCAGCAGCACAGCCGGCACCCCGACAGCGCAACCCCGATCTACGACCGGCTCCTCGCCGAGTGGCGGGCCGCCCGGGCCGTCCCGGCCCCGGGCCCCGGCCCCGCCCGCGCGGGCGGACTCGTGCCCCCGGCGCGCACCTCGGGCGAGGCGGGCGGCCGGGGCTGACTCCGGGCCGTCGAACTCATGCGGGATCGAACCCATTTGGGTGGATCAGCGGAACCGAAGCGTCCGCACGGGGTTGATCAGTACGTTCCAGAGCGGAACGCTCCGAAAGGTGAAGCGTGATGAAGAAGATGATGGCCGGCGCGGCAGTGGCCGCGTCCCTGGTCGGCCTGTCGGCCGCCGCAGCCCCCTCGGCCATGGCGATCGGCAACGACGGGGGCACCACCTCGGTCAACGGCAACGGCGCCGCCAGCTCGTACGGGAACAGCGTGACCCGGGGTGACGGCAGCCCGCAGGCGCAGCTCATCCAGGGCTCGCTGAACGACCTGTGCCTGGGCGTCCCGGTCAAGGCGAACGTCGGTTCGCTGGTGGGTCTGCTGGTGCCCGTCGCCGTCCAGGACGTCAACGTCCTGTCCAACCCGCAGAACCAGCAGTGCGCCGACAACTCCACCCAGGCCAAGGGCGACGAGCCCCTGTCGCACCTGGTGGACGACATCCCGGTCCTCTCCGGGAACGGCGTCGCCAATAACTGATGGCGCACCGCGCCCGCGCCGTCCGTCCTGTGCGGCGTGTGCGCGGAGGGTATGACGGAGGCCCACCACCCTCGCCGGGTGGTGGGCCTCTTCCGTGGGCCGGGTCAGCCGAGGCTGCGTACCGGGAGCACGCAGAGCGCCGAGGTCGCGATCACGTCCGGGTCGCCCGCGAAGGCCCGCAGCTCCGCCTCGCCGATGGGGAGTCCCGGAGCGCCCTGCGGCCAGGGGCGGGTCGCGAACATCGCGTGCACCTCGCCCTGTTCGTTCGCCGCCGCCAGCCACTCGGGCGGCACCGGGTACTGCGCCTTGAAGTGCGGCAGCGTCAGCACGGCCTGGCCGGCCTGGACGAGGAGCTTCACGGGGAGGCCCGGCGTCTCGTCGGCCCGCACCGGCTCACCGCCGACCGTGAGCCCGCTGCGCTGCAGCGCGATCCGCATGGCGTGCTCGCCGGCCGCCGGGCCGTCCGATCCGTCGCCCAGCGAGTAGGCGAGCAGGAAGGCGGCGTCGCGCCCGCTCTGCCGGTACTCGCCGCTCCAGCCGATCAGGATGAGGGTGCCCAACTGGGCCTGGGTGAACGTGCCGGTGGCTGTCTGGGGGGAGGTCATGTGCGGCACCCTAACCGTCCGCGACCGGTCGAACTCCATGCGTATCACCCGATCGGGGGACGACTGCCCCAACTGGTCCGCGCGAAATAATCGGTTGAGCCGCTGGACCGCCGGGGGTTATGGTCTGCGACGAGACGGACGGCGGACCGGCCGCCGGAACCGGACCCGGACGAATGCGGAGGTGAGGACATTGACGACGGTCGTTGCGGTGGGCGCTGCCCACGAGTCGAAGTTCCTCTGTGTCACCTCCGTGGCCACCGGCTGACCTCTTCGCGCCTCCACGCGCATGGCCGGGCCACCCTGTGAAGGGTTCCCCTTGTCTCTCCCGTCTTTCTCCTCCTCCCTCTCCTCCACCGCCTCGCACCCGCTCGCCGCATACGGCTGGGACGACGACTGGGCCGCCGAGTTCGCCCCGTACGCCGCCCAGGGTCTGGTGCCCGGACGCGTGGTGCGCGTGGACCGCGGGCGCTGCGACATCGTCACGCCCGAGGGCACGATCTGGGCGGACACCGCCTTCGTCGTGCCGCGCGACCCGATGCGGATCATCTGCACCGGCGACTGGGCGGCCGTCGACGCCGACGGCGACCCGCGCTTCGTCCGTACGCTGCTGCCGCGGCGCACCGCCTTCGTGCGCTCCACCTCGTCCAAGCGCTCCGAGGGCCAGGTGCTCGCCACCAACGTCGACCACATCGTCATCTGCGTCTCGCTGGCCGTGGAGCTGGACCTGGGCCGCGTCGAGCGGTTCCTGGCCCTCGCCATGTCCAGCTCCGGCGGTGACGCGCTGCTCGGCGACGCCGCCGGGGCGGGCGAGCGGACCGCCGAACCGCTCGTCGTCCTCACCAAGGCCGACCTGGTCCCGGACGCGGTCACCCTCTCCCATCTCGTCCAGGACATCGAGCGCATCGCGCCCGGTGTGCAGGTCCTCCCGGTCAGCTCGACCACCGGCGAGGGCATCGACGTGTTCTCGGCGATCGTCTCCGGCGGTACGAGCGTGCTGCTCGGAGTCTCCGGCGCCGGCAAGTCCACCCTCGCCAACACACTGCTCGGCCAGGACGTGATGGAGGTCCAGGCCGCCCGTGACGTGGACGGCAAGGGCCGGCACACCACCACCACCCGCAACCTGCTCGTGCTGCCCTCGGGCGGGGTCCTCATCGACACCCCCGGACTGCGCGGGGTCGGCCTCTGGGACGCGGGGGTCGGCGTCGGCCAGGTCTTCTCGGAGATCCAGGAACTGGCCGAGGGCTGCCGGTTCCACGACTGCGCCCACGAGGCGGAGCCCGGCTGCGCCGTGCGGGAGGCGATCGAGGACGGCACACTGCCCGAGCGCCGCTTCGACAGCTACCGCAAGCTCCAGCGCGAGAACCAGCGCATCGTCGCCAAGACCGACGCCCGCGTCCGGGCCGAGATCCGGCGCGACTGGAAGCGGAAGGGGGCCGAGGGCCGGGCCGCGATGGAGGCCAAGCGCGGCGGGCTGCGGTAGCCGGACCCCGTGGTCCACGTCCGAAAACCGCGAGTGAGGCGTCCCGGCGGGGCGCACACTGGACGGTGTGATGGACGAGGAGAGCAGGTACGAGGCGGTCAGCAGCCGCGACGCCCGTTTCGACGGCGAGTTCTTCTTCGCTGTCGAGACGACCGGCATCTACTGCCGGCCGAGCTGCCCCGCCGTCACCCCCAAGCGGAAGAACGTCCGCTTCTACCCCACGGCGGCGGCCGCCCAGACGCACGGCTTCCGGGCGTGCCGCCGCTGCCGCCCGGACGCCGCCCCCGGCTCCGCCGAGTGGAACGTCCGGGCGGATGTCGTCGGGCGCGCCATGCGGATGATCGGCGACGGCGTGGTGGACCGGGAAGGCGTCCCCGGGCTCGCCCACCGGCTCGGCTACAGCTCCCGCCAGGTGCAGCGCCAGCTCAACGCCGAACTGGGCGCCGGACCCGTCGCCCTGGCCCGCGCCCAGCGCGCCCACACCGCCCGGGTCCTGCTGCAGACCACGGTCCTGCCGGTCACCGAGATCGCCTTCGCGGCCGGGTTCGGCAGCCTGCGCCAGTTCAACGACACCGTCCGGGAGATCTACGCCCGCACCCCGAGCGCCCTGCGCGCCGAGGCCGGTACGGGGCTGGGCATCGCGGTCCGCCGGGCCGGCACCACCGGCATCCCGCTCCGGCTCGCCCACCGGGGGCCGTACGCCGCCGGTGACGTCTTCGACCTGCTCGCCACCGGCCCGGTCGCCCGCGTCGAGGAGATCACCGGGGCGCGCGGCCGCCGTACCTACCGGCGCACGCTGCGCCTCCCGTACGGCACCGCCGTCACCTCCGTGGACGAGCGGTCGGCCGGGAACTGGCTGGACGCCCGCATCCACCTCACCGATCTGCGCGACCTGACCACGGCGGTCCAGCGGCTGCGCCGGCTCTTCGACCTCGACGCCGACCCGTACGCGGTGGACGAGCTCCTGTCCGCGGACCCCTCGCTCGCCCCGGACGTCGCGGCCCGGCCGGGCGTGCGCTCGCCGGGCGCGGCCGACGCCGAGGAGTTCGCCGTGCGGGCGCTGGTGGGCGACGCGGCGGCGGAGGGGCTGGTCGAGGAGTACGGCAAGGCGCTGGACGTGCCGTGCGGCGCGCTGACCCACGTCTTCCCCGAGCCGGCCGCGCTCGCCGATGCGGCCGGGGACCCGGCCCTGCGGGCCCTGGCGGCCGCGCTCGCCGACGGCACCGTACGCCTGGACGCGGGCGCCGACCGCGACGAGGCCGAGCAGGCACTCCGCCGGCTGCCCGGCATCGGCCCCGCCACCGCGGCCCTGATCCGGATGCGCGGCCTGGGCGACCCGGACGTGGACCCGTACGGCATGCCGGCCGCGACCGGCTGGCGCCCCTGGCGCTCGTACGGGGTGCGGCGGGCCAGGTCCCGGGCTCAGCCCCAGATCAGCGCGCCCAGCCAGGCGCCCGTCACCAGCAGGCACGCGAAGAGCTCCACGAGTACCGAGTAGCCGGTCGCCCGCATCACCGAGCGGACCGACGCCCAGCCCGCGCCCCGGCTGCCGAGGCGCAGCCGTTCCGCCCCGAAGATCACCCCGACGTATCCGACGACCGCCCCGACGACGGGCAGCACGAAGAAGCCGACGATCGCGCCGAGCCCGCCCAGCAGCAGCGTCCGGCGTGGCGCCCCCGACTCACGGGGCCGGCGCGGCGGCAGCAGCGGTTTGAGCGCCTGGTTGAGCAGCAGCAGCGCCGTGGCCCCGATCAGGACGGCCCACGCGGCCGGGGTCATGTCGGTGAGCGCCCACCACAGGACGGCGGCCCAGACGATCGCCTGCCCCGGCACGCCCGGCACCAGCACGCCGATCAGGCCGAGCAGCATCACCAGTCCGACGGCGACGAGCTGCCACACACTCATCTGACCAGCGTGCCGGAGTCCACCCGGTCCCGCCCGTTCTGACCAGGGGTGCTAGCGGGCCACCCAGCCCCGTTCGTACGCATGCCAGCCGAGCTGGAGCCGCGTGGAGACGCCGGTCAGCTCCATCAGGCCCTTGACCCGGCGCTGCACGGTCCGCAGGCCCAGGTCCAGCTGCTTGGCGACGCTCGCGTCGGTCAGGCCGGCCAGCAGCAGTGACAGGATCTCCAGATCGGTCGGGTCCGGTCCGCCCGGCTGATCGAGTACCGCGCCGCTCTCGCCGAGCCGCAGCGGCATGGCCTCCCGCCACACCGCCTCGAAGAGCCCGGTCAGCGACTCCAGCAGCCCCGAGGCGTGTACGACCAGCGCGGCGGGCTCCGCGCCCCGGCCGGTCAGCGGCACCATGGCGAGCGCCCCGTCGGCGATCACCAGCTTCGTCGGTACCCGGGGGACCACCCGGCACTGCTCGTCGCGGCTGAGCGCCGCCGACAGCTCCACGAGCCCGGACTCCAGGCCCAGCACCTCGCGCTCCACGACCACCCGGAACGAGACGCCGCGGGTGGCCGCCTCCTCCTCCGACTCGTTGTCCAGGCCGCTGACCGCGATCGGCTTCCCGGTGACGAGTGCGCACACCTCGCTCGTCGCGCCCAGCTGGAGCTGGTGGAAGCGGTGGGCCACCGCGCTCGCCCCGGTGACCACCTCGACCAGGTCGTGGACGGCCGGTTCGGCGGCGTCGGCGCGGTACTCCTCGGCCAGCAGCACCGCCGCCAGTTCGGCCTGCTCCAGCTGGTGGCGCTGCTGGGTGAGCAGGGCACCCAGGGCGACCCCGGGCGGCGCCGCCACCCAGCGGCCCGTGCGGGCGGAGGACTGGGCGGCCAGGCCGTGCTGTTCCAGCCGGCGCAGCGCGCGCTCCGTGTCCTGCTCGGGGAGCGCCAGCCGGTGCGAGAGGTCGGAGACCTCGGCGGCCCCCAGCGCCACCAGTGCGCGGTAGGCCGATTCCTGCCGCTCGTCGAGACCTATGGCTGCCAGCATCCCCGACCCCTCCCCGGACCCGTGCGTACGCGTCTTGGCGTATCCCGGGTGGCGAAAAGTCGCCACGGCGTGATCTCGCCACGCACATCATCGCCGTTGCGTGCGCCACTCTGCCAATGTGGCGGCACAGCGGGGCCGGCGGCCTTGTCCGGCACCCGCTTCCCGGACCGGGCCGCCGGGCGTCCCTCCCGTGGGGGGTGGGGGCGCTCGGCGGACCCATTTTGCTGATGCCCGTTTTCGTACGGCCCCCGCGGTCGACAATAAGGACATGAGTCAGCAGGGGGAGAGGCCCGCGGCCCACGAGGACGACTGGTGGCGCAGGCTGTACGACGAATCCGCCCCGGACACCGGGGCGAACGGGACGGCCGACAGTCTCGACGACCGCTTCGACTCGGCGTCGGACACGGTGGCGTCCGAGAGGGGCGCGGCGTACGGGGTGCCGGGGGAGATACCCGGGCCCAGGGCGGAGCCGCGGCCGGTGGGGCCGGCGGCGGTCACCCGGCCGGCGGACACGGGGCCGGACACCTCGCCGGGCGTGCTCGCGCGGCCGCCGGGGGAGACGCCGCCGGAGCCGGCCGCCCGCGCGCCGTGGGACGTGCAGGCGCCGCCCCGCGCGCCGTGGGAGCCGATGACCGGGCCCGCGATCCCGCGCACCTTTCCGGGCCCACCGGCCCCCGAGCCGCCCGCCCCGGAGGACCCCCGCGTCTCCGCCGGGCGCGAAGCGCCTCCACTGCCCAGGCGGCCCGTCGGCGAGCGTGCCGGGGCGGACGAACCCGCCCCGGACGAGGCGCCGGTGGAGCCGGCCGACGCGCCCCGGCCCCTGGTCGCCCACGTCGGGGCCCGGCCGCCCACCTACGACGCCGAGCCCACGGCGTTGCCCGCCTCCGACCCGTACGAGCTCGACCGCGTCGTTCCGGACACGGTGCTGGACGGTGCCACCTACGGGACGTACACGCTGCGTGCCGCGTCCGTACGCGGCGACTCGGCCCGGTTCCGGGGCGAGCCGCGCCGGGACGCGCTGCTGACGGCGCGCTTCGGCAGCGGGGAGAACGCGCTGGTGCTGGTGGCCGTCGCGGGCGCGTCCCGGGGTGCGGAGGGGGCGCACACGGCGGCTGCGGACGCCTGCCGCTGGATCGGCGAGGCGGTCGGGCGCAGCCATGCCCGGCTCTCGGACGACATAAGGGCGGGCCGCCGGGCCGACCTGAAGTCCGGGCTCCACCGGCTCACCGACCGCGCCTTCGGCAAGCTGCGTGCCCGGGCCGCCGAACTGGGCGTGGAACCGGACGCGTACACCGCGAGCCTCCGCTGCCTGCTGCTGTCCGCCGACCCCGGATGCCGCACCCGGGTCTTTTTCGGCATCGGCGCCGGCGGCCTCTTCCGGTTGCGCGACGGCAGCTGGCACGACCTGGAACCGGCGCTGCCGCCGCCCGCCGCGCTGAGCGGGGAGCCCGTGGTCGGCTTCGGCTCCGCGCCGGAGAACCCGCCGGAGAGCGGGCCCGACGGCGACCGGCTGACCATGGACCTGGACATCGTCACCGGCCCCGCCCCGTATGTCGAGGACCCGCTCCCGCCCCCTGCCGAACCGTTCCGCTTCCGCGCCTCCGTCGCCCGGCCGGGGGACACCCTGCTGCTGTGCGGGGCGGGCCTCGCCGATCCGCTGCGCGGTGAACCGGAGCTGGCCGCCGAGCTCGCCACACGCTGGTCGCCCGTGGAGGCGCCGGGGCTGGGGGCGTTCCTCGCGGACGCCCGGATCCGGGTGAAGGGGTACGCGGACGACCGGACGGCGGTCGGTGTCTGGGAGGCGTAACGGCGCGCGCCATGGGTTGATGGATTCCGGACACCCGTCCGGGCCGGGGTTTGGCGCCCCGCGTCCCGGACAGCCGGACGTGCACGGAGCACAGGCAGAGGGAGTGCGTCACCCATGGCCAAGCAGAACGTGTCGGAGCAGTTCGTCGACATCCTCGCCCGGGCGGGCGTGAAACGCCTGTACGGAGTCGTCGGGGACAGCCTCAACCCGGTGGTCGACGCCGTACGGCGGCACGCGGACCTCGAGTGGATCCAGGTCAGGCACGAGGAGACGGCGGCGTTCGCGGCCGGCGCGGAGGCGCAGATCACCGGGGACCTGGCGGCCTGCGCCGGGTCCTGCGGGCCCGGCAACCTGCACCTCATCAACGGCCTGTACGACGCCCATCGCTCCATGGCCCCGGTGCTCGCGCTGGCCTCGCACATCCCGTCGAGCGAGATCGGCCTCAACTACTTCCAGGCGACCCACCCCGAGCTGCTCTTCCAGGAGTGCAGCCACTACAACGAGATGATCTCCAACCCGCAGCAGATGCCCCGGCTGCTCCAGACCGCCATCCAGCACGCGGTGGGCCAGGGCGGGGTCAGCGTCGTGACCATGCCGGGCGACGTCGCCGGGCAGCCCGCCCCGGAACGGTCGGCCGAACACGCCCTGGTCACCTCGCGCCCCACCGTGCGGCCGGGTGACGGCGAGATCGAGAAGCTGTGCCGGATGGTGGACGAGGCCAAACGGGTGACGCTGTTCTGCGGCAGCGGCACGGCGGGCGCGCACGCCGAGGTCATGGAGTTCGCCGAGCGGATCAAGTCCCCGGTCGGGCACGCCCTGCGCGGCAAGGAGTGGATCCAGTACGACAATCCGTACGACGTCGGCATGAGCGGGCTGCTCGGCTACGGCGCCGCCTACGAGGCCACCCACGAGTGCGATCTGCTGATCCTGCTCGGCACCGACTTCCCGTACAACGCCTTCCTGCCCGACGACGTGAAGATCGTGCAGGTCGATGTGCGGCCGGAGCACCTCGGCCGGCGCACCAAGCTGGACCTGGCCGTCTGGGGAGACGTCCGCGAGACCCTGCGCTGTCTGACTCCCCGGGTGAAGGTGAAGAACGACCGCAAGTTCCTCGACCGGATGCTCAAGAAGCACGCCGACGCCCTGGAGGGCGTGGTCAAGGCGTACACCCGCAAGGTCGAGAAGCACGTTCCGATCCATCCCGAGTACGTGGCCTCGGTGCTGGACGAACTCGCCGACGACGACGCCGTGTTCACCGTCGACACCGGCATGTGCAATGTCTGGGCGGCCCGCTATCTGACGCCCAACGGCAAGCGGCGGGTCATCGGTTCGTTCAGCCACGGTTCGATGGCCAACGCGCTGCCGCAGGCCATCGGCGCCCAGTTCACCGACCGCGGCCGGCAGGTCGTGTCGATGTCGGGCGACGGCGGGTTCACCATGCTCATGGGCGACTTCCTGACCCTCGTCCAGTACGACCTGCCGGTCAAGGTGGTCCTCTTCAACAACTCCTCGCTGGGCATGGTCGAGCTGGAGATGCTGGTCGGCGGTCTGCCGTCGTTCGGGACGACCAACAAGAACCCGGACTTCGCGGCCGTGGCGCGCGCGGCGGGGGCGTACGGCGTCCGCGTCGAGAAGCCCAAGGAGCTGACGAGTGCTCTCAAGGACGCCTTCAAGCACAAGGGCCCGGCGCTGGTCGATGTCGTCACCGACCCCAACGCGCTCTCCATCCCGCCGAAGATCAGCGCGGACATGGTGACCGGCTTCGCCCTGTCCGCCAGCAAGATCGTGCTCGACGGCGGGGTGGGCAGGATGCTCCAGATGGCCCGCTCCAACCTCCGGAACGTGCCCCGGCCCTAGTCGGACGTGGCTGACTCAGGATCACGAGGGCGCGCGTGACGCGCCCTTGGCACCTCAGGAACCATGTGACATATCACTGCCGTGTTCACGAGGCAGCCTCTGGATGTTGTCGTCGTCGGAGCCGGTGTCGTCGGCGCCGCCTGCGCGTACTACGCCACCCGGTCCGGTCCCACGGGCGCGGTGCGCGGCGTCCGCACCGGGGCCGGTGACCTGCTCGCCCCGGCCGTGGTCAACGCGACGGGCGTACGGGGCGGGGAGTTCGCCGCGCTGGCCGGGGTGGAGCAGCCCGTCCTGCCCCGGCGCGGGTTCGTCCTGGTGACCGAGCCGCTGGGTCCGCCTGGCTCACGGCGTGCGCGGTGGGCAGCTGCGGCACCGCCACCAATCCGCCGGCCGAGCCCACGGCCCGGTGCACCGGTACCGACCCCCGTGAGCTCGGCCAGGACTGCGCCCGCGACGGCCAGTACGCCGGCCTGGGCAACTACGCCTGCCTGTACCTCTCCATACCCGCGGGCACCGACCGGCTGACCATCACCACCAGCGGCGGCACCGGCGACGCCGACCTCTACTACAGCGCCACGGGCTGGGCGACCACGGGCTCGTACACCGCCAAGGCCACGGGCAGCGGAAACGCGCACACCCTCACCGTCGACCACCCGGCCGCCGGGACGCACTACATCAGCCCGTACGGCGTGCGGGACTTCGGGGAGGTGAGCGTCGCCACGAGCTACTGACCCCGCACGCCCTCAGAGCAACCGAAGCGCGTCCGCGCCCGCCCGGTCCCGGATGATCTCCACCAGCCGGTCGAAGAGGGTCGGACCGCGCCCCGCAGCCGCCTGCGCACACTCCTCGCGCAGGCGGCTCCGGTTGCTCTCATGGGCGCGGGCGGCCAGCCGCTCCAGATGGCGGGCGGTCTCCGCGTGCCCCAACGCCCGCGCGGACAGGGCGTGATCGCGCCACTCGAAGACGAAGTCACCGTCGTCCGGCGCACCCATGCCACCGCTCAGGCAGTCCGCGAAGGCGTCGAGATTCCGCCCGAAGTAGCCACCGGGCCCGTTCACCGCCTCACCGACCACGGTCCAGAAGCTGTCCAGGCCGGTGATCCGGGAACCTTCGAGCACATAGGTGACGGTCATGGGGACGACCCTACGGGGGCCGGTCAGCAGTCGTGGTCCACCAGGTCGAACGTCTCGTAGTGGTCGGCGGTGTAGTAGTCCTCCCGGTTCTCCTCGCCCGTGACGATGCGCCGCGCGCCACGCGTCGGGGAGCCGGGGGTGATGACGGTGTACTCGTGGTAGTAGCCGGTGCCCTGCGCGGGCAGGACACCCTCGCGGTTCTGGAAGACGGTGCCGTCCTGGTCGTACGGGAACGGGCCGCCGGCGTCGATGAGGTCCAGGGTGTCGTGGGCCTGGGACGGCAGGTCCGAGTAGCAGACGTTGCCGACCGATGCGGCCGTCGCCGAAGCGGTCGCCGTGACCGGGCCGCCGACGAGGAGAGCGGACAGGAGGGCGGCCGCGCCGCCGAGCGTGGTGATCCGTGGGGGGATTCGCATGCTCCATGATGACGCGCGTAGACAGCAGCGCGTCAACGCCAACTCGGGTGAATTCTTCGGGAGTTAACCGTGGAGAGGGAACACACGCCGTTTCCCGGGGCTCCGCAGTGCCACCCTCGTGCGACGCTCGAACGGCAGTCCGTGAGTGCTCACGGGCTGACGGAGCGCCAGATGTGGTGAGGGACCGTGCGGACGGCCTCCTCGATGTCGATGTCGCCCACCGCGAGCCAGCGCCGCGCGATGCTCGTCACCGGCCCCAGGATCAGTGACTCCAGGACCGGCAGCGGCAGCGCGACCAGCTCGCCCGACTCCCGGTGCGCGTGGAGCCAGGCGGCGAGCGGGGCGAGCCGGGCCTCCTGGGCGCCCCGGAGCTGCCGCGCGTTGGTGATGGCCTCGCGGTCGACGGTGACCGAATGCATCAGCCGGGCGGCATCCGGATGTTCCTGGATGAAGCGGAGGTACGCCTCCGTGAGCGCGCACACCCCGCCGCGCGCGTCCGTGACCTGTTCCAGCGCCTCGGCCACCTCGCCTAGGAGGCGGCCCAGCCAGGACTGCGCGAGGGCGAGGACCACGCCCTGGAGGCTGCCGAAGTGGTGGTAGATGCTGCCCGCGCTCACGCCGCTGGCCGAGGTGATGGCGTTCAGCGTGAGACCGGCCTCACCCTGGGCCGCGTACAGCTCCAGGGCGGTGTCGAGCACCTGGGCGGCCGTGGCCTCCCCGCGCTGTTGCTTCGGACTCATCGACGCAGCCCCCCGCTTCCGGAATCCCTGGCTCCTCATGGTGGTGCCGGGAACAGCCTAGAAGAAGATTCCGGAATTGTTTCCGGAAGTTGTTCCAATAGGCGTCCGCTTTGCTTCACACTGAACGTTCGTCGCGCCAAGTCGCGGCATCGGACGGGGATTTCAAGTGACGGAGGCGGTCCCGGGGGCCGCTGTCCGGGACATACGGGGAGCGCTCGGACATGACCGGCGTGAACAACGACGACCACGCGGACCATGAGGACTACCTCGACGGAGGCATCAAACCGCTGACACCGACGGACCCGTCGCGCGTCGGGCCCTACCTGCTGCTCGGCCGGCTCGGCGCCGGCGGCATGGGCCGGGTCTACCTCGCCCGCTCCGACGGCGGGCGCACGGTCGCGGTCAAGGTGGTGCACGCGGAGCACGTCGCGGACCCGCAGTTCAGGGGCCGCTTCCGGCGCGAGGTCGAGGCGGCACGGCGCGTCGGCGAGCGCTGGACCGCGCCCGTCCTGGACGCGGCACCGGACGCCGAATTCCCGTGGGTGGCCACGGGTTACGTGCCCGGGCTCTCCCTGGAACAGGTCGTGCGGGGCCACGGCGCGCTGCCCGCCGCCTCGGTGCAGGAGCTCGCCACGGGGCTGCTGCACGCGCTCAAGGACATCCACGCGGCGGGCATCGTCCACCGCGACCTCAAGCCCTCCAACGTGATGCTCACGATGGAGGGGCCCAAGGTCATCGACTTCGGGATCGCCCGGGCCGTGGGAACCGCCGTCGAGTCACTGCTCACCAGTACCAACATGATGATCGGCACCCCCGGCTTCATGGCCCCGGAGCAGGTGCACGGGGAGAGCGCGGTACCGAAGAGCGACGTCTTCACCCTCGGCTGTGTCCTGACGTACGCGGCGACCGGGACGCTCCCCTTCGGGCACGGGGCGAGCAATCAGCACGCGATCATGTACCGGATCGCGGAGGCCGAGCCCGAGCTCGAGCGGGTCCGGGACACGGATCTCAAGGCGCTGATCGCCCGGATGCTGGTCAAGCCGATCGAGGACCGGCCCTCCGTGGACCAGCTGCTGGCCGAGCCGGGGCGCGAGTCCGGTCCGGTCACCTCCTCCTGGCTGCCCGCCGCCGTCGTGAGCCACCTGGCCCGCCAGTCGGCGCAGTTGCTCGACGCGGAGGCGGAGCCGCTGCGGCAGGAGGCCGACCGCGCGACGGTGGACCTCCGGGCGGCACCCGAAGCGGCGGCGGAGGGCGAGAAGACGGCGGAGAAGCCGAAGCGGGAGAAGCGGCGCCGCCCCTGGTTCGTCGCGGTCCCGCTGGTGGTCGTGATCGGCGGTGGCGGCGGCACGCTGGCCGTCCTCCAGCCGTTCAGCCACGACGGCGCCGACGCGCACGCGGCGCCCCCGGCCGCCACGTCGACGGGCCCGACCGCCGCACCGGAACCCTCGGCGGCGGGGAGCGCGTCGCCCACCGGCAGCAAGAGCCCGAAGGCGTCGCCCAGCAAGAAGAAGGCGGACGCCGGCAAGGACGGGAAGGACGGCAGGGACGGGGAGCCGGGCAAGGACGGCCAGAGGGCCGGCGACACGGGCGGCGGCTCGTCCTCCGGCGGTTCGTCGTCCGGCGGCTCGTCCACCGGGAGCTCCTCCGGCGGTGGTTCGTCCTCCACCGGGGGCGGCGGATCCACCACGACCAGCGGCGGCAGTTCGGGCGGCAGCACCTCGGGCGGCTCCACGAGCACGTCCGGCGGCGGGGGTTCCACCAGCACCTCGGGCGGCTCCACCGGCGGATCGGGCGCCGGTACCACGGTGCCGGCGGCGTTCGTCGGCACCTGGAAGTACGGGGAGACGTACAACCCGGGCCAGCCCGGCACCGTCACCATCTCCAAGAGCGGAGTGGTGCGCCTCAGCGACTACGTGTACAACAACTGCCCGTACGAGGGAAAGGTGACGTCCAGCACCAGCAGCCGGCTGAACGTGGGCACCCTCAAGCTCGTCGGCCCCAACCCCGGCTACTGCTACACCGCGACGGGCGCGACCTTCTTCGTCACCAACGGCAGCGGCATCCAGCACGACGTCAGCGGGATGAAGTACTACTACAAGCGGGCCTGAGCCCCACACGATTCCCCCGGGTCCGAAGGGCTCCGCAAGCGTGACAGCCGGTAGGCGGGGCATGCATTGCGTGAGCACCTTCGAGACAGGGGGCGAATGACTGTGTGGGCGGGGGAAACGATGGAGCGTCACGAAGAGGCCCGGATGCATCGCAGGGTGGACCGGGCCGATCTGGCAGCCGTGGGAGAAGTCCGTGGCGCGGTGAGGGAGTTACTGCGCTACCGGTGGAAGGAGGAACCGGCACAGGTCGCCGAGCTGCTGCTCAGCGAGCTGGTGACCAACGCCCTGGTGCACACGGACGAAGGCGCGGTCGTCGCCGTGAGCGTCGCACCCCGCCGCCTTCGCGTGGAGGTGCGGGACTTCGTCCCCGGAATGGCCGCCGAGCCGCACGTACCGCCCGCCGACGACGGTACGCACGGCCGGGGACTGGTCCTGGTGGAGAGCCTTGCCGACTCCTGGGGGATCAGCCCCCGCTCGCTGGGCAAGGTGGTGTGGTTCGAACTGGACGGCGAACGGCCCTGACGGTCCTTCCGGACCACCAGGGCCGTTCGCGTTCATCCGCTGTCCCGTGTCAGCCGAACTGCTGCTCCAGGTCCTTGAGTTTCTGCTCCAGCGAATCGAGCCGGGGCAGGGCCTGGGTGTCGTCCTCTGCGGTGAGATCGACCGGGGCCGACTCGCTCGCGCCCAGTTCAGGGACGCTCGCCGAGTTCGAGTGGTTCACGGCTTGCAGGGATGGCCGGGGTCGCAGGGGCAGCTGACCCGGCTCGGATATGGCGGGCTCCGCGACGGACTGCGCGGAGCCCGTCGCCGGCGCCAGTGCGGCCACCTCGACCGGGGAGCCACCCCGTCCGAGCCGGCCCCAGGCCCGGTTCTGCCGGTTCAGGGCCTTGATGTGCGCCCGGTCCAGCTTCTCCTGGTCCCTTCTGCGGAGACGGTTCTGCTCTTTCTCCCTGCGGTCCTCGCGTACCTCGTCCACCGCCTCGTCCAGCGTGCGCACGCCTTCGAGGAGCATCAGCGACCAGGCGCCGAAGGTCTCCCGGGGCGCGCGCAGCCAGCGCACGATGCGGATCTGCGGCAGCGGCCGGGGCACGAGGCCCTGCTCGCGCAGCGCGGCCCGGCGGGTCTGCTTCAGCGCGCGGTCGAACAGCACGGCGGCCGAGAGCGACATGCCCGCGAAGAAGTGCGGGGCACCCGCGTGGTTGATGCCGCGCGGCGCGTGCACCCAGTTGAACCAGGCGGCGGCGCCGGCGAAGGTCCACACCAGGAGGCGCGAGCCGAGCGCGGCGTCCCCGTGGCTGGCCTCCCGTACGGCCAGGACCGAGCAGAACATCGCCGCCCCGTCCAGGCCGAAGGGCACCAGGTACTCCCAGCCGTCGGAAAGGCCGAGGTTCTGCTCGCCGAAGCCGACGAGCCCGTGGAAGGAGAGTGCGGCGGCGACCGCCGCGCAGCAGAACAGCAGCACGTACGAAGCGGTGGCGTACAGCGCTTCCTTGCGTCTGCGCCGCTCCTCGCTGCGTTCCCAGCTGTCGTCGGCCGAGGCTGTGTCAGAGGCGCGCTTGCCGCGCGCGACCACCGCCACCGCCGCCATGACCCCCACGAGCAGCACGGCGCCCGGAAGCAGCCAGTCAAGCGATATGTCGGTCAGTCTCATGCGCGGTCCCTTGCGTCACGTAGGGCGTTTCGGGCGCCATCGTGGCGGAAATTCCCTCCCGTCCAGGCGGTTTCGGGGCAAGAGAACGCCAACGGGGTGCAGGAGACCGTCGATATGGACGATCTGGTCGAACGCCCTTCAGCGGTGTGCGCATGATGTTCGAATACGTGCCACCCGTCCGGGCGGTGTGGATCCGGCGGAGTGGATCAGGGTGCGGGCGTCAGTTTGCGGACGCGCTCCTCGTCGCACGTACGCGGGCACGTGACACAGGTGTCCTCGGGGCGCAGCGTGTAGAAGAGGCAGCAGCTCGCCCGGTCCCGGGTCGGCAGCGGCTCGCCGTTCGGCCCGGTCAGCTCGCGGAAGCCCGCCGTGCCGACGTACGGTCCGGTGGTGCCCGGCAGCAGCGCCTCCAGCTCCCGCATGGCGCGCTGCTCCTCGCCCAGCAGATGGGCGATGTACCAGAGGCCCTCGACGATCTCGTCGGTCGCCATCCCCCACAGGGCCCGCTTCCCGCGCCGCATCCGCGGCCGGAAGCCCTCAAGGACCGGGGCCAGGTGTTCGGCCACCGCGTCCAGTACCTCGGCCCGCAGCGCCGCCTCGTCGGCCACCACCCGGGCCCCCGGCAGCCCGGCCGCCGGGTCGTCGGGCAGGCAGGCGAACTCCCGCACGCGGAGCGTCAGATGGCCCAGCGCCCGCTGGAACGAGACGTCCTGGACCGGGACGCGGGGCACCCGGCGGTGCAGGAACCACGGCACCGTCACCAGCAGACAGGCGGGCCAGGCGTACCGGTGCAGCCCGAAGCTGGCGATCACGTCGGGCCGGCCCTCCTGGCCGTAGTCCCGCCGCACCTGTTCGGCGTCGAAGGCGAGGAACGCGTCCAGAGCCTCGCCGCCGGCCGCCAGCTCGTGCGAACCCACCCAGCCGGCGCCCCCGGGGGCGCTCTCGCCGTCGGCCAGGATCTCGGCGCGCAGCCCGGGGAAGACCTCGGTCAGGCGCGCGTAGGCGTCGGCCACGGGCGAGGCCGTCACCGCGGGGAGCAGGGCGGGCAGGGTCATGCGGGGACCACCGATTCACGATCGTCAGCAGGTAAGCCTTACCTTACCCTGCTGGATCGATGTGTGAACCGGGGGCCGTTACGCCTATCGTGCACACAGGGCGCCCGACGCGCGAGCGCGCCCGTGACCGGCCGAGGAGGTGCCCGTGGAGCAGGGCGGAGCGCGCGAGGAGGTGCGTCCCCCGTACGGCGGTGTCCCGGCCGTCCGGGTGCCCGAGCAGGCCCGCGGCGAGCACACCCACGGGGAGCCCCCGCACGAGGCGTCCGCCCCCCGCGTCCAGGTGCGCCGGCATTCCGTGCGCGGCCAGATCCTGGAGGCCCTGCGCGCCGCCCTGGTCGACGGCGAGCTGGTGCCCGGCCAGGTCTACTCGGCGCCCGCGCTCGGCGCCCGCTTCGGCGTCTCGGCCACCCCGGTGCGCGAGGCGATGCAGCGGCTGGCCACCGAGGGGGCCGTGGAGGTCGTGCCGAACCGGGGCTTCCGGGTCGCCGAGCGCGGACCGCGCGAGCTGGCGGAGCTGGCCGAGGTCCGCGCCCTGATCGAGGTCCCCGTGATGCTGCGGCTCGCCCGCACCGTCCCGCCCGCCCGCTGGTGCGCGCTGCGCCCGCTGGCCGACGCCACCGTGGCCGCGGCGGCCGTCGGCGACCGGGCGAGCTACGCGGAGGCGGACCGGGCCTTCCACGGCGCGGTGCTCGCCCTCGCCGGGAACCACAGTCTGGTGGCCGTCGCCGACGACCTGCACCGCCGCTCCCAGTGGCCCCTGGTGGATCACCCGGTCACCCGGCGCGCCGACCTGCTGGCCGACGCCTCCGAGCACACCGCGCTGCTGGACGCGCTGATCGCCCAGGACGTGGCGGTCGTCCAGTCGCTGGTACGCGAGCACTTCGCGGGCGCCGACGGCTGACCCCGTAAGCCCTGGTGCGTACGGGGACGGGCCGGCGCCCGCTCTCAGTTCGCCTCGACCGTCTCCGGCGGGGGCTGGTCCAGGTGCGGGCCCAGCCAGGTCGGGACGCCGCCCAGCAGCCGGAAGAGCCGGGCCGCCTCGGCGCGCAGCCGGGCCGCCGCCTCCGGCTCGGACTCGGCGTCGGCCAGCGCGATCAGCGCCGGGGCCGTGCCGACCAGGTAGCCCAGCTCCTCCCTTATCCGCAGGGACTCCGCGAAGCCGTGCCGGGCCTCCGCCAGCTCCCCCTCGCGCAGGGCGATCAGGGCGAGATGGCGCCAGGTCGAGGAGAGCAGCAGCGCGTCGCCCTGCGCGGTGGCGCCGGCGTGGGCCCTGCGGTAGGCGGCCCGGGCGGCCTGCGGGGAGTCGGCGATGTTCTGCGCGATCAGGCCGCGCCGGAAGTCGAGCAGCGGCCGGCCCTGGGCGGCGGGGGAGAGCAGGGCGGCGGCCCGGCCGAGCGCCACCCGGGCCTCGTCGGCCCGGTCCCGCACCCCGAGCAGGGTCGAGGCGTACGCGAGGTATCCGCGCTCGCAGGCCGCCGCGCCGCGCTCCTCGTCGTCGTGGGCCATGGCCTCGGCGGTGCGCAGGGCGTCCTCGGCGTCCGTCCAGCCCTGCCCGGTGTACAGGCACCGCTCGGTCAGCAGGGCCGTCCGCTGGAGGGCCGCGGCCGGGTCGGTGGCGGCGTCGTGCTCCAGCAGGGCCGCGGCGTCCGTCCAGCAGGCGCGCGAGCGCAGCCGCCATACCGCGGTCTGGAGCGGAGGATCGTCATCTGCTGTCGTTCCGGAACCAGACATGGCGGTATGCGCCACATTGCCCTCCCCGAGCGCGCCTTCGAGCTGTTGAGTATGGGCCGCATCACAGCATGGAATGGCACGCCGGGCCAAGAGGTCGAGGCAATGTCAGGTGAAACTTTTCACAATCGGTGGCACGGGGCCGGACACCCCCCGAGCCCTTGTCCGGCCCGGGATTTCAGCTCATCCGCAGGGCGAGGAAGAAGTCGAGCTTGTCCTCCAGGCGCGCCAGATCACGCCCCGTCAACTGCTCGATTCGCCCGACCCGGTAGCGCAGCGTGTTGACGTGCAGGTGAAGCCGGGCCGCGCAGCGGGTCCACGAACCGTCGCACTCCAGGAAGGCTTCCAGGGTCGGGATGAGCTCCGCGCGGTGGCGCCGGTCGTACTCGCGGAGCGGGTCCAGCAGCCGCGCGGTGAACGCCCGGCGCACGTCGTCCGGGACGAACGGGAGCAGCAGCACGTGCGAGGCCAGCTCGTGGTGGCCGGCCGCGCAGACCCGGCCGGGCCGGGCCGCCGCCACCCGGCGCGCGTGCCGGGCCTCCTCCAGGGCGCCGCGCAGCCCCTCCGCCGAGTGGACCGAGGCGCTGACACCCAGTGTCAGGCGGCCGTCGTCGCCGAGGCCCGCGGAGAGCGGGGCGCGCACGGCGGCGAGCAGCGCGTCGGCGTGCAGGGCGGGTCCGCCGCCGTCCGCGCCGCCGCCCTCCGCGCCGCCGTCGGACGAGCCGTCGGGCGCGTCGCCGGCCGCCCCGTCCGCCCGGTCCGGGGCGGCGGGCAGCGGCACCAGGGCGATGGCCTCGTCACCCGTGTGGGCGACGGCGATCCGGTCCGCCGAGTCGGGGCCCGTCACCGCCGGGTCGACCAGGATCTCCTCGAGCAGCGCCTGGGCGACCGGGCCGCCCGGGACCCGGGACGTGCCGTCCTCGTCCCACTCGACCCGGGCCACCACCACCTGCCAGTGCGGCGCGGTGCCGAGGCCGGGGAGCAGGACCGGGGTGGCCACGCGCAGCCGGGCGGCGATCTCGGCGGGCGCGGCGCCCGCCTGGACCAGTTCCAGGACCTCCTGGGCGAGCCTGCGGCGCACCGTGCGGGCCGCGTCGCGCCGGTCGCGCTCGACCGCGATCAGCTGGGTGACGCCCTGGAGGAGGTCGAGCCGCGCGGCCGGCCAGTCGCTCGCGTCGGCCTCCACGGCGAGGAGCCAGTCGGAGAGCACCGACTCCCGCACGTCGCGGGCGGGCGGGACCGCGCCGCCCCGGCCGTTGTTCCGGATCGGGAAGAGCGAATACGTCGTACCGCCGAGGGCGGCCCGGTGCGGGGCGCGGCGGCCGGAGCGGACGGCGGCCAGATGCAGCCCGGCCAGCTCGGCCCCGGCGGCCGCGGACAGCGGGGCGCCCGCGCCCGCGATCTGCCGCCCGGTGGGGGAGAGCACCCAGGCGTGGAGGTCCAGGTCGGAGCCCAGGAGATCGAGGACCACCTCGGGGCCGCCGCCGGTCGGGCCCGAGGTCATCAGCCTGCGGTGCCGGTCGACCACGGCGGCCAGGTCGCCCGCCCGCTCGCCGGACACCTGGCGCACCACGTACTCGGTGATCGTTGCGAAGGCGACCGTCTCGTGGACCGCGAACAGCGGCAGCCGGTGCCGGTGGCACGCCTCCACGAGATCGTCCGGGATGTCCCCGAGCTCCGCCTCGCCCGCCGCGAGCCCGGCGACCCCGGCGCCCGCCAGGATGCGTACGAAGGGCTCCGAGTCCTCGGCGTCCCGGCGCCAGGCCAGGCCGGTGAGGACCAGCTCGCCACCGGTGAGGTAGCGGCTCGGGTCGCGCAGGTCGGTCGTCATCACGCCGCGGACCGACCGGTCCAGCTCCTCGTCGCCGCCGAGCAGCCGCAGGCCCAGCGCGTCGTTCTCCAGCAGTGCGCGCAGCCGCATCCGGTCGCCGCCGATCTCTTTCGTTGGTACGGGTGAAGTCTGGGTATTGCGGTGAGGCTGTTGAGCCCCGCCATTCGTTCGAATCTACAAGACATGAGCGGAGACCAGCCAACTCCTTCATGGGTTCGGTGACTGCACCAGGTGGAGCAGGGCTTGTGTACTGGGCCACACACCGCGTGAACAAGACATGAACAAGTTCGAGGGCCGGCCGTCACCCAGCCCCGCGCAGACCCGATTGAGAAGAAGAGAGCCACCATGGACTTCCTTCGCCCCGCAAGCTGGGAGGAGGCGCTCGCCGCCAAGGCCGAGCACCCGACGGCTGTGCCCATCGCCGGGGGCACCGATGTGATGGTCGAGATCAACTTCGACCACCGGCGCCCCGAATACCTCCTGGACCTGAACCGCATCGGTGAGCTCACCGAGTGGGAGGTGGGCCAGGAGAACGTACGGCTCGGCGCCTCGGTCCCGTACAGCCAGATCATGGAGCACCTGCGGGCGGAACTGCCCGGTCTCGCGCTCGCCTCGCACACCGTCGCGTCCCCGCAGATCCGCAACCGGGGCGGCGTCGGCGGCAACCTGGGCACCGCATCGCCGGCCGGTGACGCCCACCCCGCCCTGCTCGCCGCGGGCGCCGAGGTGGAGGCCGAGTCCGTACGCGGCACCCGGATGATCCCCATCGACGCCTTCTACACCGGCGTCAAGCGCAACGCCCTCGAACCGGACGAGCTGATCCGGGCCGTGCACATCAAGAAGGCCGACGGGCCGCAGCAGTACTCCAAGGTCGGCACCCGCAACGCGATGGTCATCGCCGTCTGCGCCTTCGGCCTCGCCCTGCACCCCGAGACCCGCACGGTCCGCACCGGCATCGGCTCGGCCGCCCCGACACCCGTACGGGCGAAGGAGGCCGAGGAGTTCCTGAACGCCGCGCTGGAGGAGGGCGGGTTCTGGGACAGCCGCACGATCATCACGCCGTCCGTCGCCCAGCAGTTCGCCACGCTCGCCGCGGGCGCCTGCAACCCGATCGACGACGTGCGCGGCACCGCGAGCTACCGCCGGCACGCCGTCGGGATCATGGCCCGCCGCACCCTCGGCTGGGCCTGGGAGTCATACCGCGGCAACGGCCGCAGCACCGAAGGAGCCGCCTGATCATGCGCGTCAATTTCACGGTCAACGGCCGCCGTCACGAGGCCGACGACGTCTGGGAGGGCGAGTCCCTCCTCTACGTCCTGCGCGAGCGCATGGGCCTGCCCGGCTCCAAGAACGCCTGCGAGCAGGGCGAGTGCGGCTCCTGCACGGTCCGCCTCGACGGCGTCCCCGTCTGCTCCTGCCTGGTCGCCGCCGGCCAGGTCGAGGGCCGCGACGTCGTCACCGTAGAAGGGCTGGCCGACTTCGCCGCCCACCGCGCCGAGGCCCACCCCGGCACCGGCTGCGCCTCCGGCGCCTGCGGCACCTCTGTGGACCGGGCCAAGCGCTGGAAGGCCGAGCCGGCCGCGGGCGACGAGACCCGCGACACCGGGGAGCTCTCCCCGATCCAGCAGGCGTTCATCGACGCCGGGGCCGTCCAGTGCGGCTTCTGCACCCCGGGCCTCCTGGTCGCGGCCGACGAGCTCCTGGAGCGCACCCCGCAGCCGTCCGACGCGGACATCCGCGAGGCGCTCTCCGGCAACCTCTGCCGCTGCACCGGCTACGAGAAGATCCTCGACGCGGTCCGCCTCGCGGCCGCCCGCGCGGAAGAAACGGTCTAGACATGGGCGTCACCGGTTCCCCCACCAACATCAACCAGGGCAGCCGCACCAAGGGCGGCATCGGCGAGTCCACGCTGCGCCCCGACGGCATCCTGAAGGTCACCGGCGAGTTCGCGTACTCCTCGGACATGTGGCACGAGGACATGCTCTGGGGCCACACCCTGCGCTCCACCGTCGCGCACGCCGAAATCGTCTCCATCGACGTCTCCGAGGCGCTGGCCACCTCCGGCGTCTACGCGGTCCTCACCTACGACGACCTGCCGGCCGCGATGAAGAACTACGGCCTGGAGATCCAGGACACCCCCGTCCTCGCCCACGGCCGGGTCCGCCACCACGGCGAACCCGTCGCGCTCGTCGCCGCCGACCACCCGGAGACGGCCCGCCGCGCCGCCGCGAAGATCCGGATCGACTACCGCGAGCTGCCCGTCGTCACCGACGAGGCGTCCGCGACCGCACCCGGCGCCCCGCTCATCCACGAGGGCCGCGACGACCACCACATCGGCCACGTGCCGCACCCCAACATCGTCCACCGCCAGCCGATCGTCCGCGGCGACGTGGCGGAGGCCGAGGCCCGGGCCGATGTGATCGTCAAGGGCGACTACTACTTCGGCATGCAGGACCAGGCGTTCCTGGGCCCCGAGTCCGGCCTCGCCGTACCCGCCGAGGACGGCGGTGTCGACCTGTACGTGGCGACCCAGTGGCTCCACTCCGACCTGCGCCAGATCGCGCCCGTCCTCGGCCTCCCCGAGGACAAGATCCGCATGACGCTCTCCGGCGTCGGCGGCGCCTTCGGCGGACGCGAGGACCTGTCGATGCAGATCCACGCCTGCCTCCTCGCGCTCCGCACCGGCAAGCCCGTGAAGATCGTCTACAACCGCTTCGAGTCGTTCTTCGGGCACGTCCACCGCCACCCGGCCCGCCTCCACTACGAGCACGGCGCCACCCGCGACGGCAAGCTCACGCACATGAGGTGCCGCATCGTGCTCGACGGCGGCGCCTACGCCTCCGCCTCCCCGGCCGTCGTCGGCAACGCCTCCTCGCTGTCGGCCGGCCCCTACGTCATCGACAACGTGGACATCGAGGCGATCGCCCTCTACACCAACAACCCCCCGTGCGGCGCCATGCGCGGCTTCGGCGCCGTCCAGGCGTGCTTCGCCTATGAGGCGCAGATGGACAAGCTGGCCGCCGCACTGGACATGGACCCGGTCGAGTTCCGGCAGCTCAACGCCATGGAGCAGGGCACCCTCCTGCCCACCGGCCAGCAGGTCGACTCGCCCGCCCCGGTCGCCGAACTGCTGCGCCGCGTCAAGGCCATGCCGCTGCCGCCCGAGCGCCAGTGGGAGAGCGCCGGCGAGCACGCCGACGTACGCGCCCTGCCCGGCGGCCTGTCCAACACCACCCACGGCGAGGGGGTCGTACGCGGCGTCGGCTACGCGGTCGGCATCAAGAACGTCGGCTTCTCCGAGGGCTTCGACGACTACTCCACCGCCCGGGTCCGCATGGAGGTCATCGGCGGCGAGCCCGTCGCGACCGTCCACACCGCCATGGCCGAGGTCGGGCAGGGCGGCGTCACGGTGCACGCCCAGATCGCCCGTACCGAACTCGGCGTCTCCCAGGTCACCATCCACCCGGCCGACACCAAGGTCGGCTCCGCCGGGTCCACCTCCGCCTCCCGCCAGACGTACGTCACCGGAGGCGCGGTCAAGAACTCCTGCGAGGCCGTCCGCGAACAGGTCCTGGAGCTCGGCCGCCGCAAGTTCGGCACCTACCACCCCGCCTGGGCCACCGCCGAACTCCTCCTGGAGGGCGGCAAGGTCGTCACCGACGGCGGCGAGGTGCTGGCCGACATCGCGGACGTCCTGGAGGACGAGGCGGTCGACGTCGAACTGGAGTGGCGCCACCGGCCCACCGAGCCCTTCGACCTGCGCACCGGACAGGGCAACGGCCACGTCCAGTACTCCTTCGCCGCGCACCGCGCGGTGGTCGAGGTCGACACCGAACTGGGCCTGGTCAAGGTCATCGAACTGGCCTGCGCCCAGGACGTCGGCAAGGCGCTCAACCCGCTGTCGGTCGTCGGCCAGATCCAGGGCGGCACCATCCAGGGGATGGGCATCGCCGTCATGGAGGAGATCATCGTCGACCCGGTGACCGCGAAGGTGCGCAACCCCTCCTTCACGGACTACCTCCTCCCCACCATCCTCGACACGCCGACCATCCCGGTCGACGTGCTCGAACTCGCCGACGACCACGCCCCGTACGGGCTGCGCGGCATCGGCGAGGCCCCGACCCTGTCGTCCACCCCGGCCGTCCTCGCGGCGATCCGGAACGCGACGGGTCTGGAGCTCGACCGGACGCCGGTCCGGCCCGAACACCTCACCGGCGTCTGACCGGGGCTCCGCCCCCACCGCTCTCCGGGCGGTGCGCGCCACCGGCGAACGTCACACTTCCCGGCCCGCACCGCCCGGAGACCCAGGGTCCCGCCCCGCTCGCGGCCCCGCACCCCCCGCACCGGAACGGCCCCACCGTTCCGTTCCTTCCTGCATGAACAGTTCGTCTCGGGCCGTCCCCCGGGTCGTGCCGCCAGCGCAGTCATCCCAAATCCCGCATTTCGATTCTTCATCGCGGGTGCCCCTGTGAACCTTGGGAGTCAGGCATCATGACCCAGCAGTCAGTGCAGCCGAAGACCGGTGCGGAGGACGCGGGCCCCGGCTCGCGCGTCCCCGCCGGCAGATCGTGGCTCGACCGGTACTTCCACATATCCGACCGCGGTTCGACCGTGGCCCGGGAAGTGCGCGGCGGTGTCACGACCTTCATGGCCATGGCGTACATCCTTCTGCTCAACCCGCTGATCCTCGGCGGCAAGGACGTCGACGGCAATCTGCTCAGCCAGCCCGCCCTGATCACCGCCACCGCGCTCGCGGCGGCGGCGACCACCCTGCTCATGGGCTTCGTCGGCAAGGTCCCGCTGGCGCTCGCCGCGGGCCTCAGCGTCTCCGGCGTCCTGTCCTCGCAGGTCGCCCCCGAAATGACCTGGCCCCAGGCCATGGGCATGTGCGTGATGTACGGCGCGGTGATCTGCCTCCTGGTGGTCACCGGTCTGCGCGAGCTGATCATGAACGCGATCCCGCTCCCGCTGAAGCACGGCATCACGATGGGCATCGGTCTGTTCATCGCCCTGATCGGGCTCTACAAGGCCGGTTTCGTCGGCAAGGGCACCGCGACCCCGGTGACCCTCGGCCCGGCCGGTGAACTCGCCGGCTGGCCCGTCCTGGTCTTCGCGGTCACCCTGCTGCTGATCTTCATGCTCCAGGCCCGCAACATCCCCGGCGCGATCCTCATCGGCATCGTCGTCGGCACCGTGGTCGCCGTCGTGATCAACAAGGTGGCGGACGTCGACCCCAAGATCTGGAGCAGCGGCCCGCCGGAGCTCAAGGGCTCCGCGGTCTCCTCGCCGGACTTCTCGCTCTTCGGCGACGTCGACTTCGGGGGATGGGGCGACGTCGGCGCGATGACCGTCGGCTTCATCGTCTTCACCCTCGTGCTCGCGGGCTTCTTCGACGCCATGGCCACCATCATCGGTGTCGGTACGGAGGCCGGGCTCGCCGACGACAAGGGCCGCATGCCGGGCCTGTCGAAGGCGCTGTTCATCGACGGCGCCGGCGGCGCCATCGGCGGTGTCGCCGGCGGTTCCGGGCAGACGGTCTTCGTGGAGTCCGCGACCGGCGTCGGCGAGGGGGCCAGGACCGGCCTGGCCTCCGTCGTCACCGGCCTGTTCTTCGCCGCCTGCCTCTTCTTCACCCCGCTCACCGCGATCGTGCCCGCCGAGGTGGCCTCCGCCGCTCTCGTGGTCATCGGCGCGATGATGATGCAGAACGCCCGGCACGTGGACTGGAGCGACCGCTCCGTGGCCATCCCGGTGTTCCTGACGGTGGTCCTGATGCCGTTCACGTACACCATCACCACCGGTGTGGCGGCGGGCGTCATCTCGTACGTCGCCATCAAGGCCGCCCAGGGCCGGGCCCGCGAGGTCGGCGCGTTCATGTGGGGCCTGACGGTGATCTTCGTCGTCTACTTCGCCCTGCACCCGATCGAGAGCTGGCTCGGCGTCAGCTGACCCGCCGCCCCACTCACCCGCCAAGGAGACCGAGATGCTGGACATCGCCGAAGAGCTCGACCGCTGGGCCGGGCAGGGACGCGATTTCGCCGTGGCCACCGTCGTCGCCGTCGGCGGCAGCGCCCCCCGCCAGCCGGGGGCCGCGCTGGCCGTCGACCGCGACGGCACCGCGATCGGCTCGGTCTCCGGCGGGTGCGTGGAGGGCGCGGTGTACGAGCTGTGCCAACAGGCGCTCGACGACGGTCTGACCCGCCTCGAACGCTTCGGCTACAGCGACGAGGACGCCTTCGCGGTCGGCCTGACCTGCGGCGGTGTCATCGACATCCTGGTGACCCCGGTCCGGGCGGACGACCCCGCCCGGCCGGTGTTCGCCGCCGCGCTGACCGCCGCCGCGCGCGGCGAGGCGGCCGCGGTCGCCCGCGTCACCGAGGGCCCCGCCGAACTCCTCGGCCGCCCCCTGCTCGTGCGCACCGAGGGGGATGACGAGGGCGGGCTCGGCGGACACCCCGAGCTGGACCGCACCGCGGCGGCCGAGGCCCGCGCCCTGCTGGACCAGGGCCGCACCGCCACCCTCACCATCGGCGCCGACGGCTCGCGCTGCGGGCAGCCCCTCACGCTCCTCGTGGAGTCCAGCGTGCCGCCGCCCCGGATGATCGTGTTCGGGGCCATCGACTTCGCCGCCGCCCTGGTCCGGGCCGGCAAGTTCCTCGGCTACCACGTCACGGTGTGCGACGCGCGCCCCGTCTTCGCGACGAAGGCCCGCTTCCCGGACGCCGACGAGCTGGTCGTGGACTGGCCGCACCGCTATCTGGCCGGAACCACGGTGGACGCCCGCACGGTCCTGTGCGTCCTCACGCACGACGCCAAGTTCGACGTGCCCCTGCTGGAGGCGGCGCTCAAGCTGCCCGTCGCGTACGTCGGCGCGATGGGCTCCCGCCGCACCCACCTCCAGCGGAACGAACGGCTGCGCGAGGCCGGGGTGACCGAGCTGGAGCTGGCCCGCCTGCACTCGCCGATCGGGCTCGACCTCGGAGCCCGTACGCCCGAGGAGACGGCCCTGTCGATCGCCGCCGAGATCGTCGCCGTCCGGCGCGGCGGCAGCGGTGCCCCGCTGACCGGGGCGCACACCCCGATCCACCACCCCGGCGGCCTGCCCCCGGCGGGCCGGATCGGCTCAGTGGCCTGAAGTACACCCCGGAGCGGGCCGTCCACGACCGGCGGTTAGCCGCCACGGCACATTCGCGCCAGGCGCGGACCGTCCCGCGGCGGCCGGTTTACCGGTAGATCATCACCCATGACATTCACCCCCTCCACCGCCACGGGCCGGGCGAGACCCGCTCGCGCCGGGCGACGCACCCTGCTGATAGCCACCGCCGCGGCCCTGGTGAGCGGCGTGCTGCTCCCCGTCACGGGCACCGCTTCGGCCGCCCCGGCCCCCGCCGCCGGGACCACCCCCGCGGCCGGGCCGGTTCACCGCTACGACATCACCCTCGTCACCGGTGACGTCGTCCACTACGCCGACGGCGCGGGCAACCAGGACACCGTCACCGTGGACCGCCCCGAGGGCGCCACCGGCGGTGTCCACGTCCAGCAGGCCGGGGACGACATCTACGTCCTCCCCGACGAGGCGCAGGGCCTCCTCGCCGCCGGCAAGCTGGACCGCCGCCTCTTCAACGTCTCGGCGCTCGCGAAGATGGGCTACGACGACAGGACGACCGGCGGCATCCCGCTGATCGCCACCTACCCCGCCGCCAAGGCCCGTTCGCTGCCCGCCGCCCCGCGCGGCAGCAAGACCGTCCGGAAGCTGGAGTCCATCCACGGCGCCGCCCTCAAGGCCGGCAAGGACACCGCCCGCGCCTTCTGGGACGACATCGCGCGCACCGCCACGGCCCGCTCGCTGGACAACGGCATCGCCAAGCTCTGGCTCGACGGCCGCGCCGAGGCCGCCCTCAAGGACTCGGTACCGCAGATCAACGCCCCGCAGGCATGGGCCGAGGGCTACGACGGCAAGGGCATCAAGGTCGCCGTCCTGGACACCGGCATCGACGAGGACCACCCGGACGTCAAGGACCGCATCCTGGAGACGAAGAGCTTCGTCCCGGGCGAGGAGGTGGACGACAAGAACGGCCACGGCACGCACGTCGCCTCCACCATCGCCGGCTCGGGCGCCGCGTCCGACGGCGTCAACAAGGGCGTCGCCCCCGAGGCCGGGCTGCTGGTCGGCAAGGTCCTGAGCGACGGGGGCTCGGGCGCCGACTCCGGCATCATCGAGGCCATGGAGTGGGCGAAGGCGGAGGGCGCCGACGTCGTCTCCATGAGCCTCGGCTCCAGCATCCCGGACGACGGCACCGACCCGATGGCCCAGGCCGTCAACACCCTGTCGGCGGACGGCGGCCCGCTCTTCGTGATCGCCGCGGGCAACGCGTACGGCGCCGGCACCATCGGCTCGCCCGGCTCGGCGGACGAGGCGCTCACCATCGCCGCCGTCGACAAGCAGGACGGCCGCGCCGACTTCTCCTCCATGGGCCCGCTGGTGCGCAGCTACGGCCTGAAGCCGGACCTCTCGGCGCCGGGCGTCGGCATCAACGCGGCCGCCTCCCAGTCGGTCCCCGGCATCGAGGGCATGTACCAGTCCATGGACGGTACGTCGATGGCGACCCCCCACGTCGCCGGCGCCGCCGCCATTCTCAAGCAGCGCCACCCCGACTGGACCGGCCGGCGCATCAAGGACGCGCTGATGTCCTCGTCCAAGGTGCTGCCCGCCTACACCCCGTACGAGCAGGGCACCGGCCGCGTCGATGTGAAGGCCGCCATCGACACGAAGATCGAGGCCACGGGCTCCGTCGCGGTCGCCGCGTACGACTGGCCGCACAGCGCCTCCGACCCGGTCACCGAACGCACCATCACCTACCGCAACACGGGCACCGCCGACGTCACCCTGGACCTGGCGACGGACAGCGCATCGGACGCGTACACACTCTCCGCTAAGCGGCTGACCGTCCCGGCCGGCTCCACCGCCGAGGCCGTCCTCACGCTCGACCCGTCCAAGGCCGACGCGGGCACCACGTTCTCCGGCCAGGTCGTCGCCAAGGACGCCTCGGGCGCCGTCGTCGCGCACACCGGCTTCGCGCTCAACAAGGAGCAGGAGCTCTACGACCTCACGCTCCGCCTCCGCGACCGCGCCGGGAAGCCCATGGACGGCGTCGTCGTCCTCGGCGCCCTCGGCGACCCGAACCTGACACCGGTCCAGGTCGCGGGCGACACCACGCTGAGGCTGCCCCCGGGCACGTACACCGCCTGGACCGCCGCCGACGTCAAGGGTGACACCGCCGACTCCAAGGCCCTCGCCTTCCTGGCGGCCCCCGAGATCATCCTCGACAAGCCGGCCACGGCCACGCTCGACGCCTCCAAGGCCCACAAGATCAGCGTGCGCACGCCGAAGGAGTCCGAGACCCGCCAGCTGCGCTACGACATGGCGCGCACCGCACCCGACGGCACCGTCCAGCGCGACGCGTACCAGATCCCGCTGACCTACGACCAGCTGTGGGCGAGCCCCACCAAGAAGGTCACCCAGGGCGACTTCTCCTTCCTGACCCGCTGGCGCCAGGGCGAGAAGCTGCTCGACCTGACCGCCGACGGACGGGACGTCCCGGCCACCGTGCAGAACGGCTCCCCGGTCGCCGAGGACAGCCGTGCCAAGCTCCGCGGCGTCTACGCGGGGAACGGCTCCGCCGCCGACTACAAGCACCTCGACGCCAAGGGCAAGGCCGTCGTGATCCGCAGCAGCGACACGGTGGCCCCGGCCGACCGGATCGCCGCCGCGGTCGCCGCCGGCGCGAAGGCGCTGTTCGTCGTCAACCAGGACGACGGCCGGCTGATGGAGTCCTACGGCGACTACGGCACCACGCTCGCCCTCCCGGTCGCCACCGTCCAGCGGCTCGCCGGGGAGGGCCTGATCAAGGCCGCCCAGCGCGGGAAGAAGCTGACCGTCGAGCAGCACAAGTACGCGAGCTACGTCTACGACCTGGTCGACCGCCACAACGGCACCGTCCCGGACCGCTCGCTCGCCTTCGCCCCGGCGACCCGTGAGCTGGCGAAGATCGAGAACACCTTCTACGGACACCGCGACGTCGTCGGCGGCGGCTACCGGTACGACATCCCCGAGTACGGCCCCGGCCTCGGCTTCGCCGAGTACGAGAAGTACCCCGCGACCCGCACCGAATGGGTCACCCCGCTGCCGGGCGCCTCGTTCTGGTACGAGGACCACGCGCAGTACAACGCCGAGGGCACCGACACCGCGCTGGAGGAGCGCAGCGGCGAGATGGACTACCGCGCCGGGTCCAGCAACAAGGCCGACTGGTTCGCGCCCGTCACCCGGCCGCGCCTCGGCACCGGCTACTGGGGGCCGTTCCGCTCCCAGTGGGGCGACATCCAGTACAACGTCACCCCGTGGACGGACAGCGGCGCCGGTCACTCGGGCGCCATGCCGGACAAGGAGTACGACACCGGCAAGGCCGCGGTCTACCAGGGCGACAAGCTGCTCGACGAGGCCCCGGGCCGCGCCGGCTACGTCGGGGACCTGCCCGCCGAGGAGCTGCCCTACCGCCTGGTGCTCGACGCCTCGCGCGACGCGGACACCTGGAAGACGTCCGTGCGCACCCACACGGAGTGGTCCTTCGTCTCGGGCGCCAACGACCCCGAGGGTCCGTACCAGGTCGACATCCCGATGCTCCAGCTCGACTACGACGTCGCCACCGACCTCGCGGGTGACGTGCGGGCCGGCAAGTGGACCGAGATCGGTCTGTCGTCCACCACGCAGGAGTGGCTGGACGGCGCAGTGAAGGCCACGAAGGCCTCCCTGTCGGTGAGTTACGACGACGGGAAGACCTGGAGCGCGGTGCAGCTCAAGAAGGACCGGACGGGTTCCTGGACCGCCGGGTTCAAGACCCCGAAGAAGGGCGCCACCGCGGTCTCGCTCAAGGCCCACGCCGAGGCCGGCGGCGGCCTCGCCGTGGACCAGGAGATCATCCGGGCCTTCGGCCTGAAGTGACCCGCTGAACGCTCGTACGAGGCGGCCGTCCACCCGGGAAACGGGTGGGCGGCCGCCTCGTGTGGGGACGCGGTGGCGTTCCTGCGGGGCGACGTCCCGGACCGCGCGGTCGCCGACCGGGCGGTCGTCAACGTGGTCTGCCCGATGGCGAAGACCGTGGGCGTCGCCGCCCGGGCCGAGGCCCGGCCCGAGCAGTACGCCCTCTCCGCGGCCGAGGTCCCCCTCGGCCGATTCGACGGCGACCCGCGCACGGACGTCGCGCCCGTCGTCGCGTTCCTGGCGAGCGACGACGCCCGTCGCACGACCGGCCAGACCCTGATGGCCGACGACGGCGCGATCAAGCTCCGCCGACCACCTCCGCCGCTTCCGCCGTCCCCGCCCGGGCCCGCCGGACCCCGGAGACCGCGACCGCCCCGGCGCACAGCAGCGCCGGGGCCGCCGCCACCGCGCAGCACAGGGCGAGCGGCAGCCGGTCCACCAGCAGCCCCACCGCCGCGGTGCCGCCCGACGAGCCCGCGTTGAACGCGGTGTTGACCCAGGCGCCCGCCCGGGTGCGCCGGGCCGCGTCCGCCGACTCGTCCGCGATCAGGTACGCGGTCGTGAGCACCGGCGCGACGAAGAGCCCGGCCGCGCCGACCACGGCGATCAGCACGTACACGTTGCCGGCCAGACCGGCCACCGCCACCGCCGCGCCCAGACCGGCGGCCGTCGCCGGCAGCCGCATCCCGAGCGATGCCCGCCACCGAAGCGCCCCGTAGGCCAGGCCCCCGACCGCGCTCATCGCCGACAGGGCGGCCAGCACCCAGGAGACCGCGGACGCCCGGCGCATCGCCTCGGTCAGGGCCACCACCAGCAGGTCCAGGGCCCCGAGGCAGAGCCCCACGGCGGCCGTCACCAGCACGGCGCGCCGCAGCGCGGGCACGGCGCCGGGCCGCAGGCCGGGGGCGGCGGAGCCGTCCGCCCCGGTGCCGTGGCCCGGCTTCCCGCGCGGCACGGCGGGCGAGGTCACCAGCGCCCCCGCCCCGGCCGCGATCAGCACCGCACCGGCCAGCACCGCGACGGCGGGTCCGGTGACCGTCACCGCGACGCCCACCAGCAACGGCCCGGAGACGTACAGCAGTTCCTCGGCCACCCCGTCCAGGCTGTACGCGCGGCGCAGCAGGTCCCGGTCGGGGACGAGCTCGCTCCACAGCGTCCGCATGACCGGGCCCAGCGGCGGGGTGCAGGCCCCCGCCGCCGTGGCGAGGACCCCGAGGACCAGCGAGGAGGCGCCCGGCCGCCAGGTGGCCAGGGCGAGGACGGCGAGCAGCACCGCGTACAGACCGGCCATCGGCGGCAGGGCGCGGCGCGGCCCGTACCGGTCGATCAGCCCGGCGCGGGCGGGGGACAAAAACACACTGGCGGCCCCGAACAGGGCCATCACCGTGCCGGCGGCCGAGTAGGAACCGGTGGCGTCCTTGACGGCGAGCAGCAGGGCGAGCGGGGCGATTCCGTAGGAGAGCCGCCCGGTCAGCGCGGCGGCGAAGGTGCGCGCCGCGTGCGGGACGCGCAGGACGGCGGCGTACGAAGAAGTGGGCATGGTGGTCTTCCTCGGAAGAACGGCGCGGACTCGCCGCACCGTGGGCATGCGGGGGCACCGGAGCGCCGCACCCGGTACGCCGGGCACGGTCTCGACGGGGTCCTACGCACGAGGAGGAAACACGCGGGCAAGGTAGCAGAATCAGCCCTGCCCGACGACCTCCGGGCCGGCCGTCATGATCTCCTCCGCGACCGTCCACAGCCGGGGCACGAAGCGCAGCACCTCGTCGCGCCGGGCGAGCAGGTCCCCGGTGTGCGCGATGCCGGCGAGGTCGGCGACCGCCTCCCGGAACGCCGGCAGCCGGGCGGTGTGCAGCGCGGGCGCGTCCACGGCCAGCACGGTGTGGCAGCGGGCGAAGGTCGCGAGGACCCAGAAGACCGCCTCCCGGTGGTCGCCCCGGTCGATGAGCTCCCGGCTGCCGTCGACCGCGACGGGCCGCGCCCGCTCGGTGAGGTCGCTGCCGAAGAAGAACGGCGTGCGCACGACGGGGACCGTGGCGTCGAACGTCCGTTCCAGCTCAGCCAGATGGTGCCGCACCAGCGGTGCGGAGACCTCCGCGCAGCCCAGGAGCGCCAACAGCTCGGGGTAGAGCGTTTCCTGCCCGTACGCGGTGAGTACGTCGCGCGCGGCGGGGTAGCGCAGCCGGATGGTCGGGTTGCGCAGCGCGGCCACCAGCGGGACGTGTGCGGTGACCCCGGTGGGGAAGAGCCAGCCCAGCACCCGGGCGGCCAACGGCTGCGTGGTGTCCAGGGCGGCGAGCCGGCTCTCGACGCGGTGCCGGGCGTCCAGGCACCGCCGCCGGACGTGCTCCCGCCGGGCGAAGCGCGGCGCGACGTACGCGTGGAGCGCGCGCAGCCGCCCCGTCGGGTCGTCGATGACCGTGTCCCGGCGGAAGCCGCCCGCCAGGTGGTACGCGCCCAGCACCGCTTCCGGGTCGGCCAGCAGCGACCACGGCTCGTAGGTGATCTCCAGCAGCGCGCCCCGGTGCACCAGCTTGCCGGGCTTCGCGGGCGCCTCGGCCCCCTCCGTCACCACGACCACGTCCACGTCCGAGGAGACCGGCAGCTCCGTGTCGTCCGGCCGCCCGACCGTGGACCCGCTGAAGTAGGCCCCCAGATAGTCCGGTGCGGGGCGGGCGTGCGCGGCCACCCAGTGCGCGGCTGCGGCGCGCGCCTCTCCGAGTCTCATCCCCGACTCCTACGCGCCGGTCCGGCTCGGCGTCAAGCGGGGGCGGCCCGCCGCCCGGTAACGTCGACGGGGTTTCCCCCACCCCGTCCCGCGAACGCCCGGTGAGGTACCCGATGCGCAAGATCGTCTACTGGATGTCGATGTCACTCGACGGCTTCATCGAGGGGCCGGGCCGGAACATCGACTGGCATACGGTGGACGAGGAGCTCCACAGCTACTTCAACGAGCAACTGGCCGGTATGGGCGGCATGCTGGACGGGCGCGTCACCCATCAGCTGATGGCCGGCTTCTGGCCCACCGCCGACCAGGACCCGGCCAACGCGGGGCCGATGGCCGAGTTCGCCGTCATCTGGCGGAACATGCCGAAGTACGTCTACTCACGGACGCTGGAACGGGCCGACTGGAACACCACCATCGTCCGCGAGGTCGTCCCCGAGGAGGTCAGGGCCCTCAAGGACCAGCCCGGCGGCGACCTCGCCCTCGGCGGCGCCGATCTCGCCGCGTCCTTCGCGGCGCACGACCTGATCGACCAGTACCGCGTCTACATCCACCCGGTCCTCATCGGCCGGGGCAAGCCGATGTTCCCCGCCGAGGAGACCCTGCGCCCCCTCCGCCTCACCGGCACCCGCACCTTCGGCACCGGGGTCGTGGAGCTCCGTTACGACCGCGCCGACCGGTGACGCCCCGGGGCCGGCCCGGGACGCCACCGGACCGTCAGCGGCCCGCCTGGAGCGCCGCCCAGGTGGCGGCGCCCACGATTCCGTCGGCCGTCAGCCCCCGCCCGGTCTGGTAGGAGCGCACCGCCGTCGCGGTCGCCGGGCCGAAGGCGCCGTCCGCGTCCACCGTCGAGCCCAGCGCCGCCGTCAGGGCCCGCTGGAGCCGCTTCACGTCCTCGCCCGTCGCGTCCTCGGCGAGCACCGGCGTCGTCCCGGCCGACAGCAGCGCCGTCCACGTCCTGGCCCCCACCACCCCGTCGGCGTCCAGGCCGTGTGCCGACTGGAACGACGTCACCGCCGCCGCCGTGGCGGGACCGAAGCTGCCGTCGGCCTCGCCCGCCGCGTACCCCTGGTCGTTCAGCAGCCGCTGGAGGGCGGTGACCTGAGGACCCGTCGAGCCGGACCGCTGGGTCGTGTACGTGGCGAAGCTCAGCCCGTCCCGGGTCTCGCCGCCCGCCGCGGTGCCGGTCACCAGCTCCATGTAGCGGTCCCAGTCCCAGTACGGGCCCGGGTCCGTGTGGTCGTTGCCCGGGGCCTCGCTGTGCCCGATGATGTGCGCCCGGTCCTTCGGGATGCCGTACCTGTCGCACAGCGAGGCGGTCAGGGCGGCCGACGAGCGGTACATCGCGTCCGTGAACCAGGTGGGATCGTCGATGAAGCCCTCGTGCTCGATGCCGAGCGACGAGGCGTTGGCGCTGCGCGCGTGGTACGCGGTGTCGGCGTCCCGCACCATCTGGGTGATCTGCCCGTCCGACGACCGCACCACGTAGTGCGCGCTCACCTCGGACACCGGGTCCTGGAACCAGCTGATCGAGCCCGCGTACGAGCCCTGGGTGACGTGGACGACGATCTTGTCGATCTTCGCGGTCCGGCCGGTGGTGTAGTTGTTCGGGTCGGCCGGGACCCAGAGTGCGGCCGGGTAGTCGGCGCTCCGGGCACCGGTGTCCGCGGCCGGGACCCCGTCCCGCTCCGGGGAGACCGGCCGCCCGGTCACCGTGATCCGCTCGCCGTCCGGCGTGAGCGCGGCGAGCCCGTCGGCCAGGAAGGTGTAGACCGCGTCGGCGTAGAGCGCGGCCGCCGTCCCCCGCGTACCGCTGTAGCGGGCGACGGCCGGGTACCAGGCGTCGATGTCGTCGCGGTCCCGGGCGTCGAGGCCCAGCCCGTCCGCGTAGCCGCGCAGCACCGCCGCGCCGCCCAGGATGTTGGCGGCGGTGTCGGTGCGCAGGGCGGCGACCGGTTCGCCGGTGAGGGCGGCGGCCCGTTCCAGGGTGTGCTGCGCCGGGTTGCTGACCAGGTGCATCACGCCGAAGCCGCCCGCCTGGCTGGGCCGTCCGGCGTGGCCGTCGAGGTGGGTCTCGCCGTACCCGACGGCGGCGAGCAGATCGCGCGGTACGTCGAAGGCCTCGGCGGCCCGTGTGAACGCCCGGTCCATCGGGTGCCCGGGGCCCGCCGCCGCGAGGGCCGGGGTGCCGGTCGCGGCGAGGACGGTGGCGGTGAGGACGGCCAGGAGGGAGGCGCGGGTCCGGGTGCGGGCGGCGCGTGTGGGCATACCTGCTCCTGCTGTGTGGGGGAGGGCCGGCCGACGGGGCCGGTCGGCCACGAAGCCTGCTCACGATAGAGAGCCACCACAGGTATGACAATCAGCCCACGGGTGTGTCGAACTCTTCGTACTCCAGCGGAGTTGACGGCCCGTGAGCGCACGCGCGGCGCGCGGGATTCGTACACCTGGACGGCAGCCCACCGCACGGGGGAACGCGGGCCGGGCCCGCCGTCGCCAGGGCGTATAACAGAGAACTCCGGACCGGCCGGCGTCCCCGATGGCACTCACATCTCACGCGGCAAGGCGTCACCGCGTACGACAGCGGAGAAGTGCCCGATGAGCATGAGCACGGCAGACGAGATCAGCACCTTGCTGACGGCGAACTTCGGAACCGACCCCGTGGCGATCCGCCCCGACGTGCCGCTCAGGCAGCTCCGGCTGGACTCGCTGGCGCTGGAGGAGCTGCGGCTCCTCATCGAGGACCGGCTCGACGTCGACCTGGACGACGTCCAGCTCACCTCGCGCGACACCGTCGGCCAGCTGGTCGACGCCGTGCGCCGCAAGGCCGCCGCGTGACGGCCCCCCACCGGCTGGCGCCGTTCGCCGCGGCCGTCACCGGCATCGGCCTCGTCACCTCGGCGGGCGTCGGAGCCGAGGCCACCTGGCGCGCGGTGAACGACCCCGCGACCGCGCCCTGCGTGCCGCACCGGCCCGAACTCGAGGGGCTGCCCTGCGACTTCATGTACAGCGTCACCGGCCTCGACACCCGGGCCGTACTCGGCGTCGCCGCACACCGGCTGATGGACCGCTTCTCGCACCTCGCCGTCATCGCCGCCCGCGAGGCCGTCGCCGACGCGGGCCTGGACCCCGCCGTCTGGGACAGCGGCCGGGTCGCCGTCGTCATCGGCTCCGCCCACGGCGGCCTGCCCTTCTACGACGAACAGCACACCGCCCTCACCGAACGCGGCGCCCGCCGCGTCTCGCCCAAGCTCGCCCCGCTCACCGTCGTCAACGGCGCCGCCAGCAGCGTCGCCACCGACCTCGGCGCACACGGACCCAGCCAGGCCGTCTCCACTGCCTGCTCCTCCGGCACCGTCGCCATCGGCACCGCCCACCAGATGCTGCGCACCGGCGCCTGCGACATCGTCGTCGCCGGCGGCGCCGAGTCCGTCTGCTCCCGGCTCCTGATCGCCAGCGCCTGCCGCCTCAAGGCCGTCTCCACCCGCCGCGACGACCCGCAGGCAGCCTGCCGCCCCTTCGACAGCCACCGCGACGGCTTCGTCGTCGGCGAGGGCGCCGGACTCCTCGTCCTGGAACGCCCCGAACACGCCCGCGCCCGGGGCGCCGCCGTCCGCGCCCACGTCACCGGCTACGGCTCGTCCAGCGACGCCTACTCGGCCGTCGCCCCCGACCCCGACGGGCTCGGCATCGAACGCGCGCTGCGCACCGCCCTCGCGGACGCGGGGATCGACGCGGCCGACGTCGGCCACGTCAACGCGCACGGCACCTCCACCGTCTCCAACGACCTCATCGAGACGGCCATGCTCCGCCGGGTCCTGGGCGAACACCCCCTCGTGACCTCCACCAAGGCGATGACCGGCCACACCCTCGGCGCCGCCGGCGGCATCGAGACCGTGCTCACCGTCCTCGCCCTCCAGCACCAGCTCGTACCGCCCACCGTCAACCTCGACGCCCCCGACCCGGACATCCCGGTCGACGTGGTGAGCAAGGAGGCCAGGCACGCGGCGTTCGACGCCGCCGTCAAGACCTCCCTCGGCTTCGGGGGCCACAACGCCGCCCTCGTCCTCACCAGATGACCGGGATTCAAGGACCGAACCCCATGACCCAAGAGATCATCCGGACCCTCACCGTGGACGGGCTGCGCTACCGCTACCGCGTGCTGCCGCGGCCCGCGTCCCGCACCGAACCGGTCGTCGTCCTCGGCGGCGCGCTCCAGGGGATCCACGGCTGGCCGCAGATGGACGAGCACCTCGGCCCGCACGCCTCCGTGATCACCGTCGACCTGCCCGGCATGGGCGGCGCCGACCCGCTGCCGCCCGGCACCGGGGACGGCCTCCTGTGCGCCGCCGTCACCGGCGTCATGGACGACCTGGGCGCCGACCGGGTCAACCTCTTCGGCTTCTCCTACGGCACGTCCATCGCCTTCGGCTGCGCCCGGCGCGACCCCGGCCGGATCGCCCGCCTGGTCCTCGGCGGCGTACCGTCGCACATCAGCGACGCCCAGCGCGACGGCTGGGGGCGGGCCGTCGGCCGGCTGGAGGCGGGGGACGCGGAAGGGCTCGCCGCCCTGACCGCCGAGGCGCTGATGTGCCTGGACCCCGGGCGGCCGGTCCACCGGCGGGAGCTGGCCCTGCGCTATGTGCGCCGGTCCTTCGTGCACGCCCTCACGCACTCCCCGCACGCGGAGCGCTCGCTGCGCCGTTCGCTGGAGCACCGCCCGGACTTCTCCGGCGGGCTGACCGGGGTCCCGACGCTCGTCTTCGCCGGCGAGCACGACACCGTGACCCCGCCGCACCACCAGCGGGCCTTCGCGGCGACGATCGAGGGCAGCCGCTTCCTTACCATCGGCGAGTCGGACCACTGGGTCGTCCTGGAACGCCCCGACGACGTGGCGGACCTGGTGGCCCGCTTCCTGACCGACCGGCCGCTGGAACCCGCCCCCGCGCTGCGGCCGCTCGCCCCGCTGCCGCGCCCGCGTACGGGCGCGGCGGCCCCGGTGTCACCGCGGGCGGGCGGCTGAACCGCCCGCCCGCGTGCCGGGTCAGTGGTGGCCGTGCCCGTGGCCGTGCTCCGGGGCGTTCACGTCGACGCGCACGATCTGCGGGTCGTGGTCGCTCGCCTGGTCGGCGAACTCCGCGTTGATGTGCACCACGTCGTAGTCGAAGCGGCGCACCCCCGGACTGGTCAGGATGTGGTCGAGGGTCTGCGAGTTGCCCTCGTACACATAGCTGTACTGCTCGTCCTTCGGCAGCGTGGTGATCAGCGGCTTGAGCACCTTGCCGTCGGTCAGCGCGTCCACGGTGGGCGAGAAGGCGAAGTCGTTGAGGTCGCCGAGGACCACGACCCGCGCCGACTTGTCCGCCGCGAGCAGCGACTTGACGAAGGTGTTGACCTCCTTCGCCTGCTGCACGCGCTTGGTCTCCGAGCTGCGCACCGGCTCCTGGTAGCGGCCGTGCAGGGGCTGGTCGCCGCCCTTGGACGCGAAGTGGTTGCCGACGACGAAGACGGACTTCCCGTGGAACCGGAACTCGCCGACGAGCGGCTTGCGGCTGTCCTCCCAGGCCGCACTGGCCGGGGCGATCCGGCCCGGCGACACCGACAGTGAGACGCCCTTCCTGGTCTTCACGGCCGCGACCGGGGTCGTCGCGTCGCCGCCCGGACGGTCCACGAAGTCCACGCGCCCGGGGTTGAAGAGGAACACGTTGCGGATGTTGCCGCCGGGCTCGCCGCCGTCCTTCCCGTCCTGCGGGGCGACATAGCGCCAGGAGTAGCGGGGGCCGCCCGCCGCGACGATCGCGTCCGTGAACCGCTTCAGCGTCGCCTCGGAGCCGGTCGTGCCGTCGCTGACCGCGCCGTTGTCGTCCTGGATCTCCTCCAGCGACACGATGTCCGGCGAGGAGAGGTTGACCGCGACGCCCTCGGCCAGCGTGTCGAACTTCGCCTGGTCGTCGAGCGCGTCCAGGTTCTCCACGTTGTACGTGGCGACCGCGAGCTCCTTGCCCTTCTGCTTGCGCGTGACCTCGCGCTTCAGGTGGTGGTCGGTGACCTCGCCGAGCGCGGTGGCCTGGAGGTTGTAGCCGCCGTACGAGTCGTAGTCCAGGACGCCGGAGGTGGTGCCGGCGAGCACGTCGCCCACGTTCGCGGTGGGCACGGGCGCGGCCGGGTCCAGGGAGATGACCTTGATCCGGCCGGTGTTCTGGTCGGTGTACGAGGCGTAGAGCGTGCCGCCGCGCCGGGTCGGGTTCTGCGTCGGCTCGACGGTCACCCACACCTCGTGGTACGTCGTCGTCGCGCCGGTCACCCGGGTGTCGGCGATCTGGACCCGGGTGCCCTCCAGGGACTCGTACAGGTCCAGCGCGTACGTGGACGGCTCCAGCGGCAGCGCGTCGATCGAGCCGCCCCCGGCCGAGGGCACGTACTTCTCCGGTACGGCCTTCGCGTCCAGCACCACCGGCGCGGGCAGCGCGGTGCCGGACGAGACGACCGTGACCTTGGGGGCGGTGATCTCGGTGACCGACTGGGTGGTGGACGACGGGTAGTACTCGTCCACGGTGCCGCTGACCAGCACCGAGTCGCCCACCTTCACGGCCGGGGCGGTGGAGCCGGTGTACACGAAGACGCCCTCGCCGGTGCGCGGGTCGGCGTCCGGGGCGGTGTCCTGGATCCAGAAGCCGCGCGAACCCGAGGTGCGGACCGCCGTGACGACGCCGGGGACTCCGGTGACCGTCTTGCCGTCCAGCGGGGAGACCCGGGTGGTGCCCTGGATGTCGTGGATCCGCACGGTGCCGGGCTCGGTGGGGTTGCCCGGGTCGCCGGGGTCCTCGCCGCCGCCGGAGGTCTCGCCGGCCGCGTTGACCGGGGAGGGGGCCGCCCCGGAGAGGTCGGCGGCGTTGTCGTCGGTGTCCGCGAGCGAGGCCGCGCGCGCCACGGAGGCGGTGGCCGAGGTGCCCTTCGCCGGTCCGCTGCCCTCCCGGACGACCGCGGTGCCGTAGCCGACGAGGTCCACGATCCGGGTGTCGGCGGCGCAGTCGGCGGCCGTTTTGCAGGTCAGCGGGGTGGTCCCGGAGACCAGGGCGACGGTGCCGCTCGTGGCGGACATGGCCACGTTGCCGGTGGCGTCCGGGGCGGGGAGGGCCACCGTGCCGCCGGCGCCCGCCGCCTCCGCGACGAGGTAGCGGCCGCCGGGCGCGACGGAACCGGTCAGCGGGGACACCTGCCACAGCGAGCCCGCCGACGGGGCACCCGGCAGGTACTGGACGCTGAACCCGTCGAGGCCGTACGCGGTCGAGCCGGCGTTGGCCAGCTCGATGAAATCACGGGTCAGCGTCGCACCGGAGTTCCCGCCGCCCCCGTACACCTCGGAGATCACGGCGGTCGCGGACGGGGCCGCGAAGGCGGCGGGCAGCGCGGTCGCCGAGAGCGTCACGGCTACAGCGCCGGCCAGCAGGGCGGAACGGGTGGTGGATATGCGCACGGAGAATGCCCCTCAGAGTGTGGTGAGGGAGCACAAGCTATGCGCGTAGAACAGGCGATGACAAGGCATCAGGGGTGAATTCCGGAAAACGTTCGGTGACGCACGGAGCTGTCCACGATGCGGCGAGGGTTTGACCGGGTTGAGCCGGTCCGGCTACGTTGCGCGGCATGCAGCGATCCGCACACCTGACGACGCGGGGTCACATCGACCTCAAGCGGGTGTGCTCCGCCGTGTGTCACCGCGCCTGAGGCACCGCGCCCGCGCCTTCCCGCGCCCCGGCCCCGTGCCGCGCCGACACCGCGCCCATCGCCGCCCCGAGGTCTGGAAGACACGGTGAAGACTCTCTCCGCCCCCGTCCGCCGCCCCCACGAGACCCGCACCACCCCGCTGCGCCGCGCCGACATACCGGCGCACCTGCCGGGCCGCCGCCCGACCGGCACCGGCTCCGTCCTCGGCGCGATCCTCGACCACGGCCCCGTCGCCCGGTCCACGGTCGCCCGCCTCACCGGCCTCTCGCCCGCCTCCGTCAGTGGGCACGTCGGCCGGCTGCTCGCCCGTGGACTGGTCCGGGAGAGCGCCGAGACCGCAGGCCCCAAGGGGCTCGGCCGGCCGCACATCCCCGTCGATATCGACACCGGAAGCTATCTGGTGGCCGGGGCCCACATCGCCGTCGCCCACTCCACCCTCTCGCTGATGGACCTGCGCGGCCGGGTCGTCGCCGAGGACCGCCGGCCCCACGGCACCACCGACCCCCACCGCCTCCTCGCCCAACTCGCCGCCCGACTGCCCCCGTTGGTGGCCGCCCACGCCAACGGGCGCACCGTCCTCGCCCTCGGCCTGGCCACCGGGCACCGCGTCGATCCGGTGCGCGGGGTGATCGTGGCGCATCCGCACCTCGACTGGCACGACGTACCGGCCCGCGACCTGCTCGCCGCCGCGACCGGGCTGCCCGTCCACGTGGACAGCCACTCCCGCGCCCTGGCCCGGGCCGAGCAGCTGTTCGGCCAGGAGTCGACCCGGGCCAGCACCGTCCTGCTCTTCGTGGGCGCGGTTGTGGACGCCGCCTTCGCCACCGAGGGCGCCCTGCACCGGGGACCGCGCTCCGGAGCGGGCAGCGTCGCCCATCTGCCCCTGGGCGCCGGGGGGTCGGGCGGCGCGGAGCCGTGCTCCTGCGGGCGGTCCGGCTGCCTCCAGTCGGAGGTCTCGGAGCGGGCCATGGTGCGGCGCGCCGCGGCCCAGGGGCTGGTGACCGGGTCCTTCCCGGAACTGCTCGACCGGGCGCTGGCCGGGGACGCGCGGGCGGTGGGGCTGTTCCGCCGGCGGGCCCGGCTGGTGGGGCGGGCGGCGGCCCTGCTCCTCGACATGTTCGACCCGGAGGTGCTGGTCGTGGTCGAGCCGGGGGCCGGGCGGATGCCGGAGTGCCTGGCCGATCTGCGGGCGGAGGTGGCCGAGCGGTCCGTGGTGTGCGACGACCCCGAGCGGGCCGTGGTGCCGAGCAGCTTCACCGGGTCGGTCCTGGCCGTGGCGGGTGCGGCGGTGGCCCTCGGCTCGCTGTACACGGACCCGCTGGGGCCGTGGCCGGCGCTGCCCTCGGTGTCCTGACACCGGACCCCGCGCCCCTTCCGTAATCCGCTTTAATTCAGTCAGTTGCATTGTTGACCGGCCGCGAACGCCGACGGGATGATGGATTCATGACCAGCCGACAGCGGAATTCAGCGAAAGCGTCCTCGATGACGCCGCTCTTCCGCTCGTCCGCGCCCACCGCGTCGCGTTCCTGTCGCGGCCGCTGTCCGGGCCCCCGGTAAACACCCGCTGATATCCGGCGAACGTTCCGCGCGTCCGCGCGCCTCGCCGTGCGTCATTCATGTATGTGCGCGCATCTCCGCGCGACAGCGCTTTTTCGCGCTGTCCTTTCGGCTTTTCACCTTCGGGAGACACGTTGACCGTCACTGTGCCCTCGTACGCGGCCCAGGCCGCCGCCCCCGCCCCGGTGGGGATCGCCCCCGACCGCTTCCGGCAGGCATTCCGCCGCTACCCCGCCGGGGTCGTCGTCATCACCACCGACTCCGGCCGCGGCCCGGTCGGCTTCACCGCGACCTCGCTCACCTCGCTCTCGCTCGACCCGCCGCTCATCTCGTTCGGCATCGGGACCACCACCTCGTCATGGCCGCACTTCGAGCACGCCCGTACGGCCGTCGTGCACTTCCTCGGCGCCGAACAGCAGCCGCTGGCCGCGACCTTCGCCACCAGCGGCATCGACCGCTTCGCCGCCCCCACGCGCTGGCACCGCCTGCCCGGCGGCGAGCCCCTGCTCGACGGGGTGGCCGGCCATCTGCGGGTGGAGACCGAGCAGATCGTGCCGGCCGGTGACCACCGCATCGTCGTCGCCCGGGTGGTGGAGGCCCAGCTCGACGAGGGCCGCAGCCCGCTGCTCTTCCACGACGGCGCCTACCTCTCCCTCTGACCACCCCGACGCCACGGATCAGGACTCACCCATGCCACGCCACACCACGCCCCCGACGGTCGGCCGCCGCTCGTTCCTCGCCCTCACCGGGGGAGCACTCATCGGAACCCTCGCCGCCTGCTCGCCCCGGGCCGACGCGGCGGCCGGCGCCGAACCGGCCGGAAAACTGCCCTCCGGTGCGCCACCGCCGGGGACGGAACTCTCCATAGCCGTCCGGACGACCAAACTCCAGCTCGCCCCCGCCGGCCTCGAAAAGGAACTCCCCTTCCGGGTGACGCAGTGGCCCAATCTCAACGCGGGCCCCGATATCATCCAGGGTTTCCGGGCGCACTCCATCGACCTCGCCGTGAACGCCGGAATTCCACCGATCCAGGCCCATGCCATCGGCGTCGGCGCGAAGATCGTCGCGGTGCAGATACGGAACAGTCCGTCGTACGCGTTCGCCACGAAACCCGGCTCCGACATCCGCTCCGCCGCCGATTTCCGGGGCCGCAGGATCGGCTTCTCGCAGGGTCAGGCGCAGGGCGTCGTCGTCCTGCGGGCGCTGAAGCAGGCGGGCATCGACACCGACGACGTCGAGCTGGTCGCCCTGCCCAGCACCCAGTTCCTCACCGCCCTCCAGTCCGGGCAGGTCGACACCGCCCCGCTGGGCGAGCCCACCCTCACCAAGTACCTCGCCCAGTACGGCAAGGACGGAGCGCGCGCCCTGAAGACCGATGTGGTGGACCTGCTCACCGTGCTCTGGGCGCCCAACGAGGTGCTGAACGACCGCGCCAAGGCGGCCGCCGTCCGCAGCTTCATCCCGCTGTGGGCGCGGGGCCAGGTCTGGGCGTGGGAGAACACCGACCGGTGGATCGACACCTATTACGTGAAGGACCAGGGCGTCTCCCGGGCGGACGGCAAGCGCATCGTCGCCTCGCTCAACAAGCCGCTCTTCCCGGTCTCCTGGAACAAGGCCATCGCCTGGGAGCAGGAGACCGCCGACCTGCTGACCGCCGGCGGATTCGTACCGGAGCAGGACGCCACCGAGCTGTTCGACCGCCGCTTCGAGGGGCTGGCGGCCGAGGCCGTACCCGCCCGGTACCGGGAGAAGTCATGACCGAGCTGCTGACGCACACCCCCCGCACCGCCCCGCCGGTGCACCCGGCCGCCGTCCCCGCGAGGACACCACCAGCCGCACCGAGGGGCACGCGCAGGCGGCTGGGCCCCGGCCGGGCCGTCCCCTTCGGGCGGCTCACCGGCCCGGTCCTGGTCATCGCCCTGTGGTGGGCCGCCTCCGCCGCCGGCTACCTGGACCCCCGGATACTCTCCGGCCCCGGCACGGTCCTCTCCACCGCGTCCGACCTCGTCTCCACCGGCCGGCTCCAGGACAACGTCCTCATCTCCCTCCAGCGCGCCGGGCTCGGCCTCTTCTTCGGGGTGGCCGCCGGGGTCCTCCTGGCCGTCGCCGCCGGACTCACCCGCACCGGCGAATACCTCATCGACGGACCGCTCCAGATCAAGCGCGCGATCCCCTCCCTCGCGATGCTCCCGCTGCTGATCCTCTGGCTCGGCATCGGCGAGCAGATGAAGGTCACTGTCATCGCGCTCGGCGTCGCGGTGAACATGTACATCAACACGTACGCCTCACTCACCGGCATCGACAGCCGCTACGTCGAACTCGCCGAGGGACTCGACCTGAGCCGCGCGCAGTTCATCCGCAAGGTCGTCGTCCCCGGCTCGCTGCCCGGCTTCTTCGTCGGACTGCGCCTCGGGGTCACCGCGTCCTGGCTCGGCCTGATCGTGGTCGAGCAGGTCAACGCCACCAGCGGCATCGGCTACATGATGTTCCAGGCCCAGCAGTACGCCCAGTCCGACGTGATCATCGTGGGCCTGGTGGCCTACGGGATCTTCGGCTTCGCATCCGACGCGGCCGTACGCGCCGCCGAGAGGAAGGCCCTGTCATGGCGACGCACCCTGGCCGGCTGACCGCCCCCGGCGCGGCCGCCGTCGCCCCGCCCCCCGCCATCCGCACCCGTGACCTGGTCCGCCGCTTCGGCGACCGCGACATCCTCAAGGACCTCGACCTCACCGTCGGAGCGGGCGAGTTCACCGCACTGCTCGGGCGCAGCGGCTCCGGCAAGTCCACCCTGCTGCGGGCCGTCGCCCGCCTCGACCACCGCGTCGAGGGCTCCGGGGAACTCACCGTCCCCGACCGGGTCTCGCTCTCCTTCCAGGACTCCCGGCTGCTGCCCTGGCTCCGGCTCATCGACAATGTCACCCTCGGGCTGCGCGGCCCGAAGGCCCGCGAACGCGGCCTCACCGCCCTGGCCGAAGTCGGCCTCGGGGGCCGCGAGCGCTCCTGGCCGCACGAGCTGTCCGGCGGCGAACAGCAGCGCGCCGCCCTCGCCCGCGCCCTGGTCCGCGAACCCGAACTCCTGCTGGCTGACGAGCCGTTCGGCGCCCTGGACGCGCTCACCCGGATCAAGATGCACGACCTGCTGCGCGAACTCTACGAACGCCACCGCCCCGCGGTGCTCCTGGTCACCCACGACGTGGACGAGGCGGTCGAACTCGCCGACCGGGTCCTGGTCCTGGAGGACGGCCGGATCTCCGTCGACCTCACCGTCGACCTCCCGGCCCCGCGCTCCCGCCGCGACCCCCGCTTCCAGGAATACCGCGACACCCTCCTCACGGCTCTCGGGGTCGCGCAGCCCCTCATCGAAACGAAGGACTCCCATGCCCCGCACGCCTGACCGCAAGCAGCTCCACCTCAACGCCTTCCTCATGTCGACCGGCCACCACGAGGCGTCCTGGCGGCTGCCCGGCAGCCCGGCCGACGCGAACTCCGACATCGAGCACTACAAGAACCTCGCCCGGATCGCCGAGCGCGGCCGGCTCGACTCGGTCTTCCTCGCCGACAGCCCGGTCCTGATGGGCGACCCCGGCCGCCGTCCCGCGGCCAAGCTGGAGCCGACGGTCCTGCTCACCGCCCTCGCGGGCGCGACCCGGCACATCGGGCTCATCGCCACCGCGTCCACCAGCTACAACGAGCCGTACAACCTGGCCCGCAGGTTCGCCTCGCTGGACCATGTATCCGGCGGCCGGGCCGGCTGGAACATCGTCACCACCGCGGGCGCCGACGCGGCCCGCAACTTCGGTCTGGACGACACCCCGCTGCACCGCGACCGCTACCGGCGCGCCGGTGAGTTCGTAGAGGTGTCCACCAAGCTCTGGGACAGCTGGGCCGACGACGCGGTGGTCGCCGACAAGGAGCGCGGGGTGCACGCGCTGGCCGAGCGGGTGCGGCAGATCGGGCACCGGGGCGAGTTCTTCCGCGTCGACGGTCCGCTCAACGTACAACGGCCGCCCCAGGGATACCCGTTGCTCGTGCAGGCCGGCTCCAGTGAGGACGGCAAGAACTTCGCCGCCCGGTACGCGGAGGCGGTGTTCACCGCACAGCAGACGCTGGAGGAGGGCATCGCGTTCTACAAGGACGTCAAGGAGCGCGCCGTCACCGCGGGCCGCAACCCCGACGGCATCAAGATCCTGCCCGGCATCGTGCCCGTCATCGCGGACACCGAGGCCGAGGCGCTGGCGCTCGACGCCGAACTGGACGGCCTCATCGTCCCCGAGTACGCCAAGCGGCAGCTCGCCCGCCAGCTGAGGATCGCCCCGGACGACCTGGACCTGGACGCGGAACTGCCCGAGGACATCCCCTCCGAGGACGAGATCGAGGGCGCCAAGAGCCGCTACACCCTCATCGTGGAGCTGGCGCGGCGCGAACGGCTGACCGTGCGTCAGCTCATCGGACGGCTCGGCGGTGGGCGCGGCCACCGCACCTTCGCCGGGACCGCCGAACAGGTCGCGGACACCATCGAGCACTGGTACGACAGCGGGGCCGCCGACGGCTTCAACATCATGCCCGCCGTGTTCCCGTCCGGCCTGGAGCTCTTCGTGGACCGCGTGGTGCCGATCCTCCAGGCACGCGGCCTCTTCCGCACCGAGTACACCGCGAGCACCCTGCGCGGCCACTACGGGCTGCCGCGCCCCGCCAACCGCCTCTTCGGCGGCCCGGTGCGCGACGCGGACGGCTACGGCATCGGGCCGGCGCAGACCGGCTGACAGGGGAGGGCGGTACGGGGACGGGCGGCGCCGCCCGCCCCCGTACCGCCCGGTCGTTCAGACGGCCGGCACCCGGTCCAGGAAGCCGCTGACCGAGGCGATGCGGCCGTCCTCGGCGAGCGTGGCCACGTCGAAGCCGGCGACGGGCGCCGAGCCGTCGGGCGCGACCAGCTCCCACCCGAAGCGGACCAGCGCGTGGTGGCCGTCCACCGCACCGGCCGGCCGGAACGTGAACCCGGGGAACTGCTGCTGGGCTCCGGCGATGGCGGCCGCCAGCTGCTCGTGGCCCCGTACGTCGGCCAGCGGGTCGGTGTACGCGGCCCCGTCGGTGAACGCGGCGGCGACGGCCTTCTCCAGCTCCTCGGGCCCGGCGTTCCAGGCGGCGAAGTAGCGCTGCACGGCGTCGTCGTAGGCGGTCATCGTGGATCCCTCCCGTAGGGCTCCCGGCCGGTGGGCCGGGAGCGCTGTGCTCGTGAGGAACACGATGTCCGACGGTGTGCGGGGCGTCGATTACCTCCGGGGTAAGGGGGAGGGGGCGCGGTCACGCCTCGTCCGCGACGACGTGCACGGCGGCCTCCTCGGCGGAGGCGGCGGCGCCGTCGATCCCGACGTCCTCGCCCGCCGTGCTGTCCGGCTCGTCGATGTCCAGGTCCCGGGTGAGCCGCCCGGCGCGTACGGTGCCGACCTCGCCGTCCCAGGGCTCGCCGTCCCCGTCCACGACATCGCCCACCCCGTCCCCGGGCGGGCCGTCGTGCTCGGGCCGCTCGCGCGCGAGCCGGCTCTCCAGGGACTCGCCCCGGTGCTGCTCGGCGGCGGTGGTGCCCAGGTCCTCCACGGCGTAGGGGCGCTCCGGAGGCGAGTAGCCCCGGTCCAGGACGTCTTGCACGTCCGGGTCGTCCAAGGTGTCCTCCGTGTCGAGCTGCTCGACCGGATCGGATGCCTCCGACTCCTGCTGGGGCTGATAGACGTCGTCGCCCAGACCGGCCTCGTCCATGGCGCGCTTCCCTTCCCGCGGCGGGGCTCTCCTTCAGCATAGGCAGCCCCCGCCCGGACCCGCAGGGCGCGCCCGCGCCCCTGCATCCGGCACGCGGGTGCGCGACCATGGACAGTGCAGGCCGGGCGCGCCCCGAGGGACCGGCCCGGAACAAGTCGTCTGGAGAGCCGTCATGGAGTATCCGGAGAGCTACGAGCTCGTCTTCCAGTCCGCGGCAGTGGAGGACGACGCCGTCACCGTCCACCGGACGGCACAGAGCGGAGCGGGCGGACACCCCGTCTACGAGGACGACACCGGTATCGTCCGCGCCGAGATCAGCGATCACGCGGAGGTGCGCATGCTCGCCAGCGGCGGCCACCAGCACCTGGGGACGCCGATGGTGGTGCGCGAGGAAGCGGCCTGAACGGCTGACATCCGACGCCCGGTCCGCGCCCCGGCCCGGGCGTCTTTCCCATGCCCGTATCACGGGGAAACGTGCCCGTACATCATGCCGAGGCAGGACAATCCGGCCGGGGCCCTCCCACACTTGGTCGAAATTTTGCCCCTGGTGCCGGGTTGTGGGAGGACACCAGGCAGACTCACCCTGTAGGAATCTCGCCACGAAGAGGATCACGAATGATCACGTTGAAGAAGGAAGACGGCCCGGCGGACCTGGACGGGGTGACCCACCTTTCCATCGGCGTCTCCTGGGACCCCACCGTCGGCAGCAGTGGCGGGCTGATGGGGAAGCTGAAGCAGAAGAAGGGCACGGACCTCGACCTGATCGCCATCGCGATGCAGGGCGCGGACCCGGTGCGGCTGGCCGGCCTGGACTCCCTCGACCCGCTGGGCAACGGCTCGCTGGTCCACAGCGGTGACAACCAGACCGGCAAGGGCGACGGCGACGACGAGACGGTCACCGTCGACTTCGCCCGGATCCCCCAGAATGTCACGGCGATCGTCTTCGTCGCCGCCGCGTACAAGAAGGGCAGCGCCTTCCAGAACGCGCGCAACGTCAGCATCAAGGTCTACGACGCCACGGGCGGCAGCAGCCAGCAGGTCGCCGACATCTGGCCGTCCCTGCTCACCAGCGACAACGGCTGCGCCGTGGCGAAGGCCATGCGCGTCGGCTCCGGCTGGAAGCTCCAGGTGATCAACGAGACCGGCAAGATCAAGCAGGGCGACGAGCACGCCCTGATGCGTTTCGCGATCAGCAAGTAGTACGCGTTCGGCCCGGCCCCGGTCCGTGCGCGCCCGGTCAGTCGACCCGGCGCGCGCGGGCCGGGGCCGCCGGGTTCCCGGCGGCCAGCGGCGACCGCGCCAGCTCCACGCACCCCGCCGCGATCAGCCCCAGGGCCAGCAGCTCGGGCAGCACCCACCACCCGGTGCGCACCTCCTCGCCGAACAGGGTCACCCCGTACAGGACGCTGATCAGGGCGTCGCCCAGCGTCAGACACGGCTGTACGGCGACGAGCGTGCCCGCCTGCAGGGCGTTCTGGAGGAGGAACAGCGCGCCGACCCCCGCCGCCGCCGTGGCGTACAGCTGCCAGGAACTGAACAGCGACCCCGCCCCGCCCTCTTCGAGCCGTGCCATCGCGTCCTTCATCAGCGCGGCGGTCAGCGCGTAACCGCAGGCGGCGGCCGTGGCCAGCAGGGCGGCCCGGACATTGCCCCGGGTGGCCAGCGCGCCCGCAATCAGCAGCGCCTCGAACACGCCCGTCAGGATCAGCGCCGGCACCCACGCCGCCCCGTGCACGGTGTCGCTGCCACCGCCCGGCGCGGCCGTCGCCATCCCGAGGGCCAGCCCGGCCGTCACGGCGGCGACCCCGAGCCAGACCGTCCGGGGCAGCCGCGCCCGCATCATGAAACCGGCCAGGAGCAGCGTCGCGGGGAGCTCGATCACGAAGATCGGCTGCACCACGGCGATCGGTCCCGTGGCCAGCGCGACGGCCTGGCAGAGGGCGGCGACGATCACCAGGGCGATCCCCGCGAGCCACACCTTCTGGCGCAGCAGATGGCCGATCAACGACACCCGCATGGCCTCGGTCTGCGGAACGTCGAGGGCGGCCCGGCGCTGGAGCACGGAGGCGGAGCCGTTGCTGAGGGCGGTCAGGACGGCGAACAGGACGGCGATCACGGGACCATGATGCGGGTGGCCCCGCCGCGATCCCGGCTTCGCCGGATGACGGCATGGCGGCCCCGGAAGGCTTTCGTGACCTGAGGGTGTTCGCGAAGAGGACCGAATCCGACCTATTGGCCGCGTAGCGTGCCGTCATGGCCGTGAAGAAGAAGACCTCCGCCGGTGCCGTCCCCGTCCCCGTGCTCACGCCCAGGGCCCTCGCCCGCGCGACCCTGGACCGCCAGCTCCTGCTGCGCCGGACCGCGATGAGCGCGAAGGACGCCGTCACCCACCTCGTCGGCCTCCAGGCGCAGAACACCAAGCCGCCGTACTACCAGCTCCTGGCCCGGCTCCAGGGGTTCCGCCCCGCCGAACTGTCCGCGCTGATGGAGGCCCGCGAGGTGGTCCGCATCGTCACCCTGCGCTCCACCATCCACACCCACACCGCCGACGACGCCCTGACGCTGCGGCCCCTGGTGCAGCCCGCCCGCGACCGGGAGCTCAACATCTTCCGCAAGCGGCTCACGGGCGTGGACCTGGACCGCCTGCGCGAGGTGAGCAGGACATACGTCGAGGAGGAGCCCCGGACCCCGAAGGAGATCCGCGCACGGCTGCTCACCGAGTGGCCCGAAGCGGACCCGCAGGCCCTGAGCACCGCCGCCCGCTGTCTGCTGCCCCTGGTCCAGGTGACTCCGCGCGGCCTCTGGGGCGTGAGCGGCGGCGTCGCGCTCACCACCGTCGAGCGCTGGCTCGGCCGCGCGGGGGAGACGGCGCCCGACATCGACGGGACCGTGCTGCGCTACCTCGGCGCGTTCGGCCCCGCATCGGTGAGGGACATGCAGACCTGGGCCGGGCTGACCCGGCTGAAGGAGGTCTTCGAGCGGCTGCGGCCCCGGCTCGTCACCTTCCGCGACGAGCACGGCGTCGAACTCTTCGACCTGCCCGACGCCCCGCGCCCCGCCGAGGACACCCCCGCCCCGCCCCGCTTCCTTCCCGAGTTCGACAACGTCCTGCTCGGCCACGCCGACCGCACCCGGGTCATCCCGGCGCTCCTCAAGGGGCTCAACGGGGTGGGCAACCAGGTGTACGGCAGCGTGCTGGTGGACGGGTTCTTCGCGGCGGTCTGGCGGCTGGACACCCCGCGCGACGCCCCGGCCGTCGTCACCGTCCAGGAGGTGCGCCCGCTGACCGCCGCCGAGCGCGACTCCCTGACGGAGGAGGCGGCGGACCTGGTCACGGCGATGACCCCGGCCATCGGGTACGACGTCCGGTTCGCGACGTTCGTGGATCTGGGCCGCTGAAGGCACCCCCTACGGCAGCAGCCCCGCCCGCCGGGCCGCCACCACCGCCTCCAGCCGGGTGTGCGCCCCCAGCCGCCGCATCGCGGACCGCAGATAGCCCTTCACCGTCTCCGGGCGCAGCCCCAGCCGGTCCGCCGCCACCCCGTTCGTGGCGCCCGCCGCCACACACGCCAGCACATCGATCTCGCGCGGCGCGAGCCGGACCTCCCGTGCCCCGGGCTCCCGGGTGCCCGTCGCCGCCGCCAGCCGCCCGCACACCGCGAGCAGCTCGTCCCGCAGCGCAGGGTCGAGCACCTTCGGCATCAGGGCGCGCAGCTCGCGGTGCGCCTCCCGGACGTCCTCCCAGGCCCCCGCCGCCCCCGGAGCGGCGTCCGGCTCCGTGCGGCTCGCCGCCAGCAGCTGCCCCACCTCGTCCCGGACCACCAGCGCCTGCTCCACGTCACGGGCGGCGGCCACCGCCGCGTCGAACGTGCGGTCCCCCAGCGTGAGCGGCTCACGCAGCGCCCCGTACAGCACACCCCGCACCTCGCGCCGCACCACGACCGGGACGGCGACCACCGAGCGCAGGCCCTCCGCCGCGACGGCCGTGTCGTACTCGTGGCTGATGTGGCGGGAGGAGCGGTAGTCGGTCACGGCGCACGGCCTGGACAGGGCCATGGACTTGCCGCCCAGGCCACTGCCCGACGAGATCACGAGACCCCGCAGGGCCGCCGTACGCGCCCCGTTCACCTCGGCGATCCTGGCGTGGCGGCTGTCGGAGAGCAGCCCACCGAAAGCCACCGGCAGCCCGCTCGTCCGGCGCAGCCGCAGCAGCGCCGCTTGCATCTCGACCGCGTCGACGGATTCCGGCACCCTGCCGCCTCTCTGCCCGGCCCCCGATGGAATGGCGGCCCCGCGACACCCCCGTCCGGGGGTGGTGAGACCTGGGTCACTGTTTACATCATGGGAGGAGCCAAAGGACCGGCCGGGTCGGTAAAGAGGAGGGCACATGCCGGAAACGAGTGCGACGGAGACGTTCCGGGCGGCCCGGGACTTCCTGCTCCGGCACCGCGAGGACTACACCGCCGCCTACGAGGGCTTCCGCTGGCCCCGTGCGGACCACTTCAACTGGGCCCTCGACTGGTTCGACGTCATCGCCCGGGACAACGACCGCACCGCCCTGCACATCGTGGAGGAGGACGGCACCCGTACCGAGGTGTCGTTCGCCGAGATGTCCGCCCGCTCCGACCGGGCCGCGAACTGGCTGCGCGCCCAAGGGGTGCGCGAGGGCGACCGCGTCCTCGTCATGCTCGGCAACCAGGCCGAGCTGTGGGAGACCGCGCTCGCCGCGATGAAACTGCGCGCGGTCGTCATCCCGGCGACCCCGCTGCTCGGCCCCGCCGACCTGCGCGACCGGGTCGAGCGCGGCCGGGTCCGGCACGTCCTGGTCCGCGACACCGACACCGAGAAGTTCGCCGAGGTGCCCGGCCGCTACACCCGTATCTGCGTCGGCGCCCCGACCGAGGGCTGGCTCGACTACGCGGAGGCCGCCGAGGCCCCGCGCACGTTCACGCCGGACCGGGAGACCGACGCGGACGAACCGCTGATGCTCTACTTCACCTCCGGCACGACCGCCAGTCCCAAGCTGGTCGAGCACACCCATGTCTCTTACCCCGTGGGCCACTTGGCGACGATGTACTGGATCGGGCTCAAGCCCGGCGACGTCCACCTCAACATCTCCTCGCCCGGCTGGGCCAAGCACGCCTGGTCCAACCTCTTCGCCCCGTGGAGCGCGGAGGCGACCGTCTTCATCTTCAACTACACGCGCTTCGACGCCGTCCGCCTGATGGCCGAGATGGACCGCTCCGGCATCACGAGCTTCTGCGCCCCGCCCACCGTGTGGCGCATGCTCATCCAGGCCGACCTGACCCAGCTGAAGACCCCGCCGCGCGAGGTCGTCGCCGCCGGCGAACCGCTGAACCCCGAGGTCATCGAGGCGGTCCGGCGCGCCTGGGGCGTCACCATCCGCGACGGCTTCGGCCAGACGGAGACCGCCGTCCAGGTCGCCAACACCCCGGGCCAGGCCCTCAAGCCCGGCTCGATGGGGCGGCCCAGCCCCGGCTTCCGGGTGGTCCTGCTCGACCCGGTGAGCGGGGAGCCCGGCGCGCTCGAGGGCGAGATCTCGCTCGACCTGTCGGCGCACCCGGTGGGCCTGATGACCGGCTACCACGGCGACCCGGACCGCACGGCCGAGGCGATGGCCGGCGGCTACTACCGCACCGGTGACATCGGCTCCCGCGACGAGGACGGCTACATCACCTACGTCGGGCGCGCCGACGACGTATTCAAATCCTCCGACTACAAGATCTCCCCGTTCGAGCTGGAGAGCGCCCTGCTGGAGCATGAGGCGGTGGTCGAGGCCGCCGTCGTCCCGGCCCCCGACGAGGTCCGCCTCTCCGTCCCGAAGGCGTACGTGGTGCTTGCCGAGGGCTGGGAACCCGGGCCCGACACCGCCAAGGTGCTCTTCGCCCACTCCCGGTCCGTGCTCGCCCCGTACAAGCGGGTGCGGCGGCTGGAGTTCGCGGAGCTGCCCAAGACCGTCTCCGGCAAGATCCGCCGGATCGAACTGCGCGAGCGCACCGCCCAGGGCGGCGGCACCGAGTACGCCGAGGGGGACTTGGCATGACCGAGCTCTCGTACGCGCACGGCACCGGCACCACCGCCCTGCTCGGCGACACCATCGGCCGCAACCTGGGCCGGGCCGTCACCGCCTGGCCCGACCGCGAGGCGCTGGTCGACGTACCGTCCGGGCGGCGCTGGACCTACACGGAGTTCGGCGCGGCCGTGGAGGAACTGGCGCGGGCGCTGATGGCGTCGGGCGTGGCCAAGGGCGACCGGGTCGGCATCTGGGCGGTCAACTGCCCCGAGTGGGTGCTCGTCCAGTACGCCACCGCCCGCATCGGCGCGATCATGGTGAACATCAACCCCGCCTACCGGGCGCACGAGTTGGAGTACGTGCTGAAGCAGGCCGGGATCTCCCTGCTGGCCGCCTCCCTCGCACACCGCACGAGCGACTACCGGGCCCTGGTCGACGAGGTCCGGGCCAACTGCCCGGACCTGCGGGCGGTGCACTACATCGGCGACCGGTCCTGGGACGAACTCCTCTCCGTCGCACCGCAGGTGACCGCTGAGCAGCTAGGCGCACGCGAGGCGGAGCTGTCCTGCGACGACCCGATCAACATCCAGTACACCTCCGGCACCACCGGCTTCCCCAAGGGTGCGACGCTCTCCCATCACAACATCCTCAACAACGGCTACTTCGTGGGGGAGTTGGTCGCCTACACCGAGCAGGACCGGGTCTGCCTGCCGGTGCCCTTCTACCACTGCTTCGGCATGGTGATGGGCAACCTCGGCATCACCTCGCACGGTGCCTGCATCGTGATCCCCGGCCCCTCGTTCGAACCGGCGGCCGTGCTGAGCGCCGTGCAGCAGGAGCGCTGCACCTCGCTGTACGGGGTGCCCACGATGTTCATCGCCGAACTGAACCTGCCGGACTTCGCCTCGTACGATCTGTCCTCGCTGCGCACCGGGATCATGGCCGGGTCGCCGTGCCCGGTCGAGGTGATGAAGCGGGTGGTGGCCGAGATGCACATGGCGGAGGTGTCCATCTGCTACGGCATGACGGAGACCTCCCCGGTCTCCACGCAGACCCGCCGCGACGACGACCTGGAACGCCGCACCGGCACCGTGGGCCGCGTCATGCCGCACATCGAGGTCAAGGTCATCGACCCGGCGACGGGCGTGACCCTGGAGCGCGGGCGGTCGGGGGAGCTGTGCACCCGGGGCTACAGCGTCATGCTCGGGTACTGGGACCAGCCCGAGCGGACCGCCGAGGCGATCGACGCGGGGCGCTGGATGCACACCGGGGACCTCGCGGTCATGCGTGAGGACGGCTACGTACAGATCGTCGGCCGCATCAAGGACGTGATCATCCGGGGCGGCGAGAACATCTACCCGCGCGAGATCGAGGAGTTCCTGTACCGCCACCCGAAGATCGCCGATGTGCAGGTGGTCGGCGTGCCCGACGAGCGGTACGGCGAGGAGGTGCTGGCCTGCGTCATCCCCGCCGACCCGGCCGACCCGCCGGCCCTGGACGACGTACGGGCCTTCTGCGAGGGGCAGTTGGCGCACTACAAGATCCCGCGCCTGCTCCAGATCCTGGAAACCTTCCCGATGACGGTCAGCGGCAAGGTCCGCAAGATCGAACTGCGCGAGAACCACCGGAGGTAGCCCGCGCAGGGGCAGTCCGCGTCAGGCGGCCTCGATGACGTCCCCCGCCGACGTCCCGCGCGTCGCGGCCGCCCACTCGATGAGCAGCACCTCGTACGCTGCGGACTCCACGGGAGACCACTCCCGCCCCGCGCGGGCGTCCACGAAGGCCCGGATCGCCTCATTGGCCTCCAGGGCGGCGCGGCCCGAGAGCGCGGGGGCGTGCGCGGGCGTGTCCGAGGGTGGTGAAGTCCGTGGAGTTAAGACCATGCGTTCCACTGTAGGGCCCGCCACTGACAACGAACCGCACATCGGCGGCCGTTGGCCAGAACGTGACGGATCACACGCAGGGTGGCCGGGCGGTTTCTGTGAGGTACGGCACGTCGTCCGTCCCGGGTGTCCGGTTCTGGTGGGTGCGCGCGGTCAGGCGCCGGTGCTGACGAGTTCGTCCGCCGCGCCGTTCACCGGCTGCGGCGTGCCGGTGAGATCCAGGACGAACAGCGGTACGCGCAGGGTGTCCGCGCGCTTCCGGGCCTCCGGCGTGTAGCCCGCGAGCGAGAACAGCACCCCGCGGACGGAGCTGTTGAGCGCGTTGAGCCACAGGCACTCGACGTTCCGGAGCGCCGTCGGCCGGGTCGCGGAGTCGACCTCGGCGATCAGCCCGGACGCCCGCAGGTCGATCCGGGACGCGGGCCGGTTCACCGGGTGCGTGACGTCCCGGAAGCCCAGCCAGGTGAGGTAGAGCGCCGCCGCCGCGACCGCGTCGCGTGCGGTACGGATGGTCAGCGGGCGGAACGCGGGGCGGGGCGCCGCCGCCGTGCGCGGCAGCGGTATGTGCGCGGGCCGGGCCGGCCCGGCGGACGCCACCGGCCGCACCGGCACCCGCAGCACCGCGCCGCACGGGCAGCACAGCTCGGGCTGCGGCCACTGGTCGTGCCGCCCGCAGCCCCGGCACCGTACGGTCACCCAGTCGTCGTTCCAGGTGCGGTGGGTGATCGGGACGACGGGGGCGCCGCGCAGCAGCGGCGGGGCCGTCGGCTCCCCGCACGGGCAGGGGTAGACGGGGGTCGCGTACGCGTGGTCGCGGCGGCAGGCCGGGCACCGTACCGGCACTGACTCCACCGCGTGCTCCCTCCGTACCGCTTCCGTAATCCCTCCATGCTCCCCCAGGAGTCCGCCGCCGGGTGGGGAATCGGCTCACTTCGTGTCCGTCGTCGCGTGGGCTCCGTCCTCCCTTGACGGCGGTCCGGGCGCGGCCTAGATTTGCTTCCACATAACAGAAGAAACTTTCCGCAATGCGGAATTGGTGAATTGGTGCTCTCAGGTGGCGCGACAGAGCCCGACTCCACCCCCGACTCCACCCAGGGACGAGCAGGAGCACTCAATGCCTCGTATGACCGCTGCCCGCGCGGCAGTCGAGATCCTCAAGCGCGAAGGCGTCAGCAACGCGTTCGGTGTGCCGGGCGCCGCGATCAACCCCTTCTACGCCGCCCTCAAGGCGGCCGGCGGCGTCCACCACACGCTCGCCCGGCACGTCGAGGGCGCCTCTCACATGGCGGAGGGCTACACCCGGGCCCGCCCGGGCAACATCGGCGTCTGCATCGGTACGTCGGGGCCCGCCGGCACCGACATGATCACCGGCCTGTACTCCGCGATCGCGGACTCGATCCCGATCCTGTGCATCACCGGCCAGGCGCCGACCGCCGTCCTGCACAAGGAGGACTTCCAGGCCGTCGACATCGCCTCGATCGCCGCCCCGGTCACCAAGGCCGCGACGACCGTCCTGGAGGCCGCGCAGGTCCCGGGCGTCTTCCAGCAGGCGTTCCACCTGATGCGCACGGGCCGCCCCGGTCCGGTCCTCATCGACCTCCCGATCGACGTCCAGCTCACCGAGATCGAGTTCGACCCCGACCTGTACGAGCCGCTGCCGGTGCACAAGCCCGCCGCGAGCCGCCGCCAGATCGAGCGCGCTCTCGACATGCTCAACGCCTCCGAGCGCCCGCTGCTCGTCGCGGGCGGCGGCATCATCAACGCCGACGCGTCCGGACTCCTGGTGGAGTTCGCCGAGTTGACCGGCGTGCCGGTCGTCCCGACCCTGATGGGCTGGGGCATCGTCCCCGACGACCACGAGCTGAACGCCGGCATGGTCGGCCTCCAGACCTCGCACCGCTACGGCAACGCGAACTTCCTGGAGTCCGACTTCGTCCTCGGCATCGGCAACCGCTGGGCCAACCGCCACACGGGCAAGCTGGACGTCTACACGGAGGGCCGCACGTTCGTCCACGTGGACATCGCGCCCACCCAGATCGGCAAGATCTTCGCCCCGGACCTCGGCATCGTCTCCGACGCGAAGGCGGCCCTGGAACTCTTCGTGGAGATCGCCCGCGAACGGAAGGCGGCCGGCAAGCTCGCGGACCGCTCGGCCTGGGCCGCGTCCACGCAGGAGCGCCGCGCGAACCTGCAGCGCCGTACGCACTTCGACAACGTCCCGCTGAAGCCGCAGCGCGTCTACGAGGAGATGAACCGCGCGTTCGGCCCGGAGACCCGGTACGTCACGACGATCGGCCTCTCCCAGATCGCGGGCGCCCAGATGCTCCACGTCTACCGCCCGCGCCACTGGATCAACTGCGGCCAGGCCGGCCCCCTCGGCTGGACCATCCCGGCCGCGCTCGGCGTCGCCACGGCCGACCCCGACGGCTCGGTGGTCGCACTCTCCGGCGACTACGACTTCCAGTTCATGCTGGAGGAGCTCGCGGTGGGCGCCCAGCACCGCATCCCGTACGTGCACGTCCTGGTCAACAACTCGTACCTCGGCCTGATCCGCCAGGCCCAGCGCAACTTCGACATCGACTTCCAGGTCAACCTGGAGTTCGAGAACCTCAACTCCCCGGAGCTGGGCGTCTACGGCGTGGACCACGTCAAGGTGGTCGAGGGCCTGGGCTGCAAGGCCATCCGCGTCACGGAGCCGGACGCCCTCCTCCCGGCCTTCGAGGAGGCCAAGAAGCTGGCCGCGGAACACCGCGTCCCGGTGGTGGTCGAAGCGATCCTGGAGCGCGTCACGAACATCTCCATGAGCGGCTCGGACATCGCCTCGGTCAACGAGTTCGAGGACGTGGCGACGGACCCGACCCACGCGCCTACGGCGATCCGGCCGTACGCGAAGGCGTGACGCCGTAGGGCCTGCGCAGGGGTAGCCAGTCCTCGTAGGCCGACCTCCCCTCTTCCAGCGGTGCCCCGGGTGGTGGACCTGCCCGGGGCACTGACGTAGCACGGGGAGGAACCCGCGCTGGGTGAGGGATGCCCCGTAAACGATCTCGGTCCTACGGGCGCGTTCACCGGGGCGGACGGCCAGCGTTGCTGTGAGGGCGGTCGGGGGCGACGCAGCCCCTCCGCGGCCGCGTGGGTAACAATGGCGCCGTGGAGCCAACCAGTCGGATCATCGTTGCTTTGGATTTCGACAACCGCCGAGCGGCTGAGGAACTCGTCGACCGGTTGGGTGCGGAGTGTCGTTTCTACAAGGTCGGGCTGGAGCTGCTCACGGCGGCCGGGCCGGACCTCGTCGAGGTCCTCGTGGCCAAGGGCAAGGAGGTCTTTCTGGACCTGAAGCTCTTCGAGATCCCGAACTCCGTCGCCGGCGCGGTCCGCGCCGCCGGTTCTCTGGGTGTCTCCATGGTGACCGTCCACAGTATGGGCGGCACCGGCATCATGTCCGCCGCCGTCGCCGCGGCTCGCGACTATCCGCACCTTCGCGTGCTGGCTCTGACCGTCGTCACCAGCATGACGGGGTCCGATCTTGCCGACATCGGTGTCACCGCCACGACCTCGACCGAGGAGCAGGTGCTACGTCTGGCCGGGCTGGCGGAAGGCGCGGGTTGCCACGGCGTGATCGCATCGCCACAGGAAGCCGGGCCGCTGCGTGGCGTGCTGGGAGCCGGCGCCTTGATCGTCACGCCGGGAGTCGCGCTCCCCGGTACGTCCGCGGGCGAACACGCCCGGTCCGGCACGCCGCGTGGTGCCGTATCCGCCGGTGCGTCACATGTGGTCGTGGGCCGGGCGGTCACCCGCGCCGCCGACCCCGTGGCCGCACTCCGGCTCGTCCGGGCCGACCTGGGGCAGTGAGCGCGAAGGAACGCCGGGCTGAATGGTCAGGCCGCTGCCGGCGAGAGCGGCCGGCCGCTCCATCGGATGCCGTTCTCACTGCGGATGCGTGCGGGTTCCTTGCGCGGGGCGGCCAGGACATACCGCCGCACCGGCATGCCCGGCCCGGCCCGGCGACTGAGGGAGACGCGCCAACGAGGTGCTTCGTACCGGGGTCCGGCCCCTGGCCCTCACGCTCACGAGGGCGTGCCTGTCCGAGCTTCGGCAGGGCTCTGACCCGCGAAACCGGGCCCACGGACTACGGCAGCCGCGTAATTGGGTTGTGCGGCCTGCCGGGCGCCCCCGAGGATCTGCCCATGACTACGACGACCGTCTCCGTGCTGCCGATGTCCTCCTCCGCTGCCGCGGGGCGGGGCCAGCAGCAGCCCGGCTGTCCGCGAAGGTCGACGCCGCACCGCGCATGAGCGCGGCCCTGGTCGCGGGGCTCCTGGCCGGGTATGGCATCGCCATGCCGGTGGGCGCGGTCGCGACGTATCTCGTGGGCCTCACCGCGCGGACGTCGTTGAGGGTCGGTGCGTGCGCCGCCTTGGGCGTTGCGACCGCTGATGGTCTGTATGCGCTGATCTCCGTGATCGGAGGCTCGGCTCTCGCCCCCGCCATCCAGTCGATCGCGCTCCCTCTTCAGTGGGCCTCGGCCGTGGTGCTCGTCGCGCTGGCCTTCCGGAGTGCCGTGACGGCCCTCGTCCAATACCGCAGGCGGCAGGTTACGGACAGGGCCGACCGGGAGCTGACGAGTCCGGTACGGGCGTATCTCGGGCTCCTGGGCGTCACGATGATGAACCCGATCACCGTGATCTACTTCGCGGCGCTGGTGCTCGCGGATCAGGGCACCACGGCGCCGGACCGATGGGACAAGGCGGTGTTCGTTCTAGCGGCCTTCGTGGCCTCCGCCAGCTGGCAGCTCCTGCTCGCCGGCGGCGGAGCCCTGCTCGGCCGCGTGCTGACGGGCGCGCACGGCCGTCTGCTCACGTCCCTGCTTTCCAGCGCCGTGATCCTTGGATTCGCCGCCCACCTGGTGGTTTCCCGGTCCTGACCGGCGCGGAAGGCGTCGTGGCGGCAATTAGACGGCGTTGCCGTGACGAAGCGGGCGGAGGTTCGTTCAGCCGATGGTGAAGCGCTGGTTCTGGGCGTTTCGGTCGCAGGCGGCGGTGCGGTAGTAGCCGTCGTCCTGCTGGTAGAGGCAGCGGCCCGTGCCGACGCTTTGGAGCATGACGGCGCTGCGGGCGGCGGGCTGGACGGTGCGCCACTTCTGGTACGAGCCGCCGTTGCAGCGCTGGGGGTAGACGTCGCCCCGGTCATTGCTGTCGAGACAGCGGCCCCAGAAGTTGTTCTTGAGAGTGGTGCTGGTGTTGAGACGGCCGTTCCACTGCCAGAGGAGGCTGCCGCGTCCGGTGGTGCAGCGGTCGGCCTTGAGGCCGGTTTCGGAGTTCTCGCGCAGGCAGTCCCCGTAGCGGTAGTTCGCGAAGCGGCTGGTGGTGGCGGCTGCGGCCGAGGCGGGTGCGGGGGTGAGGAGGGGGAGGGCGAGGCCGGCTGCGGCGATGAGGGAGGCGATGGCCTTCCGGGTGGGGCGGCGCACGGGAGGTCTCCTTGCGGTGGTTCTCGGAGGTACCTCGACAGGATCCACGAACACCACCCGTTATGCCTGAAAAGTCGGGGAGACTCGCCGACGACCGACGAAACCTGCCACCTGTCTCATCGCCCGGACCGGGTGGCAGTGGTGGGTGGGAGCCCTCTCTCCTCGGCCTTGCGTTCCGCGCACCCGCATCGCATGAAAAGGGCGCGGAGTACGGGACCGTATCCGTACTCCGCGCCCTGGTTCAGGGGGAACAGGGGCCGCGGCGTTGGCGCGAAGGGGGGCTGCACGGGCCTTCAGGTCTGGTGACCGGGCCGCCCTCCCGCGTACCACCGCACTGGCATCGCGCCACCGCCGCGGCCTCGTCCTGCCCGCGTCGCGCACAACCCCTCATCCGGGTGGACGCGTCGGCGCGGGCAGGGCTCGGGGGAAGGTCAGTCCTCGCGGAGGGCGCGGACCGCCTCCTCCACGCGCTTGCCGTACTCGGGGTCGGCGGCGTGGAAGTGGGCGAGGTTCTTCTCGACGACGTCGTCCCGGGAGACCTGGGACAGGCCGCCCGCGATGTTCGCGATCAGGCGGTCCTTCTCGTCGGCCGTCATCAGGCGGTACAGCTCGCCGGCCTGGAAGAAGTCGTCGTCCTTGGTGTGGGCGGGCGCCTCGTGGGTGCCGGTCCAGCCCTGGACGGGCAGCGGGGCGGAGAGCGCCGCGTCCGTCTGGGCGGGGCCCGCGTACGAGTTGGGCTCGTAGTTCTTGTCGTGGCGCGAGCCGTACCGCGTGGCGTGGAAGCCGTCGCGGCCGTAGTTGTCCGCGGTCGCGGCGCGCGGGGCGTTCACCGGGAGCTGGGTGTGGTTGATGCCCAGGCGGTAGCGCTGCGCGTCCGCGTAGGCGAACAGGCGGCCCTGGAGCATCTTGTCCGGGGAGGGGCCGATGCCGGGCACGAAGTTGTTCGGCGAGAACGCCGCTTGCTCGACCTCGGCGAAGACGTTGTCCGGGTTGCGGTCGAGCACCAGCCGGCCCACCCGCTGGAGCGGGTAGTCCGCGTGCGGCCACACCTTGGTGACGTCGAACGGGTTGAAGCGGTAGTCCGCCGCCTCGGCGGCCGGCATGAGCTGCACGTACAGCGTCCAGGACGGGTTCATGCCGCGCTCGATGGCCTGGAGCAGGTCCGTCTGGTGCGAGTTGGCGTCCTTGCCGACGAGCTCGGCGGCCTGGTCGGCGGAGAGGGAGCGCACGCCCTGGTTCGTCTTGAAGTGGTACTTCACGAAGTACGCGTCACCCGCGGCGTTCGTCCACTGGTAGGTGTGCGAGCCGAAGCCGTTCATGTGGCGGTACGAGGCGGGGATGCCGCGGTCGCCCATCAGCCAGGTGATCTGGTGAGTGGCCTCCGGGGAGTTCGCCCAGAAGTCCCAGACGTTGTCCGGCTCCTGACGGCCCGTGAACGGGTCGCGCTTCTGCGAGTGGATGAAGTCCGGGAACTTGATCGGGTCCTTGATGAAGAACACCGGGGTGTTGTTCCCGACGAGGTCGTAATTGCCCTCGTTCGTGTAGAACTTGACGGCGAAGCCGCGCGGGTCCCGCACCGCGTCCGCGCCGCCCAGGGAGTCGGCGACGGTGGAGAAGCGGAGGAACGTCTCGGTGCGGCGGCCCACCTCGGAGAGGAAGTCGGCGCGGGTGTACGCGGTGACGTCGTCGGTCACCTCGAAGTAGCCGTACGCGCCGGAGCCCCGGGCGTGCACCACGCGCTCCGGGATGCGCTCCCGGTTGAAGCGGGCGAGCTTCTCCAGGAGGTGGCCGTCCTGGAGGAGGATCGGGCCTCCGGCACCCGCGGTGGCGGAGTTCTGGTTGTCGGCGACCGGGGCGCCGGACTCGGTCGTAAGCACACGCTGCGTCATGGTGTCGGGGCGACCTTCCGTACGGGGAGCTGCTGAACTGCGACGGCCAGGGGGCAGAGTCCTGGGGGCGTGTCCGGAGCGTAAAGAGGCCCGGGATGCGGCGTCAACAGTTTGTTGAAATTCGTGGTGGGAGGGTGTTCCGGACGGTGCCGGCGCCTGGGCGCGACAGGACAGGTGTCAGCGACGGCACCGTCCGGAAGTCTGGGGGAGGGAGGGAAGCGGCTGGAATCAGCCCTGGACGGGCTGACCCGACAGGCGCTCGACCGAGCGCAGCAGCGCCGAGTGGTCCAGGCCGCCGTCGCCCTGCGCGCGCAGCGAGGCGACGAGCTGGGCGACCACGCCGCCGACCGGCAGCGCGGCACCGACGTTGCGGGCGGCGTCCGTGACGATGCCCATGTCCTTGTGGTGCAGGTCGATCCGGAAGCCCGGGGCGAAGTCCCGGTTGAGGAAGTTGTCCTTCTTGCGGGTCAGGACCGTGGAGCCGGCCAGGCCGCCGTTCAGGACGTCCAGCGCGGCGGCCAGGTCCACGCCGGACTTCTCCAGGAAGACCACGGCCTCGGCGCACGCCTGGATGTTCACCGCGACGATCAGCTGGTTCGCGGCCTTCACCGTCTGGCCGGAACCGTGCGGGCCGCACAGCACGATGGTCTTGCCGAGCGCTTCGAGCACCGGCTTCGCCGCGTCGAAGTCGGCCTGCTCGCCGCCCACCATGATGGACAGCACGGCCTCGATCGCGCCGGCCTCGCCGCCGGAGACGGGGGCGTCCAGGACCCGGATGCCCTTCTCCGCGGCGTTCTTCGCGAGGTCCACGGAGGTCTGCGGGGTGATCGAGGACATGTCGATCAGCAGCGCCCCGCGCTTCGCGTTCTCCAGGATGCCGTCGGGGCCGTACGCGATGGCCTCGACCTGCGGGGACGCGGGCACCATCGTGATGACCACGTCCGCGTCCCCGACCGCCTCGGCGATCGAGGAGGCGCCGGTGCCGCCGGCCGCGGCCAGACGGTCGACCTTGTCCTTCTCCAGGGTGTAGCCGGTGACGTCGTAACCGGCCTTGATCAGGTTCTCCGACATGGGCGAACCCATGATGCCGAGACCGATCCACGCAACCTTGGGGAGGTTGTTGCTCATGAGGGTGCCTTCCGATCAGCGTGTACAGGGGCTCCAGGCCCTAGCGGGCGGGCCGCGCGGCGGCCGGGAGCCAGTCGAAGGAGTCGGCGCTCGGGCGGTCGCCGGGCTTGTACTCCAGCCCGACCCAGCCCTCGTAACCGGCCTTCGTCAGCTCGTCCAGGAGCTGCTCCAGGGGGAGCGAGCCGGTGCCGGGCGCGCCGCGCCCCGGGTTGTCGGCGATCTGGACGTGACCCGTCTTGCCGGCGTACGCCGCGATGACCTGGCTCAGGTCCTCGCCGTTCATCGACAGGTGGTACAGGTCCAGCAGGAACTTCGCGTTGCCGAGGCCGGTCGCCGCGTTGACCCGGTCCACGACCTCGATCCCGGCCGGTGCGCTCACCAGCGGGTAGCGCGGCGACTCCGGCGCGTTCAGGGTCTCGATCAGCAGCACCGCGCCGATCCGGTCGGCGGCGCGGGCCGCCAGGACCAGGTTCTCCAGGGCGAGTTCGTCCTGAGCGGCGGGGTCGACGCCGTCGACCCGGTTGCCGTAGAGCGCGTTGAGCGCCTTGCAGCCGACCGAGGCGGCGAAGTCGGCCGCCACCTCGATGTTGGCCCGGAAGCGCTCCGACTCCGCGCCGGGCACGGAGAGCGCGCCGCGGTCGGGGCCGGGGAGCTGTCCGGCGTAGAAGTTCAGGCCCACCAGCTGGGTGCCGGCGTCGTCGAGCGCCTTCTTGAGGGCGTCGAGCTCGGCCCGCTCGGGGGTGGGGGACTCGATCCAGGGCCACCACAGCTCGACCGCCGTGAAGCCGGCCGCGGCGGCTGCCGCGGGCCGCTCCAGGAGCGGGAGTTCCGTGAAGAGGATCGAAAGGTTCACATCGAAGCGCTGGTCCGGGTAGCCCATGAGGGTGTCGGCGCTCCTTCCGTATTGCGGAAGTTTGTTTCTGCTTAATGGAAGATTGCCCGGCGGGTGGCGGGGCTGTCAAGGGGGTGCCCGGAAATTCGGGCCGGTCAGGAGGTCCGTACGACTCATGGCGGTGGCCTCGGGCAGAAGCTCCGGACACGTGAAAGGCGGGGCGGAGGCCCGTCGGCCGTCCGCCCCGCCCGTTCCCTCCGCTACCGGATCACCCGGCCGGAACGGTGTCCTGGAACGTCGTCCCCGCCGCACGGAGCGCGGCGACCTTCGCGTTCACCTGCGAAGGCGTGAGGACCTGGTCCTTCACATGCAGGACGTAGTCCACCTGCTGGTCGTACGCGCGCGGGGTCGTGCTCGTCTGCCCGGCGAGGTCGATCAGCCACTGGTTGAAGTTGATCGACATGCCGCGCTCCGGCAGATAGGCCGCCCCGTGCGTGCCGAAGAGCTGACCGTCGATGTAGTACGTGATCGCGTTGTTGTCGATGGTGACCACCAGGTCGTGCCAGCCGGCGTAGCTCTGCCGGGACTCGGTGTGCTGGTTGACGGCCTCCCACGGGTCGGGCCGGTAGGTCTCCCACGAGGTCGTGTAGAGGATGTTGCCGCTCTCGCCCCAGCCGCCGTTGGGCAGGTACTCGAAGTCGTACTCGGCGTAGTCGTCCGCCATCGGGGCCTTGAGGTCGTTGATGGTGAAGAACGTCTGGACGAGGTGGTCGCCGTCCGGGCCCGACTTCGGCGCGTCGTTGAACCTGACCCGCGCCGCGTAGGTGCCGTTGCGGAACTTCATGGACTGGGTCAGGATCTCGGTCTGCTTCGTCGACTCGCCGGTGCCCGCCGTCGAGGTCTCCAGGTTCATGATGGAGTTGCCGCTCTGCGTGGCGAACGTGACCTTGTCCGGCGCCCAGGTGGCGCCGGGCACGCCGGGCCCGCCCGCGTTGGAGCGGACGCTCCAGCCGTGCGCGGCGATCCGCGGGTCGGTGTGGCCGCTGTAGTTGAAGTCGTCGAACAGCGTCGCCCCGTCTCCGGGCGGGTCCGTGGGGTCCGTCGGGTCCGTGGGATCGGTCGGGTCGGTGGGGCCGTTGCCCTCGGGGGCCGTGCCCCAGACCGTGGCGCCGCCGAGCTGCGCGGTCACCTTCGTCCAGTCGGTGTACGCGGCCGAGCCGGCGCCGAACGAGTAGTCGTCGCTCTGCACCAGCGGCTGCCAGTTCGACCGGTAGAACCTCAGCTGCATGTCACCGGTGTCGGCACCCGGCGCCAGGGAGCCCGCGCCGGAGGTGAAGCCGATCTCCAGGTAGCGGTCGGCGGTGGCGGTCGGATGCGCGAGCGTGCCGAACGTCCCCGTGATGTTCCCGCAGCCCTTCACCGCCCAGGAGCAGGCGAACCGGTAGACCTCGCCCACCGCGTCGCCCTTGAAGTAGTAGCGGATCTTCACGTTGCTGAGCTGCACGGACCCGCTGCCGGTGTTGCGCACCTTCAGCCAGGGTTCGCTCTGGTCGGCGCTCGCGCCCGTCGCGCCGGTGCGGTACTGCACGGCGATCGGTTCGCCGGCGGCGCTCGCCGTCGTGGGGACGGCGGCCAGGGCGGTACAGCCCAGCGTCACGGTGACGGCGGCCGCGGCGGCGGCGCGCAGCCGGCTCTTCGCGTGTGACTTCATGCGTCTGTTCCTCTCCGGAACGGTCGTGGGGGAGTGCGTCTTCGGGGGCGGCGCTGTTCCTGGGGGAGTGCGTGGTCACGGGGTCGGCGCTGTTCCTGGGGATGCCGCGGTGAGCGGCCGGGGGGTCAGGGGGCGGTAGCGGACGCCGAGGGCGTCGAGCCGGGTCGTGTGGTGGCCGAGGCGGGCGAGGAAGCCGGGCCAGCCGTCGCCGCCGCCGGACCAGGCGCGGTCCGCGAGGGCGCACAGCCTCGGATACGTCTGGTACTCGATCCGGTCCGGGGTGCGCGCGTACTCGGTCCACAGCTGGGCCTGCGTGCCGAGCAGCCGGACCGCGTCGCCCGGCTCCCAGTCGTCGGTCAGCGAGCGGTCGCCGTGCACCGTGCGCAGCTCGACGGGTGGGCCCGGCTGTGTGAGCGGTTCGCCGGGGGCGTCCGACTCGGCGTAGTCGAGGTAGGTGGCCCGGTAATGGGCGGCGACCACCTGGTGGCCGCGGCGGGCGGCGGCGCGGGCGTGGGCCGGGTCGCGCCAGGTCATCACCGTGAATTCCGGGGGGAGTTCGGTGCCGGTCTCCGCCCAGCCGACCGGGATGCGGCCGCGCTCGGCCACGTACGCCCCGATCCGGCCCATGAACCAGCCGTGCAGGGCCCGCGCGTCGGGCAGCCCCTCGGCGGCCGCCCGCTCCCGGGCCGCCGGGCTGTGCTCCCACTCGACGGTCGGGCACTCGTCGCCGCCGACGTGGATGTACGGCGACGGGAAGACGTCCATGACCTCGTCCAGCACCGTCCGGCAGAAGTCGAAGACCTCCTCGTGCACCCCGAACACCGTGTCGCACACGCCCCACCGGGTCCACACGCCCAGCCGCCGCGACGGGTCGTTGCCCAGCTCCGGATGGGCGGCCAGGGCGGCACGGACATGGCCCGGCATCTCGATCTCCGGCACCACCCGCACTCCGCGCGCCTCCGCGTACCGGACGAGGTCGCGCAGCTCCTGGGGGGTGTACGCCCCCGAGTGCGGGATGCCGTCGAAGCTCTCGACGGGGCCGCCCGGCGGACCGGCCATCGACTGGGTCCGGTGGCCGCCGATCCCCGTCAGCTTCGGGTATGCCGCGATGGGCATCCGCCAGCCCTGGTCGTCGGTGAGGTGGAGGTGCAGCGTGTTCAGCTTGTGCAGGGCCATCAGGTCCACGTAGCGACGCAGGTAGGAGACCGGCTGGAAGTGCCGGGCCACGTCGAGCATCGTGCCGCGCCACGGGTGCGCCGGGACGTCGCTGATCTCCACGCACGGCAGCGTCCAGGCCCTGCCGCGCCGGGCCCCCGCCGAGAGCGCCTCGGCGGGCAGCAGCTGGCGCAGCGTCTGGACCCCGCACAGCAGGCCGGGCAGCCGGGCGGCCCGCAGCAGCACCGTGTCCGGGCCGATGGTGAGCCCGTACCCCTCCTCGCCGAGGCCGCTCAGCTGCGGGTCCAGGGCGAGCACCACGCGGCCGGTGGCGGAGGGGGCGAGGGGGAGCCCGGTGCCGGGCCGGAGCAGGGTGCGCAGCAGGTCGGCGGCGCCCTCCGCGCCGGGGTACGCGCGGATGCCGGTGTCCGGGGTCAGGGTGAAGCGGCCGGGGCGCGCGGAGACCTTCCGGGGGCGGGGGACCAGGGAGTGTTCGGGGCGGGGTGCGGGCATGGGGGGCCTCCGGGAGGGGTGCGGGGTCGTCGGTCAGCCCTTGACGGCGCCGGCGGCGAAGCCGGAGGTGACATGGCGCTGGAGCAGCAGGAAGACCACCAGCGCGGGCAGGGCGAAGAGGGTGGAGGCGGCCATCGTGGCGCCCCAGTCGGTGCCGAAGGTGTTCTGGAAGGAGGACAGCCAGACCGGCAGGGTGCGGCTGTCCTGGTGCTTGATGATCAGGAAGTTGGCGTACGCGAACTCGTTCCAGGCGGTGATGAAGCCGAACAGCGAGGTGGCCATAAGGCCCGGCGCGAGCAGCGGCAGGGCCACCTTCCGGAAGGCGGCGGTCCGGGTGCAGCCGTCGACCTGTGCGGCCTCCTCCAGCTCCGGTGGGATCGTCCCGATGAAGCCGCGCAGCACGATCACCGAGAACGGCAGCGTGACCATGAAGTAGACGAGGGTCAGCGTCGGCAGCCGGTCCAGCATGTCCGTGTCGCGGGAGATGATGTAGACCGGGATGATCAGCGACTCCCAGGGCGCCATCTGCGCGATGAACACCATGAGCATGAACTGCCGCCGCCCCTTCCAGCGCAGCCTGGCCACCGCGTACGCCGAGGCCAGGGCGACGATCAGGGCGAGCAGGATCGAACTCACCGTCACCAGCACGCTGTTGCGCCAGAACATCCCGAAGCCGTCGGCCTGCACGGCGGTGCGGAAGTGGTCGAGTGTCCAGGTGCGCGGGAAGAGCTGGGGGTCGGAGGACTGGATGTCCTTGGACGGTTTGAACGCGGTGGAGATCATCCAGTAGACGGGGAACAGGCAGACCAGGACGGTCAGCGCGGCCGCGGCGTTCAGCGGAAGCCGCCGCAGTCGGGCGCTACGGGCACGGCTCATCGGATCTCGTCCTCCTGGCGGAGCATCTGGCGGAAGTAGAGGACGAGCACCCCGGACATGAGGACCACGGTGACCATCGAGGCGGCCGAGCCCAGGTCGTAACGCTGGCCGGCGAGGGCGGTCTGGACCGCGTACACGGGCAGGATCGTCGTCGCGTCGCCCGGGCCGCCCCTGGTCATCACCCAGATCTGGACGAACGCCTTGAACGTCCAGATCACCTCCAGCGAGAACACCAGCAGGAAGATCGGCCGGAGCACCGGCAGGGTGACCGAGCGGAAGATCCGGGCGCCGCTCGCGCCGTCCAGCCGCGCCGACTCGTACAGCTCGGTCGGGACCGTGGTCAGCGCGGAGTAGATGGTGATCGCCGCGAACGGCACCGACTGCCACACGACCAGCAGGACCAGGATGGCGAAGGCTGCGGTGCCGTGTGCGAACCACGGATACCGGTCGAACGACGAGAAGCCCGCACCGGTCAGCAGATGGTTGACGATGCCGAACTCGGAGTGGAACAGCCACTGGAAGACCGTGGTGGCCGCGATCACCGGCATGGCCCAGGCCAGCACCAGCGAACTGAGCACCACCGTCCGGGCGGCCTTGCCCAGGCGCTCGGTCATCAGGGCGACCAGGGTCGCGATCACCATGATCAGGACCACGTTGACGGCCATGAACAGGAAGGTGCGCCGGACCACCTCCCAGAACCGCGGATCGCTCAGCAGCGTGCGGTAGTTGCGCAGTCCGACGAACTCCGCGTCACCCGTGATCAGCTGCCGCAGCCGGAAGTCCTGGAGCGAGATCAGGACCGCCCGCAGCAGCGGATAGACCAGCAGGTAGAGCATGCCGCCGACCGCCGGTGCGATCAGGGCGTACGGCCACAGGCCGCGCGGTTCCCCGGACCGCAGCCGGCGGGGCGGCGGTCCGGACGTGCCGGGAACGGCCCGGCGCTCGGGGCTGGGGGGTGCGGTCCGTTCCCGGATGACCGACACGGCACGCCTCCTCTCGACGGTCTGGACGTGGGCGGGGATCAGGAGCCGGAGTTCATGGCCCGGGTGATGTCGGCGGACGCCTTGGCGGCCTCCGTCGCCGGGTCGCCGCCGGTGAGGACCGCGGTCATGTAGTCCTTGATGGGGTTCTCCGCCTCGACCGCGGCCCAGCTCGGTGTGTTGGGCGTGGCGTGGCCGTTGGCGGCGCCGACGGCCATCGCGGCGGCGCCCGGGTCGGCGGCGACCGCGGAGGCGAGCGTGGTCCGGTTCGGTACGTAGCTCATGGCCACGGCGAGCTTCTTCTGCCAGGCGTCGCCGGTGAGTTCCTTGATGAAGGTGAGCGCGGCGTCCTGCTTGCCGGACGCGGTGGGGATCACCAGGTCGGAGCCTCCGGTGAAGACGGCTCCCGGGGTGTCGGCGGTCTTGCCGGGGATCGGGAAGAAGCCCAGCTTCCCCTTCAGGTCCGGGTTCTTCTCGATGACGACGTTGGCGCCGCCCGGGGTCGAGATGACCTGGGCGACTTTGCCCTGCGCCATCACATCGGCCTGCGGCGGGTCGGCCTCGTCGGCGTCCTTCGGCCCCTTGCCGAGCGCCTGGAGCTGCTTGTAGAACTCCATGCCGCGCAGCGCCTCCGGGGTCTCCAGGGCGCCCTTCCACTTCCCCCCGGACTCGGTGGCGAGGTCGCCGCCCTCGTCCCAGACGAAGCCGGCCAGGGCGTACCAGGTCTGTCCCGGCAGGTAGATGCCCTGGTTGCCGCCCTTGTTGAGCTTCTCGGTCGCGGCGACCCACTGGTCGCGGGTCTTGATGGTCTTCGCGTCGATGCCCGCCTTCTCGAAGAGGTCGGTGCGGTAGATGACCACGCGGTTGGCCGCGTAGTACGGGATGCCGTACTGCTTGCCCTCGTACGCCCCCGGCTCGGCGAGGCCCTTGAGCCAGTCCTTGCCGTTCAGCTCGTCCACTTTGTCGGTGAGGTCGAGCAGCCCGCCGCTCTGCGCGAACTGGGCGACCTGGGTGTTGCCGCTCTCGATGACGTCCGGGGCGTCGTTGCTGGCGAGCGCGGCGGTGATCTTCTCGCCGATACCGTCCCACTCCTGGATCTGGACCCGGGCCCGGATGTCGGGGTGCGCCTTCTCGAAGCCCTTGACGAACTCCTTCTGGAACTGCGCCGAGACGCTGTCGCGCATCAGCCAGACGTCGATGCTCGTCCGGCCGTCACCGGAGGAGTCGGACGAGTCGTCGGACGAGCCACAGGCGCTGAGGACGGCGGCCAGTACGAGCGCGGACCCACCGGCAAGCAAGCGGTACTTCACGGTTCACCTCTGGGAGAACAGGACCTGACCACCTGACCAGTGAAGGCCGCTGGACAGCTCACCTCTTGTTGGTGGATGAAGGTGGCATGGACCAATGAAGCCGTCAAGCCCCTTGTATTCAAAGGATTTTGGCGATCTCTCGGAGGAGTGGCCCGCGAGAGCGGCTACAATTCACCTGACCAGTGTTCCAGTGGTCAGGTACCCAACCCGCCAGAAGGGGGCAGCGCATGGACGCCGACGCATCGGGGACGGTGCTCAAACGGGAGCGGGCCCGTGACGCCATCCTGGAAATGATCGAGTCCCGGCGCCCGGGCGACGCGATCCCCTCGGAACGCTCCCTGTGCGCCACGCTGGGCGTCTCCCGGCCCACCCTGCGCGCGGCGGTGGACGAGCTGGTCGCGACGGGTCTCCTCGTGCGGGAGCACGGCCGGGGCATGTTCGTCGCGCCCGAGAAGATCACCCAGGAACTGATCTCGGCGGACCTCGCCCTGTCGGTGCCGCAGGCGGCCGGGGCATGGTCGAGCCGGCTCCTGGAGTTCACCACCCTCCAGGCCGGGGCCCGGGTCGGCCGGAAGCTCCGCATGTCACCGGCCGCCGACATCGTGTACGTCGCCCGGCTGCGGCTGGTCGACGGCGCGCCCATGGCCATCGAGCACCTGCACATCCGGGCCGAGCTGGTGCCCGGTCTGTCCGCCGAGGAGCTGGAGAGCGGCGACCTGTACGAGCACCTGCGCGAGCGCCACGACGTGCACGTCCACGAGGCGGTCCAGGCGATCGAGCCGACCGTGGTGACCCGGGCCGAGGCCCGCCTCCTGGACGTGCCCGAGCTGTCCCCGGCGCTCCTCTTCGAGCGGCTGACCTCGGACACCACGGGCCGCCCCGTCGAGTACGTGCACTCCCTCTACCGGGGCGACCGCTACCGCATCGTGTCCCGGCTGGCCCTCGGCCCGGCCGCCGCCGTCGAGCCGGTCGAGGGCGGGCACCATCCGGGCATCCCGCCGGGCGACTTCGCGCAACGCGAGCCGATCACCTCCTCGACGCGGGGCGACATCCAGTCCGGCGACTGAGAGGCGGAGTGCGCGTTGCACCCTGCGCAATGGCCGGTGCACCTCTTGCGTTGGGGCCCGGGCAGGGCCACTGTGGCTGCGACATCCGAAGCGACCGACCCCACGAGGTGCCTCGCATGACGTCCCCCACCAGCCGCCGCACCCTCCTCGGAGCCCTCCTGGCGGGCGGTGCCCTCGCCGCCGCCCCCGGCCTCCCGCGCTCCGCGCACCGTCCCGCGCCCCACCGTCCCCACCACCCGCCGCGCCCCGCCCATCCCGCGACCCGCGGCACCGGCACCCTCTACCTCGGCACCTACACCTCCACCAGCCCCGGCGGCACCGGCGTCGGCGTCGCCGCGTACGACCGGGTGGCCGGGAGCATCACCGCCCGCACCGTCGTCACGGGCGTCGAGAACCCGTCGTACCTCGCCCTGCACCCCACGGGCAGCACGCTCTACGCGGTGGACGAGCAGCAGAACGGCGGCGTCACCGCGGTCGCCCTCGCGGATGACCTCCGGGTGCTCGGCACCCGGTCCACGGGTGGCGCCGGACCCTGTCACCTCTCGGTCCACCCGGGCGGGCGGTGGCTGCTCAGCGCCAACTACACCTCCGGGAGCGTCGCCGTGCACCCCCTGGCCGACGACGGATCGGTGGGGGAGCGCACCGACCTGGTCGCCCACGGCTCGCCCGCCCCCGGACCGGGGCAGGACGGCCCGCACGCGCACCAGATCATCACCTCGCCCGACGGCGGCCACGTCCTCGCCGTCGACCTCGGGAACGACACGGTGTACACGTACCGGCTGGACGAGACACGCGGCACCCTGGAGCAGGTCTCGTACGCCGCTCTGCGGCCGGGTGCCGGCCCCCGCCACCTCACCTTCCACCCCGGCGGGCGCCACGCGTACCTGGCCTGCGAGCTCGACAACACGGCGGTGGTCTGCGGTTACGACCCCGCCACGGGCACGCTCACGCCGGGGGACCCGCAGTCCACCGGCACGGGGTCCGGCACCAGCTACCCCGCGCAGTTCCTCGTCACGGGGGACGGCCGGTTCGCCTACCTCGCCAATCGGGGGCACAACAGCATCACCCGGTACGCGGTCGGGGACGGCGGGGCCGCGCTGCGCCTGATCGACACCGTGCCGGTCGGCGGCGACTTCCCCCGGCACACCGCGTTCTCGCCGGACGGCACCCTCCTCTTCGCGGCCAACCAGAGGTCCGGCACGGTCACCGCCTTCCGGGTGGACGCCGAATCCGGCGCCCTGACCTCGGCCGGGACCCCGTACGCGGCCCCGGCGGCGGTCTGCGTGCTACCGGTGTAGGGCGTTAGGGTCGAGCCCGAGCCGCAGGTCGCACCGGACGCGGTGCGACGTATCAGGGAGGCACCATGCGCTTGAGAGTGGAGTTCACCACCGAGCCCTTCGATCTGGACGAGGCACCCGCGCACGCGGTCGTGGCGCGCGAGGTCATCCAGGGGGCCGAGCTGGACGCCGTCGATGTCGGCCCGTTCGGCAACACGGCGGAGGGCGGTGCCGACCAGGTGCTCACCGCCGTCGACAGCCTGCTGCGGCAAGCGCTGGCATCGGGTGCCACCCGGGTATCGCTCCAGGTCAACGTCATCGGAGAGGACCCGAAGTGACCGGACCGGTGGACCACCCCCTCGTCACCGCCGTGAAGCCGCTCGTGGACGCCATGGGGGCCGAGCTCGTCGGCCCCGGTGAGGCGCACCCCGACGACGTGGTGCTGGCCTGGGAGGGCGAGGACGTCGTGGCGGTCCGGCTGCCCCAGCTCTCGGAGTCGCTGGACCACATCCTGGCCGCGATGGAGCGCCGGCACGGCATGCCGCTGGCCGAGCTGGACCGTAAGGCCAAGCAGGAGGCCGTCCGGCTCCTGGAGGCACGCGGTGCCTTCTCCGTACGCCATGGGGTCGAGACCGTGGCGGGGGCGCTGGGCGTCTCCAGGTTCACCGTGTACAACTACCTGAACCGCGAGAACGGCGCCAAGAGCGGGTAGTTGGGCGCGTCGGCGGAGGCAGCCGACACATGATCGATCAGGCCACTGCCCGGACCGTCGGGCGGTGGCCTTTTCCGTGAACGGAATTTCAACAAACTGTTGACGTCGTGTTGCGGAGGGCGTTAGCTATCCGCAGCCCGACCAACGCACAGCGAAGAACAGCCACGGAGGCTCCCGTGACTTCGAGCTCCACGCCGGGCCTCGCCCGGTTCAACACCCAGGCGGACGCCGAGGCGGCCGCCGCACTGCACGAGGTGTGTGCCAGTGCGGCATGGGGACGAGCGATCCTCGCCCACCGCCCGTACGCCACCACCGAAGCCCTGCTCTCCGCGAGCGACACCGCCACGGCGGCACTCGGCGCGGAGGACCTGGCCGAGGCCATGGCCGGTCACCCGCCGATCGGCCGCCCGAAGCCCGGGGACCCGACCTCCTCCCGCGAACAGCGGGGGATGGCCGGAGCATCCGAGGAGCTCAAGGCCGAGATGCTCGAACTCAACCTGGCCTACCAGGAGCGGTTCGGACATGTCTTCCTGATCTGCGCCACCGGCGCCACCGGTGAGCAGATGCGCGACGCGGTGAAGTCCCGCATCGGGAACTCGCCCGAGCAGGAGCGGGGGATCGTGCGCACCGAACTGGGCAAGATCAACCGCATCCGCCTCACCCGCCTCGTCACGGAAGACGCGTAACAGAAGGAGAGTGAAGGTCTTGAGCACCTTCGCCACCGCATCGGTGTCCACCCACATCCTGGACACCAGCATCGGCCGCCCCGCCGCGGACGTCGCCGTCTCGCTCGCCGCCCGCTCGGGCGCCGACGCCGAGTGGGTGACGCTCGGGGGCTCCGCGACCGATGCGGACGGGCGCTGCAAGGACCTGCCGGCCCTGCCGGAAGACACCACCCACGTACGGCTCGACTTCGAGACCGAGCCGTACTTCACCGCCAAGAAGCAAGCCGAGGCGCAGCAGGACGCCCCCCGCGTAAGGGACAGCGGCGCGTTCTTCCCCGAGGTGGCGATCACTTTCGCCGTCACCCCGGGCGAGCACTACCACGTACCGCTGCTGCTCAACCCGTTCGGCTACTCCGTATACCGAGGGAGCTAGCAGACACATGCCCACGATTCTCGGCCAGAACCAGTACGGCAAAGCAGAGAACCGCGTCGTCAAGATCACGCGGGACGGCGACACCCACCACATCAAGGACCTGAACGTCTCGGTCGCGCTCTCCGGCGAGATGGACGACGTCCACTACTCCGGCTCCAACGCGCACGTCCTGCCCACGGACACCACCAAGAACACGGTGTTCGCGTTCGCCAAGGAGCACGGGATCGAGTCCGCCGAGCAGTTCGGCATCCACCTCGCCCGTCACTTCGTGACCTCGCAGGAGCCGATCAAGACCGCGCGCATCCGCATCGAGGAGTACGCCTGGGAGCGCATCGCCACCTCCGACGCGAACTCCCGCTTCATCGGATCCGACGAGGTCAAGCACTCCTTCGTCCGGAAGAACCAGGAGATCCGCACCGCCCAGATCACCTTCGACGGTGAGAAGTGGCAGGTCATCTCCGGGCTGAAGGACCTGACCGTGATGAACTCGACCAACTCCGAGTTCTGGGGCTACGTCAAGGACAAGTACACGACGCTCAAGGAGGCGTACGACCGCATCCTCGCGACCGACGTCTCCGCCCGCTGGCGCTACAACTGGACCAGCGACGAGCAGCGCATGCCGAACTGGGAGAAGTCCTACGAGCAGGCGCGCAAGCACATGCTGCACGCCTTCGCCGAGACGTACTCGCTCTCGCTCCAGCAGACCCTGTACCAGATGGGTTCGCGCATCATCAACAACCGCAGCGAGATCGACGAGATCCGCTTCTCGCTGCCGAACAACCACCACTTCCTCGTCGACCTGGAGCCGTTCGGGCTCAAGAACGACAACGAGGTGTACTTCGCGGCCGACCGTCCGTACGGGCTCATCGAGGGCACCGTGCTCCGGGACGGTGTCGAGCCGCAGATCCCGGTCGACATGACCAACCTCTGACGCGGCGCCGCGCCGGTGCCCGCCCGCCGATCACGGCGGCCGGGCACCGGCCGGGCCGGAGGGAACCCTCATGGCACAGCCAGCATCCGGGCCCGCGGAAGCAGAAGGCCCCTGTTCCACCCCGCCGGAGCGTGCGGTGCACCCGGTGGACGAGAAGCTCACCCCCTCGCGGCTCCTGCCGGCGGCGCTCCAGCACATCGCCGCCATGTACGCGGGTGTCGTCACCCCTCCGCTGATCATCGGACAGGCCGTCGGCCTCGACGCGGCGGGCATGACCCGGCTCATCGCGGCGAGCCTGCTCATCGCCGGCTGCGCCACCCTGCTCCAGACCCTCGGCGTCGGCGGCCTCGCCGGCAACCGGCTGCCGTTCGTCAACGCCGCGTCCTCCGCCGGCATCGCCCCGATGCTCGCCATCGCCGAGACCAACGCACCCGGGCACCAACTTCCCGCGATCTACGGCGCGGTGCTCGTGGCCGGGGTGTTCTGCCTGGCCGTCGGACCGTTCTTCGGCAGACTCCTGCGCTTCTTCCCGCCCCTGGTCACCGGCGTCGTCATCACCCTCATCGGGGTCACGCTGATGCCCGTCCCGGTCTCCTGGGCCCAGGGCGGCGACAAGAACGCGACCGACTTCGGCGACATGAAGTACCTCGCGCTCGCCGCGTTCACCCTTGTCGTCATCCTGCTGATCCAGCGCTTCGGCCGGGGCTTCCTGCGCCAAGTCGCCCTGCTCATGGGCCTGCTGGTCGGCACGCTGGCCGCCGTACCTTTCGGCCTCGCCGACTTTTCCGCCCTGCGCGACGCGCCGCTGGCTGCCGTGCCGACGCCGTTCGCCTTCGGTGCGCCCGAGTTCCAGCCGGCCGCGATCCTCTCGCTGTGCATCGTGATGCTCGTCCTGATGACCGAGTCGTCCGCCGGGATGCTGGCCGTCGGTGAGATCTGCGACCGCCGCACCGACGGACGCACCCTCACCCGGGGCCTGCGCACCGACGGCATCGCCACCCTCGTCGGCCCCGTCTTCGGCGGCTTCCCCACGAGCGCCTTCGCGCAGAACGTGGGCGTCGTCTCGCTCACCAAGGTCCGCAGCCGGTACGTGGTCGCAGCGGCCGGGGCCGCCCTGCTCGTCCTGGGCCTCTTCCCGGTGCTCGGCGCGGTCGTCTCGCTCGTCCCGATGCCCGTGCTCGGCGGCGCCGGCATCGTCCTCTTCGGCTCGATCGCCGTCAGCGGCATCCGTACGCTCTCCGAAGCCGGGCTCGACGACAGCTCCAACATCATCCTGGTCGCCGTCGCCCTCGGCGCGGGCATCGTGCCGCTCGCCGCGCCCGGGTTCTACGCCGACTTCCCCTCCTGGGCCCAGACCGTCCTGGGCTCCGGGATCAGTGCGGGAGCGCTCGTCGCGGTCCTGCTCAACCTGTTCTTCCACCATCTCGGCACCCACGGCCGCACCGCCGTGGCACTCAAATCCTCCTAGGGTCCTGCCGTGCCCACATCCCAGATGAGAGAAGGAAGCACCATGGCAGCACCGGCAGCCCCCGACCGGGTGGAGCGCATCGTCATCGAGAACTGCTCGATCGCGACCGTCGACGCCGCCGACACCGAGTACGCCTCGGGCCATGTCGTCGTCGCCGGCAACCGCATCGAGTCCGTCGGCGCCGGCCGGGCACCCGAGGGCCTGGAGAACGTCGTACGCCGGATCGACGGAACCGGCCACCTGGCCACCCCCGGCCTGATCAACACGCACCACCACTTCTACCAGTGGATCACCCGGGGCCTGGCCACGGACCACAACCTCTTCAACTGGCTGGTGGCGCTGTACCCGACGTGGGCGCGCATCGACGAGCCGATGGCCCGCGCCGCCGCGCAGGGCTCGCTCGCCATGATGGCGCTCGGCGGCGTCACCACCGCCATGGACCACCACTACGTCTACCCGAAGGGCTCCGGCGGCCTGTCCGGCGCCATCATCGGGGCCGCCCGCGACATGGGCGTACGCTTCACCCTCGCCCGGGGCTCCATGGACCGCAGCGAGAAGGACGGCGGGCTGCCCCCGGACTTCGCCGTGGAGACCCTGGAGGGCGCGCTCGCCGCCACCGAGGCGACCGTCGACGCCCACCACGACGCCTCCTTCGACGCGATGACCCAGGTCGCCGTCGCGCCCTGCTCGCCGTTCTCCGTATCCACCGAACTGATGCGCCAGGGCGCCGAACTGGCCCGGCGCAAGGGTGTGCGGCTGCACACGCACGGCTCGGAGACCGTGGAGGAGGAGAAGTTCTGCCACGAACTGTTCGGCATGGGCCCCACGGACTACTTCGAGTCGACGGGCTGGCTCGGTGACGACGTGTGGATGGCGCACTGCGTCCACATGAACGACTCCGACATCGCCGCCTTCGCCCGCACCGGCACCGGCGTCGCCCACTGCCCGTCCTCCAACGCCCGCCTCGCCGCAGGCATCGCGCGCGTCCCGGACATGCTCACCGCAGGCGTCCCGGTCGGCCTCGGCGTCGACGGCACCGCGTCCAACGAGTCCGGCGAGCTCCACACCGAACTGCGCAACGCCCTCCTCATCAACCGCCTCGGCCCGCACCGCGAACGCGCCCTGAATGCCCGTCAGGCGCTGCGCCTCGGCACCTACGGCGGCGCCCGGGTCCTGGGCCGCGCCGCGCAGACCGGCTCGCTGGAAGCCGGCAAGCTGGCCGACCTGGTCCTCTGGAAGCTGGACACCCTCGCCCACGCCTCCATCGCCGACCCGGTCACCGCGCTCGTCTTCGGCGCCGCCGCCCCTGTCACCCTGTCGCTGGTCGACGGCAAGCCGGTCGTCGAGTCCGGCCGCCTGGTCACCGCGGACGAGGAGGCCATCGCCCGCGCCACCCGCGACGAGGCCCGCCGCCTCGCCCAGATCGCCGCCGGGGCCTGACGGCCCGGCGGCCCGAAAGCGGCCGGCCGAGGGGGACGGCCCTCGGCCCGGCCGCCGCGGACCCGAGCGGGGTCTGCGGCAACCGGTGCGGGAGGCGCGCCGCCCACGCGCACGCGCCACCCGCACCGGCGATCCCGGCTGCCCGCACCAGCCGTTCGACCTGCCTCACCGCACCACCGCAGCACACGGGGCCCGGTCCGGCGGACCGGGCCCCGGCACCACCTCCCTGAACCCCACGTCACCGCCGACGTGTAACCGACCGGAGGAACCGCCGTGGCAGCTACGCCCAGGTTTCGCGACGACGCAAGTGCGACCCCCCACCCCGACGGCAAGCCGGTGACGGCCCCGTCCGACCGGAGGCATCCGGTCGATGAGACCCTCCCCCCGCTGAAGATGTTCACCAGCGGCCTCCAGCACGTGGCCGCGATGTACGCGGGCGTGGTGGCGCCGCCCATGATCGTGGGGCCCGCCGTGGGCCTCAGCCCCAAGGAAACCGCCTTCCTGATGGGGGCGAGCCTGTTCACCGCGGGCATAGCCACCCTGCTCCAGACGCTCGGCTTCTGGCGGATAGGCGCCCGGCTGCCGTTCGTCAACGGCGTCTCGTTCGCCGGTGTGACCCCGATGGTGGCGATCGGCAAGGACCGGGGACACGACGGGATCGCCGTCATCTTCGGCGCGATCATCGTCGCGAGCCTCCTCGGCTTCGTCCTCGCGCCGTACTTCTGCAAACTGGTCCGCTTCTTCCCGCCCGTGGTCACCGGCACGGTCATCACCCTGATCGGTGTCTCCCTGCTGCCGGTCGCCTTCAACTGGTCCCAGGGCGGCAACGCCACCGCCCACGACTACGGCTCCACCACCAACATCACCATGGCGGCGGTCACCCTCGTCATCGTGCTGGCCCTGCGCAAACTGCTGCGCGGCTTCCTCCAGCAGATCGCCATCCTGCTCGGCCTGATCATCGGCACGCTCATCGCGATCCCCGTCGGCATCACCGACTTCGGCGCCATCAAGGACGCCGACGCGATCGGCTTCCCCACCCCGTTCCACTTCGGCGCCCCGCAGTTCGAGATCGCCGCGATCGTCTCCATGAGCATCGTGATGCTGGTCTGCATGACCGAGTCCACGGCGGACATGCTGGCCCTCGGCAAGATCGTGGACCGCCCCGCCGACGAACGGACCATCGAGGGCGGGCTGCGCGCCGACACCCTGGGCAGCGCCATCAGCCCGCTGTTCAACGGCTTCATGTGCAGCGCGTTCGCCCAGAACATCGGCCTGGTCGCGATGACCAAGGTGCGCAGCCGCTTCGTGGTCGCGGCCGGCGGCGGCATCCTGATCCTGCTCGGCCTGGTCCCGGTGGCCGCGTCCGTCATCGCGCTGGTGCCGCTGCCGGTCCTCGGCGGCGCGGGGATCGTCCTGTTCGGCTCGGTGGCCGCCAGCGGCATCCAGACCCTGGCCGGGGCCGCCCTGGAGAAGGGCGAGAACGCGCTGATCGTCGCCGCCGCCGTCGGGGTGGGGCTGATACCGATCGCGGCACCGGACTTCTACCACGCCTTCCCGAAGGACCTGCTCGTCGTCCTGGACTCGGGCATCTCCACCGGCTGCGTGGTCGCCATCGTCCTCAACCTGGCCTTCAACCACCTCGGCCGGAAGCCCGACCCGGAGGCGGGGACCGCCCCCGGCGGCCACGACCCGGCGAAGGCGATGGAGGTGGCCGCTCATTGACGTACAGTCAGTAAGCCGTGGCGCGTACGGGGTTGGCCGTACGCGCCACGCGGCGTTCCGGCCCGGTGCGGTCAGCCGATGTGGTAGCTGTCGCCGTAGACCTTCCAGTCGAGCGGCGGGTCGAGGTCCAGGTTGCCCTTCTCCAGGAACACGCGTTGCGCGGTCTCGACCCGGCTGGTGTCGCCGTGCGAGGGCTCCTCGCGGATCGCGGCGACGCGGGCGTCGAGGAAGGCGTCGAGATACGCGGTCTCGTCGCCCCCGTCCGCGGGGGTCCTGGCCGCGTCGAGCGCCCGGCCCCGGATCGTACGGAAACCGGTGGTGCCGTCCGCGTCGGCCTCCCCGTGCATCACGTACGCGTCGTAGTAGGCGAACTGGCCCAGCGTGCCCAGCCCGTCCTCCTTCGCCCGGCGCACCGCCGGGTCGAAGTACGACGCGTCCCGCTCGGCGTCCTGCGCCTCCCGGAACCTCGCGTCGCCGGCCGCCTCGGCCCAGGCCCGGGTGAACGGGCCGCCCAGTCCTGTGTGCGCGTCGCTGCCCTTCACCTTCCGCAGCGCGGGCAGGAACCGTTCCAGCGCGTTGCCCGGCCGGGACTCCGCGTACCGCTCCACGACCCGGAGCATGTCGCCCGTGCCGGAGCAGAAGCCGATGATGCCGCCCGTGTAACCGCGCCCGTCCCCGATGTCCTCGATGTACTTGTACTGCGCCTTCCACTCCAGCGTGGAGTTCTCCGCGCTGGAGACGAGCCGCATGGCGATGTCCTTCTTCGCCGGAGCGGCGAGCCCGCCCCCCGACCCCTTGCCGGAGGAGCCGCCGGCCTGGGCGCAGCCGGTGAGCGTGGTGACGGACATCAGGAGGGCGGCGAACGGGGTGACCAGGGCGCGCGGGGTGAGCTTCACCGTTCCAGCCTGCCAGGCCGGAGGCGTGATCCCGGCGCATTCGGCGGTAGCGTCGGGGGCATGGATGATCAGTCTGTGGTGGATGTCGGCGACGTGCGGCTGGCGTACCGGAGCTGGGGTGACCCGTTCGGGTCGCCCGTCGTACTGCTGCACGACCTCGGCGCGAGCGCGGCGAGCTGGGAAGCGGCCGGGAGCCTGCTGGGACGGGAGTGGCGGGTGTACGGAATCGACCTGCGCGGCCACGGCGAGAGCGACTGGCCCGACGAGTACGACCTGGAGCTGATGCGCGACGACGTGCTCGGATTCCTGGACGCGTGCGAAGTGGACCGGGCGGGCGTGGTCGGCCACGGCATGGGCGGGGTCGTCGCGCACCTCCTCGCGCAGGAGCACCCGGACCGGGTGGAGCGGCTGGTGCTGGTGGAGACCCCGCCGCCGTTCCCCGGAGCGGCGGGCCCTGCCGTCGAGCCGGACGGGCCCGCCGACTACGACGAGGCGGTGCTCGCGTCGGTGAACGGCGAGCTGGCCGACCCCGATCCGGCGTGGGCGCGGGGCCTCGGGGAGATCGTGGCGCCGACGCTGATGCTCACCGGGGGGCCGGGCAGCACGATGCCGCAGGAGCGGCTCCAGGACATGGCGTCGATGATCCCGGACTGCCACCTGGTCACGTTGGGCGGCGGCCACCGTCCGCACGAGGCCGATCCGGAGCAGACGGCTCAGCGGATCACGGAGTTCTTCACGAGCTGAGGGGCCGGGCGGTTCGGGGCGCCTCGGGGCGTGCGCTCCGGCGCGTACGCCATGGGCTTGCCGTTGCGCCCTTCGGCCCGGCGCACACGCCCCGTCCCCGCACCTCTTCAGCTCTCGGGCCGCCAGTCCGGCCGCCGTCCGCCCCTGGCCACCGCCCGGTCCAGCAGCGGCGCGTCATCGGCGACCGGCACCGGCGGCCCGAACGGGGACGGGTCGTCGCCCTGGTCCGCCAGCAGCGCGAGCGTGTTGCGCAGGTGGGCCTCCTCGGCGTCGAAGGGCCGCCCGGTCGCCTTCGCCAGGTCCCAGCCGTGCAGCACCAGCTCGTTGAGCGCGACCATCCCCGCCACCTGACCGGGCAGGTCGACGCCCCCCGCCCTGGTCATGCCCTCCCAGGCGTCGGGGGCGCGCCAGGCGGCCACCATCCCGTCGAGCGCGGCGGGGAGCGTGGTGCGCCAGCCGGATTCGAGGACGCCGGACTCCACGGACGGCGCCGAGTCGGTGGCCGGTCCGAGCTCCTTGCGGGCGGCGTCGCGGAAGGCGACGGCCAGGCCCTCGATATGGGCGAGCAGGGCGCCCAGGGTCACGCCGGGGCACGGGGTCGCGGCCCCCAGCGCACCGTCGTCCACGGCGTCGAGCTGCGCGGTGATCCGGCGCGCGGCCGGTTCCAGGTCGAGCGGTTGTGTGTCCATACCGGTGCAGACTGCCGGACCGCCGCCACCTCATCGGTCAGCGCACCACGTGTCCCCGCAGAATGATCCGGCGGGGGTGGTCCAGCGCCGCCGGATCGGCGGTCGGGTCGGTGTCGTACGCGACGAGGTCGGCCGGCGCCCCGTCCACCAGACCCGGCAGGCCGAGCCACGACCGCGCCGTCCAGGACGCCGCGCCGAGCGCCGCATCGGCCGGCAGCCCGGCCCCGAGCAGCCAGGACGCCTCGCTCGCGACGGTCCCGCAGGGGAACGAGTCGGTGCCGGCCAGCACCGTGACGCCCGCCTCGTGGGCGGCCCGGACAGTGCCGGACATGGTCTCCCAGCCGGCCAGCCACAGATCGCGGCGCGCACTCGGCTCCCGCGCCCGCATCGCGTCCACGCCCTTGCCGAACGCCGCCAGCGTCGGCACGAACGCGGTGCCCTGCGCGGCCATCCGGTCCAGCAGCCCAGGGTCCAGATGCATGCCGTGCTCCAGGCTGTCCGCCCCCGCCAGGACCGCGTTGCGGGTGCCCTCGGCGGTCTGGCAGTGCACCGCCACCTTGCCGCCCGCCGCGTGGACGGCGGCCACCACCTCGGTGAGCAGCGCGAGCGGCACCGGGGGCTCGTCCAGCCGCCAGTCCCCGACGACCTTGCACCAGCCGGATGAGGCCGCCGACTCCTCCACGGCGGCCCGGACGAGCTCCGCCTCGCTCACGTCCCGGCCGAACCCGGGGAAGAACCTCCCGGGGGTGGCCAGCCACCGGCCCGCCGATGTGACCCGGGGCAGCTCCCGGTCCTCGTCCACCCAGGCGGGCATCCGCGCGGCCGTGCCCGGGGTGCGGACGGCGAGGACGCCGGCGTCCCGGTGCGCGCGCAGCTGTTCGCGCAGCAGCTCCTCGTCGAACGGCTCACTTGTGCCGGTGGCCCCGGGATGGGTGTGTACGTCGACGAGCCCGGGCAGCAGCCAGCCGCCGTCCACCACGGTCTCGGCGTGCCGCCCCGCGAAGCCGCCCGGCGGGTCGCCCTCGCGCAGCACCTCGCCCTCGATCCAGAAGGCCCGCTCCTCGCGCTCCGGCAGCACCACACCTCGTATGCACAGCATCCGCAGACGGTACGTCAGGTTCCGTGCGTGCCAAGGGGCGGGGGCACACCGGCACATTGCGGAAGGTTCCGCTCCGGGCTCTTGTCGGCGGGGCCCGGCGCATGCGATACAGGTCTGGACCATTGCTTCCGGACGGAAGGCAACACCGTGCGATCCCCTCACCCGCGTCGCGCGCCGGCCTGCGCCGCCGCCCTGCTCCTCGCCGCACTCGCCACCGCCTGCGGCTCCGGTTCCGGCTCCGAGGACCACGGGGACACCACCAGACCCACCGCACCGCGCGGGGTCACCGTGCAGGCGAGCAGCGCCACCTCCGCGCACGTGATGTGGAAGGCCGCCACCGACGACACGGCCGTCACCGGCTACGAGGTCTACCGGGAGGGCAAGAAGGTCAAGGCCGTCCCCGCGTCCAAGGTGATGATCGACGTGGAGGGGCTCACCGCGTCGACCGCCTACACCTTCACCGTCCGCGCCCGCGACGCCGCCGGCAACCTCTCCGCGGCCGGCGCGGCCGTCCGCGTCACCACCCCGGCCCCCACGCCCGCCGACCACGGCCCCCCCACCCGGCCGGTGAAACTGCGCGGCAAGGCCGACGGCAGCCGGGCCGCCACCCTCTCCTGGGGCGGCTCCACGGACGACATCGGCGTCACCGCGTACGACATCTATCAGGAGGGCACCCGCATCCACACCGTGCCGGGCACGGAGACCACGGCCCGGCTGACCGGGCTGCGCCCCGGCACGGCCTACGCCTTCACCGTGCGGGCGCGCGACGCCGCGGACACCTCCTCGCCCGACAGCAACGCCTTCCGCCTCACCACCGCTTCGGCCCCCGGTGCCCCGGCGAGCACCGCCCCCACCGGCCTGCGGGCCAGGAACAGGGTCCAGGGCAAGGAGTACGCCGTCGACCTGGAGTGGGCACCGCCCGAGGCGGACGGCGAGATCCGCACCTACCAGCTGTACCTGGACGGCAAGATGACCACCACCATCGCCTGGGGTGACGAACCGCCCACCGAACGGGCGACCTACCAGTACACCACCGCCGAACCGCGCGGCACCAGCCACGCGATCACGCTGCGCGCCCAGCTGCCCGACGGCAAGTGGGGCGACTTCTCGGAGCCGCTCACGGTGGTCCTCGGGCGGTGACTCCGGGTCAGAGGGGGACCCGCACCGTCTCGATCCAGCTGGGCGGCTGCGGGGCGTCCGCCCCGATGAGCGCGGCGACGAGCCGGCACGAGGGCGACTCGTCGGGCCAGGGCGTGCAGCCGTCGGTGAGGACGACCACGATGCCGGGCCGCTCCGGAGCCGCCAGAGCCCTCGCGATGCCCACCCGCATGTCGGTGCCGCCGCCCCCGCCCAGCGCGACCTGGTCGGCGGAGGTCACCCGCGAGACGGCGTGCACATCGGAGTCGCAGGCCAGGACGGAGACCCGGTTGCCCCGGATGCCCACCTCCCGCAGCACCCCGGTGACCTCGCCCAGCGCGGCCGCCAGCTCGTCGTCGCCCATCGAGCCCGAGGTGTCGACCACAACGGCCACCCGGGGCAGCGGGCGGCGCAGCGTCGGCAGGACGACACCGCGCAGGGCCGCACTGCGCCGGGACGGGCGGCGGTAGGTGTAGTCCACCGCCCCGGACGCCCAGGCGGCCGCCTCCCGTACCGCACCGGCCAGCGCCTGCCGCCAGTCCACCGTCGGCTCCAGGACCTCCTCGGCCCAGCGCCGCCAGCCCGCCGGAAGGTCGCCCCGGGTGCGCCGGTGGGCGCGCATCGACTCGGCCGTACGCCGCCGCAGCGCCTCCGCCTCCGTGGCGCCCAGCGGGGACGGCCCCTCCGAACCGGGCAGCTCCCACGGCTCGGGGCGGCCGTGCGCGCCCGAACCGCAGTTGTGCGGCGGCGGGCCCGGTGGCAGCGCGGGCAGGTACGTTTCGAAGAGCTGACCGGCCGGCAGCCCGAAGAGCCCCGGCTCCATCCGCCCCTCCGGCAGCGGCAGCCCGTCGCTGATCAGGTCGTCGTTGATCTCGCAGTCCTGCGCGACGTTGACCCGGAGCGCGTCGCGCTGGTCGGCCGCCGGGAGCCGGGCGGCCCGGCCGTGGTGGTCGCGCAGCAGATGCGCGACCTCGTGCACCCACACCCCGGCCAGCTCGGCGACGGGTGTCCGCTCCACGAAGGCGGGCGACACGTAGCAGCGCCAGTGCCGGTCCACGCCCATCGTCGGGACCCGGTCGCTCGCCACCACCGACAGCGCGTACAGCGCGGTCGCGAGGTACGGCCGGTCGCTCGCCGCCCGGTAGCGCGCGGCGAGCAGCTTGGTGTGGTCCAGCGGGAGCGGTGCCGGTACGGACACGGGCTCAGGCGCTCCCCGGCAGCGCGCCGGAGAGCTGGAGGAGTTCCAGGAAGGCGTCGATGCCCTCCGGGACCGGCCAGTCGGTGTCCCGCATCGCCGCCAGGTCCATCGCCGCCCGCGCCGCCACATCCGGCACCCCCGCCGCGACGGCCTTCGCCAGCACCGCCCAACCCGCCTCCCAGCGAGGACGGGTCGGCTCGGCCTGGACGGCGGCCACCACCGCGATCAGGAACGCCAGCTGCCGGTCGCCGCGCTCGGGCAGGGCGAAGGCGTCCGGATCGGCCAGCACCCGGTCGGGGTCGGGCAGGTCCAGGTTCTCCAGGTACGCCAGGAGCTCGATGCCCGCCCCCTCCCCGACGGCCCCCGTCAGGGCGGCGGCGACGGCCTCCCGGCCGGTGCCGGTCGCGTAGCCGGTGGCGAGCAGCCGCAGCGCCATGTCCCAGGTCCGGGGCGACGGCCAGGCCCTTCCCCGGCCCTCCGCGTCGGCCGGGAGATGGTGCACCAGCCCCGGGCGCGCGGTGAGGAATCCGGAGACCGCGCCCCGGGCCCGGGCCACCGCACCGGCGGTCCGGGCGGGATCGACCACCGGGACGGGCGCCTCGGGCCAGGTGCCGGCCATACCGCGTGCCACGGTGCGCGGGTCGTGCGTCCAGTGCAGGTGCACGAAGCGATTGGCGAGCGGGGGGCTCAGGTGCCAGCCGTCCGCCGCGCTCGACGGCGGATTGGCCGCCGCCACGATGCGCACGGCGTCGGGGAGCTTCAGGCTGCCCACCCGGCGCTCCAGGACGACCCGCAGCAGGGCGGCCTGCACGGCCGGGGGAGCGGAGGACAACTCGTCGAAGAACAGCAGCCCCTGCCCCTTCCGGGCGAGCCGGACCGCCCAGTCCGGCGGCGCCATCGGGACGCCGGTCGTGGCCGGGTCGTCACCGACGACGGGCAGGCCCGCGAAGTCGGACGGCTCGTGCACGCTGGCGATGACGGTCTCCAGACCGAGGCCGAGGCCCGCCGCGAGCTGTTCGAGCCCCGCCGACTTCCCGATGCCCGGCTCGCCCCAGAGCAGCACCGGCTGATTGGCGGTCACCGCCAGGGCCAGCGCCTCCAGCTGCGGGTTGGCGACGGTCTCGGTCCGGGTGGCGCGCAGCCGCCGGTCGAGCGCGTCGGCGGCGTCCAGGGGGTGCGGCGCCTGTGCGCGGGCGCCGGGGGCCACGGTGCTCACGCGTCGTCACCTTCCTCGTCGTCGTAGTCCTCGTTCCACTCGTCCCACCACTCCGCCCCGGCGTCCGGATGCTCCTTCAGCACCCGTTCGGCGAGGAACCTCAGATCGGTCCGCCGGTACTTGCGGATCATCTGTTCCAGCGAGAGTTCCGTCTGGTCGCTCACGTCGATCCGGGCACCGGCGTCGAGCAGGTCCCGGACGAGCCCGGCCGACCCGCCCCCCGAGACGGCGACGCTCAGCGGGGTGCGCTCGCGGTGGTCCCTGGCCTCCAGGTCGAGGCCGGCCGCCAGCAGCCGGGGGAGCAGCACGGTGTGGTCGAGCAGGGGCAGGACGTGGAGCAGCGTGTGCTTGCCGCCGTCCCGGATGCGCGGATCGACGCCCGCGTCCAGCAGGGCCACGACGCCCGCCGTGTCCCCGTGCTGGGCGCGCAGGAAGAGGTCGCGCCGCTGGGCGGCCAGCGCCCTGGGCAGCCGGCCCGTCCCGGTGAGGCAGGTGTGCTCGACGGCGAAGCAGCCGGTGACCGCCCCGCCGAACGCGCGCAGGGCGCTCTCGCGCTGCCGCTCCTGCGCGGTGTGCGGGGAGTCGAGCGTCCCGTTCCGGAAGCGGACCTCGTGCCAGTCGCCCCGGCAGCGCACCCGCACCGGGGCGGGCGGCGTGACTCCGGGCGGCCCGAACGGTCCCGCGTGGTCCGGGAAGAGCGACCGGGCCACCAGCGGATGCAGGTCCGCAGGGGTCAGGACGCCGTCGGCCAGCAGTTCCAGGTCGGGCGTCCTGCGCCAGGCCGTTTCGGGGAGGAGGAACGCGCCCTCTGCCGCCTCGCGGCTGACGACCCTGATCCGCAGCCGGCCGCCGAGCCCGGGGGCGGTGAAGTCGAGCAGGACGCGCACCCGCCAGCCCTGCCCGATCTGGAACCGCTCCGCCCCGTCGAGCTCCGCGTACCGGCGCACCTCCGCGTCGAGCCGGGCCACGTCCAGCGCCAGGCCCGCCATGACGTTCTCCGGGGCGGTCCGGTGGTACGCGTGCACCTCCGGGGGCGTCGGGTCCCACTCGATCCCGGCCGCCGCGAGCGCGTCGGCGATGCGGCCGCCCGCGTACAGCAGGTTCACCCACTCGGCGCGGGCCACCGGGTCGCCGCTGCCGGGGTCCTCCTGCGGCAGCCGGTCCGCCGGGAGCGGAGTGCCGTCGGCCGCGAGGAACGGCAGCCGGTCCGCGCCGCCCGCCCGTGCGCGCAGGTCACCGGCCCGGCCGGCGCGCCACAGGTGCCCGAGCGGCTGCCAGTTCTCGACGGTGGCGTACGCGGTCCGGCGCCGGGGCGGACCGAACCGGAGCGGGAGGTGCTGGGGGCCGTCGGCCATGGCCGTGGTGGACAGCTGGAGGTACGCGCCGGGCGCGGAGCCGTAGCCCGCGAGGAGGACGGTCCGGTCGGTCGCCAGGGTCGAGCGGCCCGCGAGGATCCGGGGCAGGTGCCAGCGCAGCAGGTCCGGTGCCAGGTCCCGGAGGTCGGCGAGGAGGGCTTCGGCGACCCCGGCGCCGTACCGGGCGGCGACCTGGTCCGGGTCGATGCGCACCTGGAAACCGGCCGCCGCGCAGGCCCCCCGCCAGTCGCCGGCCTCCCGCAGCGCGGCCGACTCCTCGATCATCGAGCGCGGCACGGCGTAGCGGCGGACCTCGCGCCGGCTCGCCGCCTCCTGCGGGGACAGGAACCGGACGGCGTCGCGCGGGCTCATCGGTACAGGCTCCTGACCGCGCGCAGATCGGCGTGGGCCCCGCCGTCCGGACGCAGCAGCGCCGCGAAGGAGCGCTTCACCCGGCGCGGCAGCCCGGGGCCCAGGCCCACGTACTCGAGCCGGGACCCGGGCGCGACGGCGGCGAGCAAAGTCTTCGCACCACGTCCGGTCAGCCCGGTGTGGCTGAGTTCGAGGCGGCGCAGCGGACTGCCCGGCAGCGCCTCGGCCAGCGCGTGCGCCCCGAGGTCGCCGGTGACGTTGGGCGGGGCGCCCAGGCTGCGTTCCGAGGGCGGCCGGCCCAGGTCGAGCGCCTCGATCCCGTCGAGCGCCCCGGCCAGGGCGCGGGCTCCCTCGGGTCCGATGCCGTTGCCGCCCAGGCCGAGCCGGATCGGGCGGGCCGGGTCGACGGCGCCCGCGAGGACGGCGGCGCCCTCGTCGCCGAGGTGGTTGGACGGGAGGTAGAGCTCCCGCACCCCCGCGTCCAGGATCAGCCGGGCCAGCAGCGGCGCGGCGTCGGCGCCCAGCCCGTTGCCGCCGAGGAAGAGCCGCTCGACGGGGCGCGGACGGGTGCTCAGGACGTCCAGCAGGGCGGCGAGTCCGTCGGCCGTGACCCCGGTGTTGACCAGGTCGAGGGTGCGCAGCACGGTGTTGCGGCGCAGCATCGGGAGCAGGGCGCGGACGCCCGCGTCGCCGAGGGGGTTGCGCTTGAGCCAGAGGGCCCGGACGGTGGCGTCGTCGGCCAGGGCGGAGGCGAGGGCGGCGGCCCCTGCGGCGCCGATGCGGTTGCAGCCGAGGTAGAGGGTGTGCAGCCCGTGGCCGGTCCCGGCCGTCGCCGCGGCCACGGCCGCAGCGCCCTCGTCGCCGAGGGAGTTGGTCCCGAGCAGTACGTGGGTGGCGTGCGGCGAACGGGCGGCGGCGGGCATGACCCGGGCGGCGCCGGCCGCGCCGAGCCCCTGCTTGCAGAGGTCGACGCGCCCGTCGGCGCGCAGCGCGCCCAGCGGGAACGTCTCGTCGGCCGCGACGGGCTCCTCCGCCGCCAGCCGGTCGAGCAGCGGCCCGAGCAGCGCCGGGTCGGCGAGGGGCAGGTCCGGATGGTCAATGGCCGGACAACGCACCGGCAACGGCTGCGACATCTCTTACCCCCGTCTACGAAAAGGTGGCAAGACCGGTCGGATTCGAACCGACGTCCTCCAGCCTGCTGCTAGGGCGCGACGACCTCTGCGCTACAGCCTTGCCGTCGGTGATCCTAACCGTGACGGCGATCAATTCGCACACCTGCACCCATGGTTGGGCGGGCGTTGGCGTCCGAGCGGTGCTCGAACTTCAAGTGGTCTGTACCTCTTGACGACTTGGTCCAGACCAATTAGCTTCCCGGGTGCTCCATGGCACGACATCCGCACCTCCCCGAGGACCGCCTCACCGGTCCCTGCCGTAAGGGAGAAACCATGTTCGAGCACATGCCACTCAGACGGAGAACGGCGACCGCGCTGCTCGCCGTCCTCGGCCTCCTCCTCACGCTCCTGTCCCTGCAGGCCGTCCCCGCGCACGCGGCGGGCAAGCTCACGGCCACCTTCGCCTCCGCCGACAACGGCCCCTGGTGGAAGGGCACCTACGTCCTGCGCAACGACACCGACACCGCCGTCACCGGCTGGAGCCTGGAGTTCGACCTGCCCGCCGGGGTCGCCATCCAGTCCTCGTACAACGGGACCACCACCACCCGGGGCAGCCACATCACCGCCGTCAACGCGCACTACAACGGCACGGTCGCCGCGCACAGCAGCACCGAGCCGTACAGCTTCTGGTTCGTCGCCACCGGCCCGATCACCGCTCCGACCGGGTGCCGGATCAACGGCGACAAGTGCGACGGCTCCGCCGACGTGCCCCCGGGCGCGCCCGGCGGGCTGAAGCAGACCGACGTCACCGCCCGTACCGCGTCGCTGTCCTGGACGGCCGCCACCGCGGGCGACTTCCCCGTGGCCTCGTACGACATCCTGGCCGGCGGCAAGGTCGTCGGCTCCGCCACCGCGGCCACCTCCGCCACGGTCACCGGCCTGACCCCGGCCACCGCCTACGCCTTCACCGTCCGGGCCAAGGACATCCGGGGCAACGTCTCCGCCGAGAGCGCCCCGCTCACCGTGAAGACCGTCGACCCGGCCACCGACACCTCGGCCCCGACGGCCCCCGGCGCCCTGCGCGCCACCGCCACCGACTCCTCGTCCGTGACGCTCGCCTGGACCGCCGCGACGGACAACCAGCGCGTCGCCGCGTACGACGTCTACCGCGGCTCCGCCCTCGCCACCACGGTCTCCGGCACCACGACCACCGCGACGGTCGGCGGCCTCTCGCCCTCCACCTCGTACACCTTCACCGTGAAGGCCCGCGACGCCGCCGACAACGCCTCCCCGGCCGGCAACACCCTCACCGTGAAGACCGACGACATCGTCGGCGCCGGCAACTACGCCAAGGTCGGCTACTTCGTCCAGTGGGGCATCTACGGCCGCCAGTACTTCGTCAAGAACCTGGAGACCTCGGGCGCCGCCGGCAAGCTCGACATCGTCAACTACGCCTTCGCCAACATCGACCCCAACAACCTCACCTGCCTCAACGGCGTCACCAAGGGCACGACCGCCGACCCCCAGGACCCCGAGCAGGGCACCGGCGCGGGTGACGCGGACGCCGACTACGCCCGCCCGTTCAGCGCCGCCCAGTCCGTGGACGGTGTCGCGGACGACGGCTGGGGCAAGCTGCGCGGCAACTTCAACCAGCTCAAGAAGCTGAAGAAGCTGCACCCCGATCTGAAGATCGTGGTCTCGCTCGGCGGCTGGACGTACTCCAAGTACTTCTCCGACGTCGCCGCCACCGACGCCGCCCGCAAGAAGTTCGTCTCCTCCTGCATCGACATGTACATCAAGGGCAACCTGCCCGTGTACAACGGCGCGGGCGGCCCGGGCAGCGCGGCCGGCATCTTCGACGGCTTCGACATCGACTGGGAGTGGCCGGGCACCGGCACCGGGCACCCCGGCAACCACTACTCGCCCGACGACAAGGACAATCTCACCCTGCTGCTCGCCGAGTTCCGCAAGCAGCTCGACGCACTGGGCGGCGGCCACCGGCTGCTCACCGCCTTCACCCCCGCCGACCCGCAGAAGATCGACGAGGGCTGGGACCTGTCCAAGGTCTTCGGCTCGCTCGACGTCGCCAACGTCCAGGGCTACGACTTCCACGGCTCCGGCAGCGACAACTCCTGGGAACCCCACCGCACCGGCCACCAGGCCAACCTCTACAACGACGCCCAGGACCCGTACGACTTCCACTTCAGCGCGGACAGCGCCATCAAGGCGTACACCGACGCGGGTGTCGAACCACGCAAGCTGACCCTCGGCATCCCGTTCTACGGCCGGGGCTGGCAGGGCGTCACCGACGGCGGCGTCGCGGGCGAGTGGCAGCCGGCGGGCGGGGCCGCACCCGGCCAGTTCGCCGAGGAGGCCGGCACCCGGGGCTACTCGAACCTCATCGGCGCCTATCCGGCGATGACGGTCCATCACGACGAACAGTCCATCTCCACGTACGGCTACACCGGCAGCCAGTGGTGGTCCTTCGACGACACCTGGTCCATCGGCAGGAAGACGGACTACGTCAAGGACAAGGGGCTGCTCGGCGTCATGGTCTGGGAGATGTCGGGCGACACCACCCAGGGCACGCTGATGGGCGCCCTCGACAACGGGCTGAAATAGCCGTCACCGCTCGATTTCCCTCAAATCGAGACTTACCTCCCATAGCGGTAGGCTGTTCGCGGCGGTGCCCCCGTGGCACCGCCGTGCCTCACCACCGGGCCCGTCACGGGTCCGGCCCCAGCCGTTCGACGCGCGGGAGGAAGCAATGACCAGCCCCGAGCAGGACCCGAACCAGCAGGAAGGCCCCGCGGACGGTGGCGCGGCCGGTACGCCGGGCGTGCATGACGGCGGGGCGGACGGCGGCGCCGACGGCGGGGCGGACGGTGGCGCCGACGGTGGTGCCGAGGGTCCTGCGGACGGTGGCGCGGCCGGTACGCCCGGCGTCCAGGACGGCGGCGCGGACGGTGGTGCCGAGGGTCCGGCCGACGGCGGAGCGGCGGGTACGCCCGGCGTCCAGGACGGCGGGGCCGACGGCGGCGCGGACCGTTCTTGAGCACATCCCCGACCGGCACCCAGGACCCCCCGGCCGCGACGGCGGCCCCCGGGGTCCTGGAGTCGCGCCTGACACCCGGCACCGGCCGGGACGCGTTCGCCCGCGACTTCTGGGGCCGCGAGGCGCTGCTCACCCGCCGGGCCGGTGACTTCTCCGACCTCTTCTCGGCCGCCGCCGTGGACGAACTCCTCTCCCGGCGCGGACTGCGTACGCCGTTCCTCCGCGTCGCCAAGAACGGCGCCACGCTGCCCTACGCCTCGTTCACCTCGCCCGCCGGGGCCGGCGCCACCATCGGCGACCAGGCCGACGACACCGCGCTGTGGCGGGAGTTCGCGGACGGCGCGACCCTCGTCCTGCAAGCGCTCCAGCGCACCTGGGCCCCGGTCGGCGACCTCACCGCCGCGCTCGCCGCCGAACTGGGCCACCCGGTGCAGGCCAACGCCTATGTCACCCCGCCGCAGAACCGCGGCTTCGACGCGCACTACGACGTCCACGACGTCTTCGTGCTCCAGATCGAGGGCGCCAAGCGCTGGATCGTCCACCGCCCCGTGCACCCCGACCCGCTGCGCGACCAGCCCTGGACCGGCCACCGCGGCGCCGTCACGGAGGCCGCCGCGGGCGAACCGCATCTCGACACCGTGCTCGGACCGGGCGACGTCCTCTACCTGCCGCGCGGCTGGCTGCACGCCGCCGAGGCGCAGGGCGAGGTCGCGGTCCACCTGACGCTCGGCGTCCACACCTGGACCCGGTACGCGCTCGCCGAACAGCTGATGCGCGCCGCGCTCGCCGAGCTCCGCGAGGACCCCTGGATGCGCGGCTCCCTCCCGCTCGGCGTGGCCGGCCCGGACGAGGAGACCGCTCCGGTACGCGAACGCCTCGTCGCGGCCCTCGCCGGCGCCGATCCCGCCCCGGACTTCCACCGCGCCCGGCGCGCCCAGGCCCGCCCCGCACCGCTCGGCCCGCTCGCCCAGCTCGCCGCCGTCAACGGACTCGGCCCCGGCACCCCGGTCCGCCTCCGGGGCGCGCTGGAAGCCCGCCTGGAGGGCCGCCGCCTGGTCACCCGGGTCGGCCGGCTGGACTTCCCGGAGGCGGACCTCCCGGCCCTGGCCCGCCTGCTCGCCGGCGAGGTGCGCACCGCCGGCGACCTCGGCCTCGCCTGCGCGGGAAGGCTGCTGCGCGCCGGAGTCCTCGTCCCGGCCGCTCAGTGACAGCGGAACGCTTCTTCTGCGCCGACGCCGCCCGGGCCCGCGGCGACGCGCTCCCGGGCACCGCCCCGTACGGCCTGGTGTGGGTCCTCGTGGAGTACCACGCGCCCTGGCCCGCCAACGGCTACGACGGCCTCGCGCTCGACCCCGTCACCAAGTCCCTGCTCTACGAAGCGGCCCGGGCGGTGCGCGCCCGCATCCTCCTGATCCGGCGCCACGGGCGCCGCCCCGTGGACGCGGGCCCCCCGCGCTGGGCCGTCCTGCGGTACGACGCCACCGGCGCGCACCGCCAGCAGTGGGGGACCTGGGAACGCGACGAGGACCTGGCCCTCGCCGCCGCCGCGCTCGGCGCACCCGGAGAGCCCGGGCACCCGCCGGTCGTCCTCGTCTGCGCCCACGGCCGGCACGACACCTGCTGCGCCCTGCGCGGACGCCCGGTGGCCGGCGCGCTGAGCGAGCGGTGGGCGGACCTGGTGTGGGAGTGCACGCACGTGGGCGGCGACCGCTTCGCCGCCAATGTGCTGGTCGCGCCCGACGGCGTCTACTACGGCGGCCTGGACGCCGCCTCGTCCGTCGCCGTCGTCGAACAGCACCTCGCGGGGCGCGTCGACGCCGAGCACCTGCGGGGCTACACCGATCTCTTCCCGGCCCAGCAGGCGGCCCTCGCCGCCGTACTCGCCCGCTACGGCCCGGCCGCCCGCCACGCCTACACGGTCACCGGCACCTCCCGGTCCGGCCCTCACTGGCTGATCCGCGTCACCGGCCCCCCGCCCCGCGCGACCGCGTACGACGTGGAGGTCACCGCCCACCGCGCCCCACCGCACCAACTCACCTGCAACGGCCCGGCCACCAGCGCGGCCATGCTCCACGAGGTCATTTCGATCCGCGCCGGCTGAACGCGGAAGCCCCGCCCCCGGACGCGTACGCGAGGGGGCGGGGCAGGGAGCGTAACGGCGTCAGCGCAGCCGCTCGTACGCGGGCAGGGTCAGGAAGTCCGCGTAGTCCTGGTCCAGGGAGACCTGGAGGAGGAGGTCGTGGGCCTCCTGCCACTGGCCGGCGGCGAAGGCCTCCGCGCCGATCTCCTCGCGGATCGCGGCCAGTTCCTCGGCGGCGACCTTGCGGGCCAGGTCCGCCGTGGCGTGCTCGCCGTTCTCGAAGACCACGTCCGCGTTGATCCACTGCCAGATCTGCGAGCGCGAGATCTCGGCGGTGGCCGCGTCCTCCATCAGGTTGAAGATGGCGACCGCGCCCATGCCGCGCAGCCACGCCTCGATGTAACGGATGCCGACGGCGACGGCATTGCGCAGACCGTCGTACGTGGGCTTGGCGTGCAGGGTGTCGATGGCGATCAGGTCGCCGGCCGCCACGGAGACGTCCTCGCGCAGGCGCTCCTTCTGGTTCGGCTTCTCGCCGAGGACCGCGTCGAAGGAGGCCATGGCGATCGGGACGAGGTCCGGGTGGGCGACCCAGGAGCCGTCGAAGCCGTCGTTCGCCTCGCGGTCCTTGTCGGCCTTGACCTTCTCGAAGGCGACCTTGTTGACCTCGGCGTCGCGGCGGGACGGGATGAAGGCCGCCATGCCGCCGATCGCGTGGGCACCGCGCTTGTGGCAGGTGCGGACGAGAAGTTCGGTGTACGCCCGCATGAACGGGGCGGTCATCGTCACCGCGTTGCGGTCCGGCAGGACGAACTTGGCGCCGCCGTCACGGAAGTTCTTCACGATGGAGAACAGGTAGTCCCAGCGGCCCGCGTTCAGCCCGGAGGCGTGGTCGCGCAGCTCGTACAGGATCTCCTCCATCTCGTACGCGGCGGTGATCGTCTCGATCAGGACCGTGGCGCGGACGGTGCCCTGCGGGATGCCCAGCTCGTCCTGCGCGAAGACGAAGATGTCGTTCCAGAGGCGGGCCTCCAGGTGCGACTCCGTCTTCGGGAGGTAGAAGTACGGGCCCTTGCCGAGGTCGATCAGGCGCTGGGCGTTGTGGAAGAAGTACAGGCCGAAGTCGACCAGCGCGCCGGGCACCGGGGTGCCGTCGAGCTGGAGGTGGCGCTCGTCCAGGTGCCAGCCGCGCGGGCGGGTGACGACGGTCGCCAGCTCCTCGGCCGGCCTCAGCGCGTACGCCTTGCCGGACTTCGGGTCCGTGAAGTCGATGGAGCGGTTGTACGCGTCCATCAGGTTGAGCTGGCCGAGGACGACGTTCTCCCAGGTGGGAGCGGACGCGTCCTCGAAGTCGGCGAGCCAGACCTTCGCGCCCGAGTTCAGGGCGTTGATGGTCATCTTGCGGTCGGTCGGACCGGTGATCTCCACCCGGCGGTCGTTCAGCGCGGCCGGGGCCGGCGCGACCTTCCAGGAGTCGTCCGCACGGATCGCCGCGGTCTCCGGGAGGAAGTCCAGGGTGGAGGTGCGGGCGATCTCGGCCCGGCGCTCACCGCGGCGGGCGAGCAGCTCGTCGCGCCGGGGCGTGAACCGGCGGTGCAGCTCGGCCACGAACGCGAGGGCCGCGGGGGTGAGGACCTCGTCCTGCCGGGGCAGGGGCTCGGCATCGACGATGGCCAGCGAGGACGGCGCTGGTGCGGACATGAGCTGTCACTCCTTCAGCGGGCGGTGCGGACGGCGTCACGGCCGCCGGGCCGCCCGATTGGCACGGCGTGCCAGGGCTCCGGGATACGGCTGTGGCCGCCGTCTGAGGTGCAGAGGGCTTCTGATCAGTGGATAGTAGTTTCCTCATGGTGGAAGTTCAATGGTTTGTTGATGTCGAGATTCTTCGGGTCGACAGAACAGCCGGGGTGCTGGCGCAGCGTGCCAGGGCGTTCACTCCAGGTGCGAAAGGTCCGCCGGAGTGTCGATGTCGTACGCCTGTGCCACATCGCCGCACTCCACCAGCGTCAGCGCCTCCCGGTGTGCCCGCAGATAGGCCCGCGCCCCCTGGTCGCCCACCGCACCCGCCGCGATGTCCGCCCACCGGTCCGCCCCGAACAGCACCGGATGCCCGCGTTCCCCCGCGTACGAGGCCGCCGCCAGGCTCGTCCGGTCCCGGTACGCCGCGCGCACCCGGGCCACCGCCTCCGCCCCGATGCCCGGCTGGTCCACCAGCAGCACGAGCGCCGCGTCCGCGCCCGTCCCCGCGAGCGCGTCCAGCCCCGTCCGCAGCGAGGAGCCCATGCCCTCGGTCCACTCCGGGTTGACGCTCACGGTGCAGCCGTCCAGCTCCGCCCGGGCCGCGACCTCGTCGGCCGAGGCGCCGAGCACCACGTGGACCGGGCCGCAGCCGCCCTCGCGCAGCGTGCGCACCGCGTGTTCGACGAGCAGCCCGCCACGGTGTCCCAGCAGGGCTTTCGGGCGTCCACCGAGCCGGCGGCCCCCGCCCGCGGCGAGCAGCAGTCCGGCGATCCGTGCGTATGTCATGCCGCCTGGATACCCCACGGCGGCCGGTCCCGCCCCACCGCCTCGTACCTCTATGGCGTGTGTTACGTACGCGGAGTGGCGCCCGGCACCTTTTATGGCGTTAACTTGCCCGCATCCCCGGACACTTGACCATGGTGCGGGGACCGGTCGGAACGACACTGGCACAAGGACGTGCGAGGGGGAGCTTTGTTGAAGAGCGTCGGGCAGGAGCGGGTCACCGGCAGCGGTGAGGACCCCAGAGTGGCGGAGCTGCGCACGGCGGTCTCCCGGCTCCGGCGGGCCCTGGCCGGCCACCCGGGGCGGTTCCCCGACCGCGCCATCGCCGAGGACGAACTCGCGGCGCTGGACGCGATGGCGCGCAGCGGGGCGCCCGAGATCCCCCGGCTGCGCCGCTCGCTGCTGCTGATCGCGGGGGCGATCGGCTCGGTCAGCGCACTGGCCGCGGCCCTGCGGGACGTCCGGGTCGCCGTCGACCTCTTCGGGGAGCCGCCGCAGCGCTGAACTGGTGGGGCGTCAGCGGCGGATGAGCCTGCGGGCCGTCGCCGCCGCCACGGCGGCCGTGCGCGAGTCGACACCCAGCTTGGCGTAGACGTGCACCAGGTGGGACTTCACGGTCGCCTGGCTCAGGAACAGCCGCTTGCTGATCTCCGCGTTCGACAGGCCCTCGCCGACGAGTTGCAGCACCTCCAGCTCGCGCTTGGTGAGCGCCTGGGCGGGGGTGCGCATGCGGTCCATCAGCCGGTGCGCTACGGCCGGGGCCAGCGCCGAGCGCCCGGCGGCGGCCGTACGGACCGCCGCCGCCAGCTCCTCGGGCGGCGCGTCCTTCAGCAGGTAGCCGGCCGCCCCGGCCTCGACCGCCGCCAGGATGTCCGCGTCGCTGTCGTACGTCGTCAGGATCAGCACCCGGGGCGCGTCCGGCGCCGCCGTGATCGCGGCGGTCGCCTGCGAGCCGTGCATCCCGGCGCCGAACTGGAGGTCCATCAGCACGACGTCCAGCCCGCCCGCCGCCGCCCGGGCGACGGCTTCCTCGGCGGTGGCGGCCTCCGCGACGACCCGGAAGTCCGGCTCGGTGTCCAGGACGGCCCGGAGCCCCGCCCGTACCACTGGATGGTCGTCGGCGAGCAGCAGCCGGACGGGCGTCGCGCTCATGCCGCCTCCCGGCCGGCCCGGTCCACCGGCAGCGGCAGGGTCAGCGCGACGGCGGTGCCCTGGCCGGGCGCCGATTCGACGCTGAGGGTGCCGCCGAGCGACCGGGCCCGGGAGCGCATCGCGGGCAGCCCGAAGCCGCCGGACTCCGTGGCGCCGACCGCCGGGGCGTCCTGAGCGAAGCCGCGTCCGTCGTCCACCACGTCCAGCGACACCGAGGTGTCCATGAAGCTCAGCGTGATCTCCGCCCGCCCCGCAGCGGCGTGCCGCACGGTGTTGGCCAGTGCCGACTGGGCGGTCCGCAGCAACGCCACCTCGTACGGCGTCGGCAGCTCCACCGGCGTGCCGCTCGCCGCGAACCGCACGGTGAGCGTGGGCGTCGTGGAGCGGGCGGACAGCCGTTCCAGGGCGGCCGTCAGGGAGCCGTTCGCCAGGTCCGGCGGGGTCAGCGCGCGGACGAAGCGGCGCGCCTCGGCGAGGTTGTCCTGCGCCGCCTCGCGGGCCCGGTGCACATGGGCGGCGGCCGGGGCGTCCTCGGGCAGCGCGCGCTCGGCGGCGCGCAGCAGCAGCTGGATGGAGGACAGGCCCTGCGCGAGGGTGTCGTGGATCTCCCGGGCCAGCCGCTCGCGCTCCGCCAGGGTGCCGGCGGTGCGCTCCGCCTCGGCCAGCTCCGCACGCGTCGCGACCAGCTCCTCGATGAGCTCGCGGCGCCGTTCGCTCTCCCGGAACAACGCCTCGTAACCGAGGACCGTGGCGACGGCGACGGCCGCGCCGAGCAGCGGACCGATGAACGTGCCCGGCGTGACCGCCTGCCCGTGCAGCACGAAGCTCGCGATGGCGGCGCACGCCGTCACCGCCACGGCGGGCAGGCCCCAGCGCGTCGGGAGCAGGTGCAGCTGGAGGAAGTAGAGCGGGAAGGCCACCCACAGCGCGTCCGGAGACAGCACCAGCAGTGCGGCCCACAGCACCCCGAGCGCCGCCAGCCACCCCGCGCCCGCCCGGGTCCCCGGCTGCACGAACCTGGCCGCCGCGCCCGCCGCGTACACCGCGGCGAGCACACCGGCGACCGCCGTCACCGCGCCCGGGTGCCGGCCGCCGTCGGCGACGGCCTTGACGGCGGCGAGCGCCAGCAGGCCGAGCAGCAGCCCGTGCAGACACATCCGCAGCGCGGCGGCGACCGGGGGATGGACACGCGTTTCCATGATGGATCCAGCGTAGGCGCGGGCCGCCCGCGGCCGGTCAATCGAAAGGTTGATGTCGTCACCAGCCCGGGGGCGATGTTTCCGGAGCGGGGGGAAACGACGCTGGATCCATGTTCGTCGCATGGAGAGACCTACGGTTCGCCAAGGGCCGGTTCGCGCTCATGGGCACGGTGATCGTGCTGATCACCCTGCTCGTGGGCCTGCTGTCCGGCCTCACCGCCGGGCTGGCCCGGGAGAACACCTCGGCCGTCACCGGACTGAACGCCGACCACCTGGCGTTCGCCGCGCCACCGGCCGGCCGGGCGGTGTCCTTCACCGACTCGTCCGTCGGTCAGGACGCCGTACGCGCATGGGCCCGGCAGCCCGGTGTGGAGTCCGCGCACCCGCTCGGCATCCGCACCCTGAACGCCACCGCCGGTACGGGGGAGCGCACCGCCGCCGTCTCCGCGTTCGGCGTCGAGCCCGGCAGCGGCCTGGCGCCCGCCCGGGTCGGCCCCGGCGAGGTGGTGCTCTCGGGCGCGGGCGCCGACGAGCTGGGCGTACGCCCCGGCGACCGGCTGACCCTCGGCGGCCGGGAGGCCACCGTGGCCGCCGTCGCGGGCGACGCCTCGTACAGCCACACCCCGGTCGTGTGGACCGACCTCGCCGACTGGCGGCGGTCGGGGGCCGGGGACGGGCGCGCCACCGTGATCGCCCTGGCCACCAGCGGCGCCGCCGATCTGGCCGCCGGTGACCGGGCGGCGGGCACCCGCACCCTCTCGCTCGACGACTCCCTGACCGCCATCGGCTCCTACCAGGCCGAGAACGGCTCGCTCCAGCTGATGCGCGGCTTCCTCTTCGCCATCTCGGCCCTGGTCATCGGCGCGTTCTTCACCGTCTGGACGATCCAGCGCGGGGGCGACGTCGCCGTGCTCAAGGCGCTGGGCGCCTCCACCCCGTATCTGCTGCGGGACGCGCTCGGGCAGGCCGTCGTGATGCTCGTCGTCGGTACGGGCCTGGGCACCGCCCTCGCCTCCGGCATCGGCGCCCTGGTCTCCGGCGGGGCCGTGCCGTTCGTCCTGGACGCGGCGACGGTCCTCGTCCCGGCCGCCGTGATGATCGCGCTCGGCGCGGCCGGGGCCGCCCTGTCCATCCGGCGGATCACCGCCGTCGACCCGCTCACCGCGCTCGGGAGTGCCCGATGACCCTCACGCTCACCGATGTCACCCTCACCTACCCGGACGGCGACGGGCGCCTCACCGCGCTGGACCGCGTCGCGCTCGATGTGCCCGCCGGCACCCTCACCGCCGTCGTCGGCCCGTCCGGCTCCGGCAAGTCGAGCCTCCTCGCGGTGGCGGCGACCCTGGTCGCCCCGGACGACGGGGCGGTCGTCGTCGCGGGTACGGACACCACGGGGCTCGGGCGCGCGGAGAAGGCGGCGCTGCGCCGGGAGCGCGTCGGCATCGTCTTCCAGCAGCCCAACCTGCTGCCGTCCCTGACCGCGGTCGAACAGCTCCAGGTCATGACGCACCTCTCGGGCGGCCGGGCCGGGGCCGCCCGGGCCCGGGCGCTCGACCTGCTCGACGCGGTCGGTCTCGCCGGGCAGGCCGGCCGCAGGCCCCACCAGCTCTCCGGCGGCCAGCGCCAGCGGATCAACATCGCCCGGGCCCTGATGAACGACCCCGCCCTCCTGCTCGTGGACGAGCCGACCAGCGCCCTGGACCACGAGCGCGGCGCGGCCGTCCTGGACCTGCTGGTGACGCTGACCCGGCAGCGGTCCACGGCGACGGTCCTGGTCACGCACGACCGCGCCCACCTCGACCGCGTGGACCGGACGGTCACGATGGTGGACGGGCGCCTCACGGCCCCGGCGCCGGCCTGAGACGCGGGCGGGCCCGGACCTCGCGGAGGTCCGGGCCCGTCTCGTGGCCTCTCAGCCCGCCGTACCGCTGCTCGCCAGCGCGTCCGACAGTTCCTTGGCCGCCTGCTGAAGGATCGGCACGATCCGCTCGGTGGCCGCCTCGGTGACCCGGCCCGCCGGGCCGGAGATCGAGATCGCGGCGGAGGTGGGGGAGTTGGGCACCGAAACCGCCAGGCAGCGGACCCCCATCTCCTGCTCGTTGTCGTCCACCGCGTAGCCCACCCGGCGCACCTGGTCCAGCGCCTCCAGGAAGCCGTCGGGCGTGGTGATCGTCTTCTCCGTGGCGGCGGGCATCCCGGTGCGGGCGAGCAGGGCGCGCACCTCGTCCGGCGGGGTGTGCGCGAGCAGCGCCTTGCCGACGCCCGTGGAGTGCGGCAGCACCCGGCGGCCCACCTCGGTGAACATGCGCATCGAGTGCTTGGACGGCACCTGCGCCACGTACACGATCTCGTCGCCGTCGAGCAGCGCCATGTTGGCCGTCTCGCCGGTCTCCTCGACCAGCCGGGCCAGATAGGGGCGGGCCCAGGTGCCGAGCAGCCGTGCGGCGGACTCGCCGAGGCGGATGAGGCGGGGGCCGAGCGCGTAACGCCGGTTGGGCTGCTGACGTACGTAACCGCACAGGACCAGCGTGCGCATCAGGCGGTGGATCGTGGGCAGCGGGAGTCCGCTGCTCGCGGAGAGCTCGCTCAGGCCGACCTCGCCCCCCGCGTCGGCCATCCGCTCCAGCAGGTCGAAGGCGCGCTCAAGGGACTGCACACCACCGCTGGATCCGGCGGGCTTGGAGTCGGAAGTGCTGGCGTGGGACGGCGGCACGTCAACGGTCCTTTCGAGGCGGAGGAGCAAGGCAGCAGCCTACCGGGCCCTTTCCGATCGGCCCACAGTCGACGAGGGCCGTCAGGGCCGGTCAGCGCCCGTTTGTCCGGGTGTCCGCAGGCCGGGCGGTGCCCCGGCCGCGCAGCACCTGGCCCATTCTACGTTCCGCACTCCGAAATTTACCTTTTACTTTGTGGAAACCTCCAGTGCGGCGCCGGAAGCGGGCGGGGTGCGGGGAAGAGGTCTTGACGGGGCACGCTCCCGAGTGAAGACTCCTTCAACAGTTCGTTGAAAGTGCGAAGTGAGGAGCACCGGTGTCCGGTCCGGACGTGAAGCTGCTACTGCGTTCGACGCGCGTCGTCACCCCCGAGGGGACCCGGCCCGCATCGGTCGCCGTCACCGGCGGGACCATCGACGCCGTTCTGCCCCATGAGACCGAGGCGCCGGCCGGCGCCCGCCTCGAGGACTTCGGGGACGACGTCCTCATGCCCGGCCTCGTGGACACCCACGTCCATGTGAACGACCCCGGCCGCACCGAGTGGGAGGGGTTCTGGACCGCCACCCGCGCGGCGGCGGCCGGCGGCATCACCACGCTGCTCGACATGCCCCTCAACTCGCTGCCGCCCACCACCACGGTCGAGAACCTGCGGATCAAGCAGGGCGTCGCCGAGCCCAAGGTGCACGTCGACACCGGCTTCTGGGGCGGCGCGGTCCCGACCAACGTCAAGGATCTGCGCCCGCTGTACGAGGCCGGGGTGTTCGGCTTCAAGTGCTTCCTGTCGCCGTCCGGCGTCGAGGAGTTCCCCGAGCTGGACCAGGAGCAGCTGGCCCGGTCCATGGCCGAGATCGCCGGCTTCGGCGGGCTGCTCATCGTGCACGCCGAGGACCCCCACCACCTGGCCTCCGCGCCGCAGCAGGCCGGACCGGCCTACGCGGACTTCCTGGCGTCCCGGCCGCGCGACGCCGAGAACACCGCCATCGAGGGCCTGATCGCCCACGCCCGGCGGCTGAACGCCCGCGTCCACGTGCTGCACCTGTCGTCCAGCGACGCGCTGCCGCTGATCGCCGCCGCCCGGCGCGAGGGCGTCCGGCTCACCGTCGAGACCTGCCCGCACTTCCTCACCCTCACCGCGGAGGAGGTCCCCGACGGGGCCACCGAGTTCAAGTGCTGCCCGCCGATCCGGGAGGCCGCCAACCAGGACGCGCTGTGGCAGGGGCTCGCCGACGGCACCATCGACTGCATCGTCTCCGACCACTCGCCGTGCACCACCGACCTCAAGACCCCGGACTTCGCCTCCGCGTGGGGCGGGATCTCCTCCCTCCAGCTCGGCCTGCCGGCCATCTGGACCGAGGCCCGCCGGCGCGGCCACACCCTGGACGACGTCGCCCGCTGGATGTCCGCCGCCCCCGCCGCACTGGCCGGGCTGCACCACAAGGGCGCCATCGAAGCGGGCCGCGACGCCGACTTCGCGGTCCTCGCGCCCGACGCCACCTTCACCGTCGACCCGGCCGAGCTCTTCCACCGCAACCAGGTCACCGCGTACGCCGGCCGCACCCTGCACGGCGTGGTGCGCTCCACCTGGCTGCGCGGCGTACGCATCGCCGCCGACGGCGTCCTCGGCGAACCCACCGGCCGCCTCCAGACAAGGGAATCCCGAGCATGACGGCGACAACGCACTTCACCGGCGACGCGAATCCGTACGGCGGCGGCGACCCGTACGCCGACTACCGCACCGCGGACCTCCCCTTCACCCACCTCGTGGACCTCGCCGACCGACGGCTCGGCGCGGGCGTGATCGCCGCCAACGACGAGTTCTTCGCGGAGCGCGAGAACCTGCTCAAGCCGGAACCCGCCCACTTCGACCCGGAGCGGTTCGGGCACAAGGGCAAGATCATGGACGGCTGGGAGACCCGCCGCCGGCGCGGTGCGAGCGCCGAGCGGCCGCACCCGGTGGACGAGGACCACGACTGGGCGCTGATCCGGCTCGGCGCCCCCGGCATCGTGCGCGGCCTGGTCGTGGACACCGCCCACTTCCGCGGCAACTACCCGCAGGCCGTCTCCGTCGAGGCCGTATCGATGCCCGGCTCGCCCTCGCCCGAGGACTTGCTCGCGCCGGACGTCAAGTGGACGACGCTCGTCCCCCGCACCGCCGTGGGCGGCCACGCGGCCAACGGGTTCGCCGTCGACGTGGAGCGCCGCTTCACGCACCTGCGGCTCAACCAGCACCCGGACGGCGGCGTCGCCCGCCTGCGGGTCTACGGCGAGGTCGCCCCGGACCCCGCCTGGCTGGCCGCGCTCGGTACGTTCGACGTCGTCGCCCTGGAGAACGGCGGCCGGGTCGAGGACGCCTCCGACCGCTTCTACTCCCCGGCGACCAACACCATCCAGCCCGGCCGCTCCCACAAGATGGACGACGGCTGGGAGACCCGCCGCCGTCGCGACCGGGGCAACGACTGGATCCACTACCACCTGGTGGCGGAGGCGGACATCCGCGCCGTCGAGATCGACACCGCCTACCTCAAGGGCAACGCGGCCGGCTGGGCCCGGCTCACCGCCCGGGACGCGGAGACCGGCGCGTGGACCGAGTTCCTGCCCCGGACCCGGCTGCAGCCCGACACCGACCACCGTTTCGTGCTGCCCGAGGCCGTACGCGCCGACCAGGTGCGGATCGACATCTTCCCGGACGGCGGCATCTCACGGCTCCGCCTCTTCGGCTCGCTCACCGGACGCGGCGCGGCCCGGCTGGCCGCCCGCCACGCCGAACTCGGCGGCTGACGCGGCGTACTCCGACGAGCGCGGGGGGCGTCAGAACTCCTCGTGCTCCTCGGGGTCGCCGCCGAACCGCTCCCGCCGCCCGTTCGAGATCCGCCCCAGCTCCTCGGGCGTCAGCTCGAACCCGAACAGGTCCAGGTTCTCCCGCTGCCGCCCCGGATCGGCCGACTTCGGGATCGGTACGGCTCCGAGCTGGGTGTGCCAGCGCAGCACCGCCTGCCCCGGGGTGACGCCGTGCGCCTCGGCGACCGCCACCACCTCCGGGTCGGCCAGCAGGTCCCGGCCGCGCCCGAGCGGGCTCCAGCTCTGCGTGACGATCCCCATCGCCGCGTGCACCGCGCGCAGCTCCTCCTGGGGCAGCCGGGGGTGCAATTCGACCTGGTTGACGGCGGGCACCACGCCCGTCTCCTCCTCCAGCCGCTTCAGGTGCTCGGCGGTGAAGTTGGAGACGCCGATGGACCGGACGAGCCCGTCCTCGCGCAGCTTGACGAGCGCCCGCCAGGTGTCCACGTAGAGCCCCACCTTGGGCAGCGGCCAGTGGATGAGATAGAGGTCCACGTAGTCCAGGCCGAGGTTGCTCCGGGACTCCTCGAACGAGGCGAGCGTCTTCTCGTAGCCGTGGTGCCGGCCGGGCACCTTGGTCGTGACGAAGACCTCCTCGCGCGGTACTCCGCTGCGGGCGACGCCGCGTCCCGTACCGGTCTCGTTGCCGTAGTTCAGCGCGGTGTCCACGAGCCGGTAGCCGAGGTCGAGGGCTCCGGCGACGGCCTTCTCCGCCGCGTCGTCGTCCATCGGATAGGTACCGAGTCCGACCGCCGGGATCGTACGGCCGTCGTTCAGGGTGTGCACCGGGATACCGGACATGATCGTCCCTTCGTCTCGCCTGCCGTTACGGGCATGCCTCCCCGCCCAGCGTAGGCGGGGAGGCGGCGGGCGGCAGGGCGGCGTCAGGCGGCGTGGCCGCCGTCCACGACCAGTTCGGCGCCGGTGACGAAGGCGGCCTCCGCGCCGGCGAGGTACGAGATCAGCGCGGCGATCTCCTCCGCCGTGCCGAACCGGTCCAGTGCGTTGGCCGCGCGCTGGCCGTCGGCGAACGGGCCGTCGGCGGGGTTCATGTCGGTGTCCACGGCCCCCGGCTGGATCAGGTTGACCGTGATGCGGCGCGGACCCAGTTCGCGGGCCAGCGGCTTGGTCAGGCCGGAGAGCGCGGACTTGCTCATCGCGTAGAGCGTTCCGCCGGGTCCGCCCGCGTGCCGGCTCAGGGCCGTACCGAGGGAGATGATCCTGCCCCCGTCCTCCATCACCTCGGCCGCCGCCCGGCAGGCGAGGAACACCGCCCGGACGTTCACGGCGAGGACCCGGTCCACATCGGCGGGGGTGAGAGAGGCGATGGGGCCGAGGACGCCGATCCCCGCGTTGTTCACCAGGATGTCCAGCCGCCCCAGCTCCGCGACCGCCCGGTGCACCGCCGAGGCGGCGGCCTCCGGGTCCGCCGAGTCGGCGCGCAGGGCGACCGCGCGGCGGCCGGTCGCCTCGATCGCGGCCACCACCTCCTTGGCGGCGCCTTCGTCCCGTACGTAGGTCAGCGCCACGTCGGCGCCGTCCCGTGCCAGCCGCAGGGCGGTCGCGGCGCCGATGCCCCGGCTGCCGCCGGTGACGAGCGCGGTGCGGGGGGTGGTCGGGGTCGTGTTCATCGTGGTTCCTGTCCGTTGCCGGTCGTGCTGACAGGAACCAGGAAAGTCGTTCGGCGCCCCGGACACCGGCGGGAATTGGACGCCGAATCCGGGGCGTCAGCGCCAGTCCGGCGACCGGCCGAGCGCCGCCAGCACGCGGGGGAGCGGGCCGCCGTCCGTCACCGGCAGCGCGGGCCGGAAGGCGGCGCCCGGTCCTTCGCGCACCGGTCCGTCAGGGACGCGCAGGGCGAGGGGCAGGGCGGCCTCCACCACCTCGTCCGGCAGCGCGAGGGACAGGCCGAGCGTCGCGGCCGCGTCCCAGGAGTGCACGACGTAGTCGATGAAGTGGAACCCCATCGCGACGACCCCCGGGAACGTCGTCCCCGTGCCGATCTCCGGCAGCGCGAACCGCCGCTCCGACGCCCCCGGCGCCGCGAACGCGTCCAGAACGGTCCGGGCCGTCTCCCGGTACCAGGCCGCCGGATCGTCGCCGGCCGCCCGGTGCGCCCAGGCGGCGGCGTCGGCCCCCTCACCTCTCGCGGCGGCGGCGAAACCGAGGTGCTGGGCGCCCATGTGCTCCACCAGGAGGCGCAGCGTCCAGCCGTCGCACGGGGTGGGGCGGTCCCAGTCGCCGGGGCCCGCGCTGCCGACGACGCGCACGGATTCCAGCACCGCGATCCGGTCGAGCCCGATGATGTCCATGGTGGATCCCTTCGTAGGCGGACGGTGTGTCAGAGCGTGTCCACGGGCCACGGCGAGGCCCCGGACACCAGCCGCCACGCGGAGTCGTACACCGCCGAGCGGCTGGTGAAAGGGGCCGTCCAGGTCGCCGAGCGCAGGGTGCCCCCGTCCCGGTGGGCGCGGACGATCTCGCGGTGGTCGGGGCGGGCGACGAAGCCCATCAGGTGCTCCTGGGCCGTCCAGACGGTGATCGAACCGGACCGGTCCATCCGGGGGCCCACGTCCGCCCAGAGCCACATCCCGACCGCGCCCGGCGTCCGGGGCCAGGTGCGGCGCAGCCGCACGCCCGCCGCGCCGACGGAGAACGTGCGCCACGGGCGGTGCGTGACGAACTCGGTGACCCCGACGACCACCTCGGTGCCGGGTTCCAGGGCCCGGGCGGCGGGGCCCGGCTGCCACCGGGTGCTCCAGAGAATCTGCGGCACGGTCGATCTCCTCCTGGCACACACGGGGTCCTCGCCGCAGGTCTCCGCGGCGGATGTCCATGACCCTACAAGTAGACGAACGATCGTGCGATTAGTTTGCTCGGGCGCGCCCGTTCCCGCGCCTTCTACGCCTCGGCGGGCACCGACGACGGGTCCGCCGCCACCGCCCGGAGCCGCCCCAGGATCGCGCGCCTCGCCCTCGTATAGCTCTCCGCGCTGCCGCGCAGCACCGAGTCGCCGTTCGCCAGTTCCAGGAACGCGATGATCTCGAAGGCCAGCTGCGCCGCGTCGCAGTCGTCCCGGATCTCGCCCAGGGTCCGCGCCTCCTTGATCCGCCGCTCCACGAAGGCGAACCAGCCGGCCTGCGCGGCGGCGAGCGCGTCGTGCACCGCGCCCTCCCTGGCGTCGAACTCCGCGAGCGCCGCGTAGAAGAAGCAGCCGCCGGGGAAGACCCGGTCCTGTGAGTAGGCGATCCAGGACTCGCACATCCGCCGCACCCGGCCCAGCCCGGCGGGCGTCTCGCGGGTGGGGACCACCACGTGCTCGTCGTGGATCGCGACGGCCGCCCGGACGGTCGCCAGCTGAAGCTCCTCCTTGGAGCCGAACAGCGCGAACACCCCGCTCTTGCTCAGCCGGAGATCCGTGGCCAGCCGGCCGAGCGACAGCCCGTCCAGACCTTCCACCGAGGCGACCGCGGCCGCCCGGGCGAGAACCAGCTGCCGGGTGCGGTTGCCGCGCTCGACCCTGCCGTCCTGGCGTGTTCCGGCCATCCGGTGACTCCGTGCTCCGATGAGGTGCGGGCGGCCCGGCCAGGCCCTGGGGCGCGTCCGGGGCTCGTCATTCTAGGAGGGCGCCGGTAGCGTGATCGTTCCCCAGTGCGAGCCGGTGCCGTCTCCACGTCGTCCCTGTGGAGAGAGCAGGAGCCCCGTTGTCCTCCGCCGCCGTTCCCGCCCCCCTTCTCGCCCCGCCGCGCCGGGCCTGGCTCACCGATCTGCCCGTCCTGCTGGTCGCGGTGGTCTGGGGGTCCAGCTATCTCGCCGCCAAGGGCATCACCACCCCGCAGACCGTCGTCGCCGTGCTCGTGCTGCGGTTCGCCGTCGTGCTGCCCGTCCTCGCGGTCGCCGGGTGGCGCAGGCTGCGCGCGCTGAGCGCGGCGCAGTGGCGGGGCGCCGGGCTGCTGGGCCTCGTGCTCAGCGGGATCTTCCTGGTCGAGACGTACGGCATCGTGCACACCTCGGCCACCAACGCCGGGCTGATCATCAGCCTCACCATGATCTTCACCCCGCTCGCCGAGGCCGCCGTCACCCGGACCCGGCCGACGGGTCCCTTCCTCGCCGCCGCCGGGCTCTCCGTGGCCGGGGTGGTGCTGCTCACCCAGGGCGGCGGGTTCACCAGCCCCTCGGCCGGTGACCTGCTCATGCTGGCCGCCGCCCTCGCCCGGACCCTGCACGTCCTGCTCATGGCCCGCATCAAGTCGGTCGAGGGCGCGGACGCGCTCTCCCTGACGACCGTGCAGCTCGGCAGCGCCGTAGCCGTCTTCGCCGTGCTGGCCGCCGCGCCGGGGACAGGGGCGGCGCCCTGGACGGTCGCCGCCGGATTCGGGGCCCGGGAGTGGTGCGGGCTCCTCTTCCTCTCGGTGTTCTGCACGCTCTTCGCGTTCTTCGTGCAGATGTGGTCCGTACGCCGCACCTCGCCGTCCCGGGTCAGCCTGCTGCTCGGTACGGAGCCGCTGTGGGCCGCCGCCGCCGGCATCGCGATCGGCGGCGAGCGCCTGGGCCTCGCCGGGGCGGCGGGCGCCGTGCTGGTGCTGGCCGGAACGGCCTGGGGGCGGCGCAGCGCGGACCCGGGCGCGCCCTGACCGGCTCACTCCTTGATCGCGTCCGACGCGACCATCACGGCCGCGCCCGCCACCACCAGCACGATCGACACGAAGAGCGGGTACTCGGCGGCGAACGGCAGCCGCCGCACCAGGCTGAAGAAGCGGAACCAGTCGAACCACACGTGGAGCAGACCGGCGACCCCCTGGACGAAGACCAGGAAGCCGGCCGTCTCGCAGAATTTCTTCATGGCCCCGAGCCTGGCCGCCGGGGCGGCGCCGCCGCGTCGGCCGGTGGGCTGCCCGCAGGGTCCGAAAGTCTCCGCCTCCGCGACTTTGGTCGCTCCCGCGCCCCGGACACCCGGAACCCGCCGCCCACGTGCGTAGCTTTGTCGACATGACGCGTACGGAGTACCCCTGGCTGCTGCCCTCGGCGATGGCCGGACCCGAGCTGCCGGGCGACCGCGGCCGGACCCGCCGCACCGTGCGGGACTGGGCCGTCGACCTCACGGCGTTCCTCTGCGCGGCGGGCATCGGCCTGGCGACGCTCGCCGCGATCGAGGCCGACCCCACCACATCGGACACCTTCGTGCTGGTGGACTCCCTCATCGGCGCCGCCGCCTGCTGCGCCCTGTGGCTCCGGCGCCGCTGGCCGGTCGGGCTCGCCGTCGTCCTGACCCTGCTGGCCACCGTCGAACCGGTCGCGGCGGGCGCCCTGCTCGTCGCGCTGTTCAGCCTGGCCGTCCACCGGCCGTTCCGCCCGGTCGCCCTCGTCGGCCTGGGGGCCCTGGCCGTCGCCCCCGTACAGCCGTATCTGCGCCCCGACCCGGACACGTCGTTCCTGGCGTCCACCGTCATCGGGCTCCTGCTGATCCTGCTCGTCCTCAGCTGGGGCATGATCGTGCGCTCCCGGCGCCAGCTCGTCGTCTCCCTCCGGGAACGCGCCGTGCGCGCCGAGACCGAGGCGGCCCTCCGCGCCGAGCAGGCCCAGCGGCTCGCCCGCGAGGACATCGCCCGCGAGATGCACGACGTGCTCGCCCACCGGCTGACCCTGCTCAGCGTCCACGCCGGTGCCCTGGAATTCCGCCCCGACGCGCCCCCGGCCGAGGTCGCCCGCGCCGCCGGTGTCATCCGGGACAGCGCGCACGAGGCGCTCCAGGACCTCCGCGAGATCATCGGCGTCCTGCGCGGCCCCCGCGACGGCGACCCCGACGGCAACCGCCCGCAGCCGACCCTCGCCACCCTCGACGCCCTCGTCGCCGAGTCCCGGGAGGCGGGCATGAAGGTCACCCTGGACAACCGCCTCGCCGACTCCGACGCCGTGCCCGCCGCCTCCGGGCGCACCGTCTACCGCATCGCCCAGGAGGCGCTGACCAACGCCCGCAAGCACGCCCCCGGCACCGAGGTCACCGTCGCCGTCACCGGCGGACCCGGGCAGGGCATCACCGTGGACGTGCGCAACCCGGCCCCCACCGAACCCTTCACCCCGGTCCCCGGCTCCGGCCAGGGGCTCATCGGCCTCACCGAACGGGCCACCCTCGCCGGAGGCCGCCTCGACCACGGGCCCACCCCCGGCGGCGGGTTCGCGGTGCGGGCCTGGCTACCGTGGGCGTCATGACCGACGCGCCTGTCCGGCTCCTCATCATCGACGACGACCCCCTCGTCCGGGCCGGGCTGACCCTGATGCTGGGCGGCGCCGACGACATCGACATCGTGGGCGAGGGCGCCGACGGCAGCGAGGCCGCGGAACTGGTCGGCCGGCTGCGGCCCGACGTGGTCCTGATGGACATCCGGATGCCGGTCATGGACGGCCTGACCGCCACCGAAGCGCTGCGGGCCCGGCCCGACGCGCCGGAGATCGTCGTCCTGACCACGTTCCACGCCGATGAGCAGGTGCTCCGCGCCATCCGCGCCGGTGCCGCCGGCTTCGTCCTCAAGGACACCCCGCCCGCCCGCATCGTGGAGTCGGTGCGCCGGGTCGCGGCCGGCGACCCGGTCCTCTCACCCGCCGTCACCCGGCAGCTCATGGCCCGGGCGGCCGGTGCCGGGCAGGAGGAACGCGTGGACCGGGCCGCCCGGGCGCGCGAGCGGATCGCGCTGCTCGCGGACCGGGAGCGCGAGGTGGCCGTCGCCGTGGGACGGGGCCGGTCCAACGCGGAGATCGCCGCGACGCTCTACCTCAGCGTCGCCACGGTGAAGAGCCAGGTCTCCCGCATCCTCGCCAAGTTCGGCTTCAACAACCGCGTCCAGATCGCCCTGCTCGTCCACGACGCCGGTCTGCTGGACGACGAGAGCGGATCGAATCCGGCCTGAGGCCCCTCGTTCCCGGCAGGCATCCCGGCATACGCTGAACGGGCCGGTCCTCGGAGCGGGGACGACACGACGGGGAGGGGCGGGCCCATGTCCGAAGTCGATGTGGATCTCAGCGGGTTGGCCGACTTCACCGCGAATCCGTACCCCTACTACGAGCGGATGCGGGCGGCCGGACCCGTCCACCTCGTCCGCACCGACGAGTTCGACAGCATCTGGCTCGTCGTCGGCTACGACGAGGGCCGGGCCGTCCTGGCCGACCAGCGCTTCGGCAAGGACTGGCGGGCGCTGCCCGGCGAGACCGGCGGCGACCCGATCAACGCCAACATGCTGGAGATGGACGCCCCCGACCACACCCGGCTGCGCAAGCTCGTCGCGCGCGAGTTCACCCCGCGCCGGATCGAGGCGCTGCGGCCCCGGGTCGAGGAGATCACCGCTGAACTCCTCGACATGATGGTCCCCGAAGGCCGCGCCGACCTCGTGGACGCGCTCGCCTTCCCGCTCCCCATGACCGTGATCTGCGAGCTGATCGGCGTCCCCGACCTGGACCGGTCCGCCTTCCGCAAGCTGTCCAACGGCGTCGTCGCCCCCGTGAACGCGGTGGAGGAGGGCGAGGCGGTCCGCGCCATGGGCGCCTACCTCACGGAGCTGATCGAGGACAAGCGCCGCTCACCCGGCGACGACCTGCTCAGCGCCCTGATCGCCGCCCGCCACGAGGACGACGACGCACTGTCCCCCGACGAGCTGGTCGGCATGGCCTTCCTGCTGCTCGTCGCCGGCCACGAGACGACGGTCAACCTCATCTCCAACGGCGTACGCGCCCTGCTCGCCCACCCCGACCAGCTCGCCGCGCTCCGCGCCGACCTCTCGCTCCTCGACGGCGCCGTCGAGGAGATGCTGCGCTACGACGGCCCCGTGGAGACGGCGACCCTCCGGTTGGCCCGGGAACCGGTCGAGGTCGGCTCCCGGACCATCGGGACCGGCGACGCGGTCCTCGTCTCGCTCGCCGGCTCCGACCGCGACCCGGCCCGCTACCCCGAGCCGGACCGCTTCGACATCCGCTGTGACACCCGCGGGCACCTCGCCTTCGGACACGGCATCCACTTCTGCATGGGTGCCCCGCTGGCCCGGATGGAGGGCCGCATCGCGATCCGCGCGCTGCTGGAGCGCTGCCCCGGCCTGGAGGCCGACCCGGAGGGCGCCCCGTTCGACTGGCTGCCCGGCACGCTGATCCGGGGGGTGCGCCGCCTGCCGGTGCGCTGGTGAGCGACGCGCCGCCGTCCTCTTCGTGCCCCTCCGGGTTGCGGCGGCACGGGCTCGGGGATACTTGCCCAGCCGGGCCGGGACCACTGGGCCCCGGCTCCACCGGCAGCAGCACAGCGAGCAGCACAAGAAGGGCACGGCGTCGTGGCAAGGGTTCGGACAGGGGTACGTGCGATGGGCGCCGTGCTTGCGGCGGTGCTGGGGGTGTCCCTCATGGGATGCAGCAGCACCGGCGGCAAGCGGGCTGAGGAGCGTGCGGCCAAGGCCGCGGCCGAAGGCCGGGCCGCGGTGAACACGCCCCGCTGGACGTTCGCCATGGTCACCCACTCGGGCGACGGCGACACCTTCTGGGACATCGTCCAGAAGGGCGCCGACATGGCGGCCAAGAAGGACAACATCAACTTCCTGTACTCGCACAACGACGAGGGCCAGCAGCAGGCCCAGCTGGTGCAGGCGGCCATCGACAAGAAGGTCGACGGGCTGATCGTCACGCTCGCCAAGCCCGACGCCCTGAAGGACGTCGTCGCCAAGGCCGTCCGCGCCGGCATCCCCGTGATCACGGTGAACTCGGGCTCCGCCGAGTCCGAAGCGTACGGCGCGCTCACCCACATCGGCCAGGACGAGTCCATCGCCGGTGAGGCCGTCGGCGACGAGCTGAACAAGCGCGGCCGCAAGAAGGCCCTCTGCATCCTCCACGAGCAGGGCAACGTGGGCCACGAGCAGCGCTGCGCCGGCGCGAAGAAGACCTTCGACGGCCGGATGCAGAACCTGTACGTGGAGGGCACCAACATGCCCGACGTCCAGGCGTCCATCGAGGCGAAGCTCCAGTCCGACAAGGACATCGACGCGGTCGTCACGCTCGGCGCGCCCTTCGCGGACGCCGCCGTCAAGGCGAAGAAGACCGCCGGCAGCAAGGCCGAGATCGACACCTTCGACCTGAACGCCACCGTCGCCGCCGGGCTGAAGTCCAAGACCCTCGGCTTCGCCGTCGACCAGCAGCCCTACCTCCAGGGCTACGAGGCCGTCGACCTGCTCTGGCTCTACCGCTACAACCGCAACGTCCTCGGCGGCGGCCGCCCGGTCCTCACCGGCCCGCAGATCATCACCGCCAAGGACGCCGGCCAGCTCGCCGAGTACGCCGACCGGGGCACCCGATGACCGCCGGGCCCGGATCGTCCGCCGTCGTGGACGAACGGCTGCTGCGGACCTCGCCGCTGCGGAAGCTGCTCGGCCGCCCGGAGCTGGGCTCGGTCGTCGGCGCGCTCGCCGTCTTCCTCTTCTTCGCGGTCGTCGCCGACAGCTTCCTGCGCGCCACCAGCTTCGGAACCGTGCTGTACGCCGCCTCCACCATCGGGATCATGGCTGCGCCGGTCGCGCTCCTGATGATCGGCGGCGAGTTCGACCTGTCCGCCGGTGTGCTGGTCACCAGCTCCGCGTTGATCTCCTCGATGTTCAGCTACCAGATGACCGCCAACGTCTGGGTCGGCGTCTTCGTGTCGTTGCTGGTCACGCTCGCCATCGGCGCGTTCAACGGCTTCATGCTGACCCGTACGAAACTGCCCAGCTTCATCATCACGCTGGGCACGTTCCTGATGCTGACCGGTCTCAACCTGGGCTTCACCAAGCTGATCAGCGGAACCGTCTCCACGAAGACCATCGGCAACATGGAGGGCTTCCCCTCCGCCCGCAAGCTCTTCGCCTCGTACTGGACGGTCGGCGGCGTCGAGCTCAAGGTGACGATTCTGTGGTGGGCCGGTCTGGTGGCCGTCGCCACCTGGATCCTGCTCCGCACCCGCTTCGGCAACTGGATCTTCGCCGTCGGCGGCGGCGCGGACGCGGCCCGCGCGGTCGGTGTCCCCGTCATCCGTACCAAGATCGGGCTCTACCTCGGCGTCGCCTTCGCCGCCTGGGTCTCCGGGCAGCACCTGCTGTTCAGCTACGACGTCGTGCAGTCGGGCGAGGGGGTCGGCAACGAGCTGATCTACATCATCGCGGCCGTCATCGGCGGCTGCCTGATCACCGGCGGTTACGGCTCCGCGATCGGCTCGGCGGTCGGTGCCTTCATCTTCGGCATGACCAGCAAGGGCATCGTGTACGCGGAGTGGAACCCGGACTGGTTCAAGTTCTTCCTGGGAGCGATGCTGCTCCTGGCCACCCTGCTCAACGCATGGGTACGCAAGCGCGCGGAGGCGACGACATGACGGCCCCCAAGGCCCCGGAAGGGCCCAAGGACACCGGCCGGCAGGCCCTCGTCGAGCTGGACGACGTGGCCAAGTACTACGGCAACATCAAGGCGCTGGAAGGCGTCTCCCTCCAGGTGCACGCGGGCGAGATCTCCTGTGTGCTCGGTGACAACGGCGCCGGCAAGTCCACCCTCATCAAGATCATCGCGGGGCTGCACCGGCACGACGCCGGGCGGTTCCTGGTGGACGGCGAGGAGACCACGCTCGCCAACCCGCGCGACGCCCTCGACCGGGGCATCGCCACCGTCTACCAGGACCTCGCGGTCGTCCCCCTCATGCCGGTCTGGCGGAACTTCTTCCTGGGCTCCGAGCCGACCACCGGCGCCGGCCCCTTCAAACGCCTCGACGTGGGGCTGATGCGCGAGACGACCCGCTCGGCGCTGCTCCGCATGGGCATCGACCTGCGCGACGTGGACCAGCCCATCGGCACTCTGTCCGGCGGCGAGCGGCAGTGCGTGGCCATCGCGCGCGCCGTCCACTTCGGCGCGAAGGTGCTCGTCCTGGACGAGCCGACGGCCGCGCTCGGCGTCAAGCAGTCCGGGGTCGTCCTGAAGTACATCGCGGCCGCCCGGGACGCCGGCCTCGGCGTGGTCCTCATCACGCACAACCCGCACCACGCGTACCTCGTCGGTGACCGGTTCGTCCTCCTGAAGCGGGGTGCCATGGCCGGCAGCCACACCAAGGAGAGCGTCACGCTGGACGAACTGACCCGGCAGATGGCGGGCGGCAGCGAGCTGGAGGAGCTGAGCCACGAGCTGGAGCGCGCCTCCGGACCGGGGGCCGGCGACACCGTGTAGCGGAGGCGCCCGGCGACCCCGCCCCTTCCGGGGTGGCAGAATCGGGGCAGACGGGCGCCGTCCGCCACCGGGGTCACTCCTGACCCGGTCACCCCAATCCACACCCAGGGACGATGAGCACGTACCGCGACTTCGCACACCGCGGCTCCGCCCGCGCGACCGTCCTGCGGACCGTGGGCACCCGGGAAAGGCGCTCGCACCTCACGGCGCCCCGGGTCCCCACCGTCGGCATCGACATCGGCGGCACCAAGGTCATGGCCGGCGTCGTGGACGCCGACGGCACGATCCTGGAGACCGTGCGCACCGAGACCCCGGACAAGTCCAAGAGCCCGAAGGTCGTCGAGGACACGATCGTGGAGCTGGTCCTCGACCTCTCCGACCGGCACGACGTGCACGCGGTGGGCATCGGCGCGGCCGGCTGGGTCGACGCGGACCGCTCCAAGGTCCTCTTCGCCCCGCACCTGGCCTGGCGCGACGAGCCCCTGCGCGACGCCCTCGCCTCCCGGCTCGTCGTTCCCGTCATGGTGGACAACGACGCCAACACCGCCGCCTGGGCCGAGTGGCGCTTCGGCGCGGGTCGGGGCGAGGACCACCTCGTCATGATCACGCTCGGCACCGGCATCGGCGGCGCGATCCTGGAGGACGGCCAGGTCAAGCGCGGCAAGTACGGCGTGGCCGGTGAGTTCGGCCACATGCAGGTCGTGCCCGGTGGCCACCGCTGCCCGTGCGGCAACCGCGGCTGCTGGGAGCAGTACAGCTCCGGCAACGCCCTGGTCCGCGAGGCCCGCGAGCTGGCCGCCGCCGACTCGCCGGTGGCCCACGGGATCATCGAGCGCGTCAAGGGCAACGTCCCGGACATCACCGGACCGCTCATCACCGAACTGGCCCGCGAGGGCGACGCGATGTGCGTCGAGCTCCTCCAGGACATCGGCCAGTGGCTCGGCGTCGGCATCGCCAATCTGGCCGCCGCGCTCGACCCCTCCTGCTTCGTCATCGGCGGCGGGGTCAGCGCCGCCGACGACCTCCTCATCGGCCCGGCCCGGGACGCCTTCAAGCGCCAGCTCACCGGGCGCGGCTACCGCCCCGAGGCCCGGATCACCAAGGCGCAGCTCGGCCCGGAGGCCGGTATGGTCGGCGCGGCGGACCTCGCCCGGCTGGTCGCCCGGCGCTTCCGCCGCACCAACCGCCGCCGCGTCGAGCGGTACGAGCGGTACGCGCAGATCTACGACCAGGCGGCGAGCACCCTCCGCAGCAACCGCAACACCCGCACTTCCTAGGGGCCCCACACCCATGACCGCAGCCGAGCACCCCGTCGTGCCGCGCCAGTCCCCGCCGCCGGACGAGGGCGACGGGCCGCCCCCCGAGACCCGCCGCCGGCTGATCCGCCGACGCCTGATCACGGCGACGATCATCGTGCTGCTCATCGGCGTCCCCGCCGGATACCTGCTCATCTCGGCGGGTCAGAGCCGCCGCTCCGGCCAGGACAAGGCCGCCGAGGCCGCCGCGCAGGGGATGCGCCCCGGCTGGCCGTCCCGGATGCTGCGCCGCATCTTCGAGGTCCCGATCCCCGGCTACGCGACCGGCGTGCAGTACTACGAGACGAACAACTGGAAGGCCAGCCGGATGTACGCGCAGTTCCGCACGACGTCCAACGGCCTGGACGCCTTCCTGACCGACATCGGCACCGGCCGCGCCGCCCTGGAGCCCGGCAAGGTCACGATCAGCAAGCGCGACACCGAGATCGCAGGCTGGTACTTCGGTGACGGCGTCTCCTGGGCGGGCACCACCCACACCAACAAGGACCCGCGTCCCACCCAGGACATCACCGTGGACATGACGGACCCGATGTCACCGGTCGTCTACGTCGTCTCCGCCGCGACCCCCTGACCCGGCGCCCGACGCCAGAGCCTGCACATCGGCGTACAGGAGTGCTCCGCCCCGCACCTGGCCGCCGTCCCGGATCGCGGCTGCCGTGGACACGGCCCCGGCCAGCGCCTCCCGGTAGAGGAGTGAGCCCAGGCTGACCCGGCGCACCCCCAGGGCGCTCAGCTCGTCGATGCCGGGCCCGGCCGGGCTGTACAGCACGTTCAGCGGGGTGACGAGGACGGCGGTCAGCGCGGTGATCCCCGCCCGGTCCGAAAGACCCGGCACGAACACGCCGTCCGCGCCGGCCTGCTCGTAGACCGCGAGACGGCCGGCGGTCCGCTCCTGTTGGAGCCCCAGCCAGTACGTGTCCGTGCGGGCGTTGACGAAAAGCCCGGGGACCGCCTCCTTCACCGCGGCGATCTTCGCGGCGTGCAGGTCCACCGGTGCCAGGGTGCCGTCGGCCCGCCCGTCCTCCAGATTGATCCCCGCCGCCCCCGCCTCGTACAGCCGGCGCGCGAACCCGGCGACCTCCGCCGGATCGTCGCTGAAGCCCCCCTCGGCGTCCACGCTGAACAGGAACGACCCCCGCCCGAGCCGCCGTGCCAGGTCCACGGTCGCCTCCTTCGTCGCCGCCGCCCCGTCCGGCAGACCGAGCCCCGCCGCCACGCCCAGACTGGTGGTCCCCACCGCCTCGAACCCCTCGGCGGCCAGTGCGGCGGCCGACGCGCAGTCCCAGGCGTTGGGCAGCAGCAGGGCCCTTCCCCGGTGGTGGAGTCGCGCGAACGGGGTCATCGGCCGCCCGAGCAGCCCCTCGGCCAGCGCGAGGGCGTGCGCCCTGCCCGGACAGACCCGGGGCGGCGCGCCGAAGGTGAGCGGCACGGGGTGCTCCTGCTGGGCGGCCACCACATCGAGCAGGATCTCGTCGCCCTCGGCGATCTCCCGTCCGGCGACCCGGGTGGCGTGCGCGGCGACCCGGCGCATGACACGTACCGGCGGATCGGCCCGCAGCCCCCGGGCCGTCGGCGCCCCGGCCCCGGCCGCCGCGACGGCCTCGACCAGCGCAGCCGTCGCGGCGCATGCCTGGGCCAGCAGCCCGATGCGGTTGGCGACGGCCTCCAGGCGGGCCTCGTCCTCCGCCGGTCCCGGCGCGAGCAGCGCGACCAGCCGGGCGACGGCCCTGTCGGCTTCGGTCCCGCCGTCCTCGCCGAAGTACGCGTCCGCCACGACCCCCATGTCCCGGGCGATCCGCCCCGGCTCCGGCATGTCCAGCGCGGCGGCCAGGCTGCTCACCACCCGGGTCCGCAGGTCCCCCTCCCCGCCGGCCGCCGAGGCCGCCCGGTGCAGATCGGCCGGGGACAGGCGGTCGAGTTCGGCCTCCACCAACGCCCGCCGCCGCCGGTGCGGCTCACCGGAGGCGAACCTCGCCACGGTGGCCCGCAGCCAGGCGACGCTCGCACCGGGCGGGCCGGTGACGGGGTCCGGGGCCGGAGGGACGAGCGCGGGGTCCGCGAGGGCCGCCCGGATCTCCGCGTACCGGCGGAACTCGTGTGTCGTCGAGTGACTCATGGCTCCGACCGTAGACCCGGAACACTTCGGTCCCCGCCGAACCGTCTCTGCGCCACCATGGAGGCATGTCCTCCCTCGCCGACACCGCCGCTCTCTTCGCCGACCGCACCCGCGCCGCCTTCTGCGAGGCCCTGCTCGACGGGCGTGCCTGGACGTCCGGTGAGCTGGCCCGGCACGCGGGCGTCGGCGCGTCCACCGCCAGCGAGCAGATCTCCCGCCTCGTGGCCGGCGGCCTGCTGGCCGAGGAGCGCCAGGGCCGGCACCGCTATGTCCGGCTCGCGGGCCCGGAGGCGGCCGCGCTGACCGAGGCGCTCGCCGCGTACGCCCCCGGCACGGCCCGCCCGCGCACCCTGCGCGCCTCGGTCCGCCACGACGCCGAGGCCCGGGCGCGCACCTGCTACGACCATCTGGCGGGGCGGCTCGGGGTGGACCTGGCGGACGCGATGTGCGCGCGCGGCCTGGTCGACACCGGCTCCGGGATCACGGTCACCCCGGCGGGCCGGGACTGGCTGGCCGACACCCTGGACTACCGGCAGCCCGCCGGGACCCGGCGCCCCCTCGTCCGTACCTGCCTGGACTGGACCGAGCGCCGCTCCCACCTCGCCGGCGCCCTGGGCGCGGCGCTGTGCACGGCGGCCCTGGAACGCGGGTGGGTCCGCCGCGTCGGCTCCGGGCGCGCGGTGAAGGTGACACCGGAGGGGAGCACGGCGTTCGGGGAACTGCTCGGGGTGGAGGCGTGAGGGGCGGTCCTCAGCGCCAGTCCACCTCCGTGGAGGCGAAATAGGGCAGGCCCCGGTCGGCCCAGACGCGGCCGTGGTGGGCCAGGCGCTCGCGGTACTCGCCCCACTCGGGCGCGCGCCCGCACCACGCGGCCTCCGCGACCGAGGGCAGCCGGGGCAGCAGGAGTACGGAGACGTCCTCGAAGCCCTTGAACTTCTCGGCGAACACCGTGGCCTCCACGCCCGCGACGTTCGCGTCCGGGATCGCGTGGGCGCCCGGGTCCCATGCCGCCGTGTGGCGGACGCCCAGGGGGCGGTATCCGTCGAAGCCGAGCCGGGCGGCCTCGGCGGACTGCTCGGGCGGGGCGAACTCCGTCGCGTACGGGCGGTCCAGGTAGAGGTGGGACTGCGGGGAGAGCAGGACGCGCCCGCCGCCCTCGACGGTGCGGCGGAGGTCGTCGTCGGTGGGGGCGAAGAACCTCTTCAGCGCCGCGATGATCTCCACGGTCCGCCCGGCGGCCACGAGTTCGGGGCGGGCGGCCAGCCCCTCCGCCGTGTCCGGGAGGTCCATCATCTCCACGTCCACCCAGTACTGCGCGATGTCCTCGGTCCCGATCCCGGCGCGTGAGGACTCCTGCCAGGCGACCGGGCGCTTGCCCAGCTCGCGGACGAGCGCGCGCAGTTCGCGTACGGAGGCGTCGAAGCTCTCCGGGGTGGCGCCGAACGCCTCGTCGGCGCCGATGTGCACGTAGGGGCCGGTCGTCAGCGCGCAGACCTCGGCGAGGACACGGGCCACGGCGGCGCGGGTCGCCTCGTCGGTCAGGTCGAGCGGGGGCACGAACGGGAAGCGGTCCGCGAGACCGGGCGGGGCGGGGGCCGGGGGGAGTCCGGGCACGGCGGCGCGGAGCGTCGCGCAGTGGCCCGGCAGGTCGATCTCGGGGACGACGGTGACGAACCGCCGGGTCGCGTACTCCTGGAGCGCGCGGTATTCGGCCGCCGTGTAGAACTCCGTGCCCGGTGCCGTCAGGGCGGGGATGCCGGGCAGCCCGATGCGCCAGCCCTCGTTGTCGGTGAGGTGCAGGTGCAGCACGTTGAGCTTGTAGAGCGCGGCGAGGTCGATGATCCGGCGCACCTCGTCCGGGGTGAGGAAGCTGCGGGCCGGGTCGACCATGAGGCCGCGCCAGGCGTAGCGCGGGGCGTCCGTCAGCTCCTGGAAAGGGAGTTCGCCGGTGCCGCGGGCCGCGGCGATGAGCTGGAGGGCCGTGGTCGCGCCCCGGAACACCCCCGCCGGTGTGCGGCCGTGGCACGTGATGCCATCGGCGTCCACGCGGAGCCGGTAGCCCTCGTCCACCGGGTCCGCGCCGCCGTCGGGGGCGAGCCCGAGGGGCGGCTCGGACACCACCTCGTCCAGGCCGAGGACCAGGGCGCGGGGTGTCCCGGCGGGCCCGTCCGGCAGGTGCGGGGCGAGCAGCGCCCCTACGGTCGCGGCGACTTCCGCCAGCGCCGGGTCGGCCGCCCGTACGTGCCAGGGGCCGGCGGCGGGCAGTGTGCCGGCCGGGGAGGACGGTCGGGCGGCGGCGTGCGGAATGACGGCGTTCACGGGCTACTCCCTGCGGTGGGACCGGTGGGACCGGTGGGACCGGTGGGCCAGGGGGCCGGAGCCAACGGTGTCAGGTCCGGCGGGCCCGGCCCCCCGGGCATTCGGTGCCGGAGTGGGACCGGACCGGCCGCCTCTTCTCCCGTACCGCTGCCACCTGTACGCTAACACGAAAACCGATCAATGAACGTTTTTCGCGGAGGGGGCGAACGGCCCGCCTCCGGGCGAAAGGAGAACCCGATGGTGCACGAGGCCGGACCCGGTTTCGCCCTGCCGGAAGGCTTCCTCATGGGGGCGTCGACCTCGGCCCACCAGGTCGAGGGCAACAACGTCTCCAGCGACTGGTGGAGCCTGGAGAACCGCCCCGGGAGTTTCGTCCAGGAGCCCAGCGGGGACGCAGCGGACAGCTTCCACCGGTGGCCCGAGGACATGGACCTGCTGCGCGAACTCGGCTTCGACTCCTACCGGTTCGGCATCGAGTGGGCGCGTGTCGAACCGGAGCGCGGCCGGGTCTCGCGCGCCGCCGTCGAGCACTACCGGGCCATGGTGCGCGGCGCGCTGGAACGCGGACTCACCCCGGTCGTGACCCTCCACCACTTCACCTCGCCCCGGTGGTTCAGCGACCTCGGCGGCTGGACGGCCCCCGGCGCCGACGAACTGTTCGCGGTCTACGCGCGCACCTGCGCCGGCATCCTGCGCGCGGGCGTCCGCCATGTCGCCACCATCAACGAGCCCAACATCATGGCCCTGATGTACGCCCTGAAGCGCCACGCGGCCGAGCACGGCTGGGAGAGCGTCGCGCACGGGGCCAACGCCGCCCGCGAGGCCGGGGCCGCCGCCGTCGACCCGGCCTCCTTCGTCCCGGACCCCGAGGTGATCCAGGCCCTGATCCGCGCCCACCGGGCCGCCACCGCCGCGCTGAAGGACACCGTGCCGGGCGTCCAGGTCGGCTGGACCGTGGCCAACCAGGTCTACCAGGCCGAGCCGGGCTGCGAGTCCGCCGCGACCGCCTACGCCCGGCCCCGCGAGGACGTCTTCCTGGAGGCCGCCCGCGAGGACGACTGGATCGGCGTCCAGGCGTACACCCGCCACCGCATCGGCCCCGACGGCACCCTGCCCCCGCCCCCAGGAACCGAACTGACGCTCACCGGCTGGGAGTTCTACCCCGAGGCGCTCGGGGACGCGGTGCGGCACACGGCGGAGGTCGTCGGCCCGCACGTGCCGATCGTGGTCACCGAGAACGGCATCGCCACCGACGACGACGAGCGCCGCATCGCCTACACCGCCCGCGCCCTGGCGAGCCTCGCCGAGGTGATGGCCGAGGGCGTCGACGTCCGCGGCTATCTGCACTGGAGCGCCCTCGACAACTACGAGTGGGGGAGCTACCGGCCGACGTTCGGGCTGATCGCGGTCGACCGCGACACCTTCGCCCGGACGCCCAAGGAATCGGCGCGCTGGCTGGGCGGCCTGTCCCGGGACCGCCGGCTGCCCGCCGCGGCCCCGCTCGGGTCGGTGGCCGCCCCGTCCTCGCGTTAGGGTGACCGGCATGGCGAAACGGGGCCCGTACGAGAAGGGCGAGGCCAAGCGCAGCGAGATCCTGCACGCGGCACTGGAGATCTTCGCCGCCGAGGGGTACCGGGGTACCTCCCTGCGGAAGGTGGCGGCGAAGTGCAGCCTCAGCCTGCCCGGGCTGATGCACTACTTCGACTCCAAGGAGGACCTGCTCACCCAGGTCCTGCGGATGCGTGACGAGACCGCGCGGGCCCGGCAGGTGGAGCGCGCCGATCCGTACGGCTACCGCGAGATCATCCGGGAGGGCGCGAAGACGCCCGGCCTGGTCGAGCTGTTCGTCTCGATGGCCGCCGCCGCCAGCGACCCGGCCCACCCCGCCCACGCCCACTTCGCCGAGCGCTACCCCGTGGTGCGTGAACGCGTCGCGGACTTCGTCCGGGACGGGGTCGCGGAGGGGCGGATCAGCTCCGCGATCCCCCCGGAGCGGCTGGCCGTGCTCCTGGTCGCCGTGGCCGACGGCATCCAGCTGCAGTGGCTGATCGACCGGTCGACGGACATGGAGCAGCCCATCGAGGACCTGCTCGCCGTCCTCGACCCGCGCACGGCGCCCGAAGAGGCCTGAACAGCGCGGGAGGGGCGGCGCCCGGGCGCGCCGCCCCTCCCCCTTTTCCCGTACGGGTCAGAGCGCCGCCGCCGTCGCGGTCACCGCCTCCGTCCAGTCCGTCCAGCGCGGATCCGGTCCGGCCGCCGGTTCCCAGGCCATCACCGTGCACACGTACCCCACGGCGAGACCGCTGCCCGGGTCCGCCATCCCCAGCCGCCCGCCCGCCCCCGCGTGCCCGAACGAACCGGCGCCCAGCATCGGCAGCCCCTTCCGGGGCAGCTCGAAGCCGAGCCCGAAGCGGGAGCGGCCCGCCGGGTCGCCGCCGTCGAGCGGAGGCGGGGGCGGCACGTCGTCGTGCGGGACGACCGCCCGTTCCAGCGTGGCCGGGGACAGCAGCCGCACCCCGTCCACGGACCCGATGAGCGCCGCGTACAGCCGGGACAGCGAGCGGGCGTTGCCGATCCCGCCGGCGCCGGGCAGCTCGGCGCACGCCCCTCGCGGGTCGTCAGCCCCTCCACCGCCGCCGCCAGTTCCGCCTGCGACGCCCGCAGCGCGAGGGACAGCGGCGCGTCCGGGGCGAGCCCCAGCCCGGCGAGGAAGCCGGCGACCTGCTCCGGCGTGGGGTCGGGGTGTACGGCGTACTGCGGGGCGAACCGGTGTTCCTCCCGCGCCGGCAGTCCGATCCACAGGTCGAGCCCCAAGGGCTCCGCCACCTCGGCGGCGAAGAACGCCCCGACGCTCCGCCCGCACACCCGGCGCACCACCTCGCCGACCAGGTGCCCGTACGTCAGCGCGTGGTACAGGCACGCCGTGCCCGGCTCCCACACCGGCCGCATCGCCGCCAGGGCGTCCACCCGGGCGTCCCGGTCGAGCAGCCCGGGCAGCCCGCACCCCGCAGGGCCGGCCGCGAACGCGGGCAGCCCCGCCCGGTGCGTGAGGAGGTCGGACACCGTCGTGCCGGCCTTCCCCGCGGCGGCGAACTCCGGCCAGTAGCGGGCCACGGGCGCGTCGAGGTCCAGGTCGCCCCGTTCGCTCAGCAGGTGGGCGCAGACCGCGACGAGGCCCTTGGTCACCGACATCAGGACGCCGACCGAGTCCGTCCCGAAGCCGGGCGGACCGGCGGCGAGGTCCACCACCGGGCGTCCGTGGTGGTGGACGGCCAGCTGCGCCGCGCCGGGGTCGTCGGCGCAACCGCGTACGAACGCGGCGCGGACGGGCTCCCAGCCCGGTGCCACCCAGCCGGTGAGCACCTCAGCCCTCCCGCTGTTCCATGCGCGCCTCCACCTCGTCCGCCAGGGCGGGCAGGCTCTCGGGGGCCAGCGGGCTCTGCGGGAACTCGGCGATCACGTCGAGCGGCACCCCGGCGAGGAACCGCCGCATCACGGGATCGGCCAGCGCGCCCGAGGAGGCGTCCGTACGGACCTTCGCGAACGCCTCCGTCAGCAGCGGGCCCCCCACCGGGTGCTCGAACCACTCGGCGAGGGTGTTGCGCCCGGTCAGCCGCAGCCCCGAGGGATCGCCCTCCACCTCGGTCTCCACGCGGGCGCGGATGTCGCGCGAGGAGGCGCCGGCCTCGAAGCGGTAGCGGCCGCCCTCGACCTTCCAGCCGTCCTCCCGCTCGCTGAAGTACGCCAGGTCGTGCCGCGCCACGCGCACGGCCACCTCGGCGCTCGCGCCCGGCTCCAGGAACACCGAGGCGAAGCCCCGCAGTTCACGTACGGGCCGCAGGACGCGTGAGCCGTCCGGCCCGCCCACGTAGATCTGCACGACCTCGCGCCCGGCGACCGTGCCGGTGTTGGTGACCGTCAGCGTGACGCGGAAGCCGTCGCCGTCCGCCCGCACGGCCAGGTCCTCGTAGCCGAACGTCGTGTACGACAGGCCGTGACCGAACGGGAACGCGACCTCGCGGCGCTGTGCGTCGTACCCCCGGTATCCGACGAAGATCCCCTCGCCGTACCGGGCCCTGCCCTCCTCGCCGGGGAACGAGAGGTGGCTCGGGGAGTCCTCAAGCCGCAGCGGGACGGTCTCCGTCAGCTTTCCGGACGGGTTGACCGCGCCGAACAGGACGCGGGCGAGCGCGCCGCCGCCCGCCTGGCCGAGCAGCCACCCTTCCACGAGGGCCGGCACCCGGTCCTGCCAGGGCGAGGTGCGGACGACACCGCCGTTGGACAGCACCACGACCGCGCGCGGATTGACGTCCAGGACCCGCCGCAGCAGCTCGGTCTGGGCGGCGGGCAGGTCCAGGTGGTCGCGGTCGAAGCCCTCGGACTCGTCCTGCGCCGGCAGGCCCAGGAACAGCACCGCCGTGTCCGACGTCTCCGCCAGCCGCACGGCCTCGTCCGCGAGTTCGGCGTCCGCCGGGCCGTCCTCCGCGCCGGGCAGCGCGTACCCGGCGGCGAACCGCACCTCCGCGCCCGTGGCCAGCTCGCGCAGGCTGTCCAGCGGGACGTCGAGCCGGGTGGGCGTCACCTGCGAGCTGCCCGCGCCCTGGAAGCGCGGCGTACGGGCGAACTCGCCGATGACCGCCAGGCTGCCGCGCGCCGGGTCCAGCGGCAGCAGCGCGTCGGCGTTCTTCAGCAGCACCACGCACTGGTCGGCGGCCCGCCCGGCGACGCGGTGCGAGGCGTCCGCGTCGAACGTTCCGGGCTTCCCGGCGCCGCCCGTCGCGCGGTCGGCGAAGAGGGCGAGCCGTTCGACGGTCCGGTCGAGCACCGCCTCGTCCAGCGCACCGGACTCCACGGCGGCGGCCACCTCGCGGTCCGTGTGCCCGCCGGGGCCCGGCATCTGGAGGTCGAGGCCGGCGCGGAGGGCGGCGACCCGGTCGCGTACCGCGCCCCAGTCGGAGACGACGATTCCGTCGAAGTCCCACTCGTCGCGCAGGATCTCGGTGAGCAGGCGGGTGTTCTGCGCCACGGGCACGCCGTTGAGGCCGTTGTAGGACGCCATGACGGACCAGGGGCCGTCGCGGCGGACGACGCGTTCGAAGGCGCGCAGATAGATCTCGCGCAGCGGGCGCTCGTCGATGTCGGCGCTGACCCGCATCCGGTCGGTCTCCTGGTTGTTGGCCGCGTAGTGCTTGAGGGACGCCCCGACCCCGGCGTTCTGGAGCCCGCGCACCATCGCGCCGCCCAGCTCCGACGAGACCAGCGGGTCCTCGGAGAAATACTCGAAGTTCCGGCCGCACAGCGGTGACCGCTTGATGTTGATGCCCGGTCCGAGCACCACGTGGACGCCGTGCGCCACCGCCTCGGCCGCGATGGCGGCGGCGACCTCCTCGGCCAGCCCCGGGTTCCAGCTGCTGCCCAGGGCGACGGCGGGCGGGAAGCAGGTGGCGGGTGCCGCGCTGTGCAGGTCGAGCTGGCCGCCGTCGCCGCTCTCGCGGGGCAGCCGCAGCCCGTGCGGGCCGTCGGACATCCGGACGGCGGGCACCCCGGCCGCCTCGGACCCCTCGCTGACGAAGTCCCCGGAACCGCTGGTCAGGGCGGCTTTCTCGGCGAGCGGGAGGCCGGTGGCGGGGGAGGGGCGGGGTGCGGATCGCTGAGTCATACGAGTACCTGTCGGGCTTCCGTGAAGGGGGCGGGGCCGGGGCGAGGGCCGTCCGGTGGAGCGAATCGGGGCAAGACGGCATGCGACCCAAAAACGTATGGTGATCGGTTTTTGGTGTCAAGGGTCCCCGCGCGCGGCGTGCGGGACCCCCTCGATCGGCTGGATTCCATTTCGGACGCGGCTCTTGACGGCCAGAAACCGATCATCGTACGGTTTTCGAGCTCGGGCGGTCCGCTCCGATGAGCTCCCTGCTGCCGACCGCCTCATCGGCCCCGCACTCCCGTGAATCGCCCCGCACTCCCATGAATCGAGGAACGGTCATGTCGGTATCCGGTCGGTCGACCACCCCCGCGCGCCGAGAGGCGGACCACCCGGCCCGCGCCCCGCGCCTGGCCCTCGCGGCGGCGGCCGCCGCCGCGCTGCTGGCGGGCGCCGCCGCGCCCGGCGTCGCCGCCCCGGCCGCCCCGGCGTCCGGCGAGCCCGTCCGGTACGTGGCGCTCGGCGACTCGTACAGCTCCGGGCTCGGCATCCCGCAGCAGACCGACACCGTCTGCGGCCGCTCCGACCGCAACTACCCGTCGCTCGTGGCGGCGGCGGTCGGTGCCGCGTCGTTCACCGACGTCACCTGCGCCGGGGCCGACACCACGCACATGGCCGGTCCGCAGGACGCCGTGGCGCCCCAGCTCGACGCGCTGCGCCCCGACACCACCCTGGTCACCCTGGGCGTGGGCGGCAACGACCTCGACCTGGCCGGCGTCATCACCCGGTGCGTCCTGGTCGGCTACCTCGCGCCGCACGGCTCGCCCTGCAAGAGCAGCTTCACCCTGTTCGGCACCGACCAGATCGGCTCCCGTATCAACGCCACCGCACCGAAGCTCGACGCGGTGCTCGACGCGATCCACGCCCGCTCGCCGCAGGCCCGGGTCCTGCTCGTGGGCTACCCGTCGCTGCTGCCGGACGACGGCAGCTCCTGCCGCGCCACGATCCCGCTCGCCGAAGGCGACTTCGGCTGGGTCCGGGACAAGGAGAAGCAGCTCGACGCGATGATGGCGCAGCGGGCCGGGGCGCACAGTGCGGGTTACGTCGACACCTACGGCCCGTCCGTCGGGCACGACGCCTGCCGGGCCGCGGGGGTGCGCTGGATCGAACCGGCCGACTCGGCCGAGGGCGCCGGCTTCCACCCGAACGCCTCCGGACACAGGAGCACGGCCGATGCCGTCCTCGCCGCCCTCGGTCGCTGACGCCTCAGCCGCCTTCCTCCGCCGCCACGCCGTAGCGGCGGAGGAAGGCGCGGACCTGCTCCGCCATGTCGACCGCGTCCGGCTCCAGCAGCCACTGCGTCTGGAGCCCGTCCAGCAGGGCGAGCAACTGCTGGGCCGCGGCCGCCGGGTCCTCCCGGACGCCGGCCGCCGCGAACAGCTCCGCCAGCAGGCCGGTCATCTCCCGGCGCAGGACCTGGTAGCGCCGTACGAAGTACAGGTGGGCGGGGTGCTCCGGATCGGACGCCTCCGTCGACAGCTTCGCGTACAGCGCGACCAGCCCCGGCGTCCGGGCGTTGCGGGTGACCACGTCGAGCAGCAGGCGCAGCCGCTCCGCGGGCTCCGGCTCCGGATCGCCCGGGGCGAGCATGCCGGGGAACAGGCGGCGGGCGTCCAGCTCGTCCCGACGGCTCAGCACGTCCAGGAGCAGGGCCTCCTTACCGGGGAAGTGGTGCAGCACCCCGGCGTGGGTGAGTCCGGCGTGGGCGGCGATGTCGCGCAGCGAGACCGCGAGGAAGCCCGAGCGGGCGAACAGTTCGGTCGCGGAGTCCAGGACGCGGGCGCGGGTGCGCTCGCCCTTCGACAGCCGTCGGGGCGCCTCGGGAGCGGGGTCGGTCACGTCGGAAGTCTCCTGCCGCGGTCGGTCCTCGGGGGTGCCCTGCGGAACTTACCGGCTGGTTAATTCCACCGAGCAAAAACCTACCAAGTGGTTAATTCCGTGTGTAGGCTCACCGGCAATCTTCGCCGGGGCGGTGCCCCCGGCTCTCCAGACGGAGCGAAAGACATGAGCAGAACTGCCCGAACCGCGACGGTTGCCGCCTGCGTCGCGGCCTCGCTCATCCTCGCCGGATGCGCCGGCGACAACGGCGGCGCCGCGGGCGCCGGATCGTCCACGCTGAACATCGCGACGATGACCCTCCCGCAGAGCCTGGACCCCGCCGTCGCCACCGGCAGCGCCCTGCCGTACTTCCAGGCCGTGTACGACACCCTCATCAAGCGCGAACCCGACGGCACCTTCAGGCCGATGCTCGCCACGGAGTGGACGTACGACAAGAACCGCACGCGACTCGTGCTGACCCTGCGCAAGGACGTGAAGTTCGCCGACGGCACCGTCTTCGACGGCGCCGCGGTCAAGGCGAACCTGGAGCGCTTCCAGAAGGGCGGCGGCGCCTCCGCGAAGTGGCTGAACGACCTGGAGGCCGTCGATGTCACCGACGCCGCCCACGTCACGCTGAAGCTCAAGCAGCCCAACCCGGCGATGGAGTTCTACCTCAGCGACGCACCCGGCCTCATGGCCAACCCCAAGCAGTTCACGAAGGGCGACAGCCTCAAGACCACCCCGGACGGCACCGGCCCGTACCGCCTCGACAAGACGCGTACCACCGTCGGCACCAAGTGGTCCTACACCCGCAACGCCGACTACTGGGGCAAGGAACTTCCGTACAAGAACGTCACCTTCAGCTTCTTCGACAACGAGACCGCGATCACCAACGGCCTCAAGACCGGGCAGATCAACGCGGCGCTCCTGCAGACCGCCGACCAGCAGATCGCCGTCGAGTCCGACCCGAAGGTCAAGACGGAGAAGCAGGAGTTCGACTTCCAGGGGCTGCTGCTGTTCGACCGCGACGGCAAGATCACCCCCGCCCTGAGCGACCCGCGCGTGCGGCAGGCGCTCAACTACGCCCTGGACCGCGAGACGATGCTCGACCGCATCCGCCAGAAGCGCGGCCGGACCACCTCACAGGTCTTCGGCCCCGAGACCCAGGCGTACGACAAGAAGCTGGACAGCTACTACGCGCACGACCCCGCCAAGGCCAAGTCCCTGCTCAAGCAGGCCGGTTACGCGAAGGGCTTCACGCTGAAGCTGCCGAGGATCACGGCGATCGTCAACGACGCGCTCGCCGCCTCGCTCCAGTCGGACTTCAAGGCCATCGGCGTGAAGCTGGTCTGGGACACGCTCGACGGCGCCTCGGCCGTCCAGAAGGTGTTCAAGGACCGCCTCTACTCCGGCATGGTCATGAACATGGGCCAGTCCACCTCCGACTGGGCGGCGGCCGACGAGCTGGTCACCCCGGGCGCCTTCAACATGTTCGGCACCACGGACAAGGTGACGCGGAAGCTGCTGCCCGCCCTCAAGGCCGGCGGCCAGGCCGAGGCGAAGTCGGCCGCGCGCGAACTCAACCAGCACCTGGTCGAGGACGCGTGGTTCGTCCCCTTCTACCGGATGAGCTACCTGCACGTCTCGGACGGCACCGTGAAGATCGCACCCCAGTCCGGCATGGCCGTCCCCTCGATCTACAACTACGCGCCCGCCAAGTAGCGCCCCGCGCCGACGGATACCGAGTGTCATGCTGAACTTCATCGCCCGCAGGATCGCCTCCGGAGCCGTGCTCCTGGTCGTGATCTCCTTCCTCACCTATCTGCTGCTGTCCGTCCCGCACATCGACGTGGGCCGGCAACTGCTCGGCGAGAGCGCGTCCCAGAGCGCCATCGACGCCAAGAACGCGTCGCTGGGCCTGGACGACCCGGTGCTCCAGCAGTACGGGAGCTGGCTGTCCCACGCCGTCCGGGGCGACCTCGGCACCTCCTGGTTCACGAGTGAGGACGTGGGCCAGGCCGTCGGCAACCGCCTCCCGGTCACGGCCAGCCTGATGCTCGGCGTCACCGCCGTCACCACGGTCCTCGCCTTCCTGCTGGGCGTGTGGGCCGGGGTGCGGCGCGGAGCCGCCGACCGCTTCGTGCAGGTGCTGGGCGTGGTGGGGTACGCCCTGCCGGGATTCCTGCTCACCCTGGTCCTGGTGCTGGTCTTCGCGGTACGGCTCCGCTGGTTCCCGGCCATCGGCTACACCGGGTTCACCGACTCGCCCAGCGGCTGGCTGTCCACCATCACCCTGCCGGTGCTCTCGCTGTCGGTGGCCTCCGTGGCGGGCGTCTCCCAGCAGGTGCGCGGCGCCGTCATCGACGCCCTGCGGCAGGACTACGTACGCACCCTGCGCGCCCGCGGACTGCCCGCTTCCCGCATCGTGTTCAAGCACGTCCTGCGCAACGCGTCGGCGCCCGCGCTCTCCGTGCTCGGCATGCAGTTCGTCGGCCTGCTCGGCGGCGCCGTCCTCGTGGAGCAGATCTTCGGGCTCCCCGGCATCGGCTCCATGACCGTCACCTACACCACCCGCGGCGACATCCCCGTGATCATGGCGCTCGTCATGCTCACCGTCGTCGGCGTCGTCCTGATCAACCTCCTGGTCGACATCCTGATCGGCTGGCTCAACCCCAAGGCGAGGGTCGCATGAGTACCGGCCGCACCCTGCGCAGGGTCCTGCGCAACCCCCTGGGCGGCCTCTCCGCCGCCCTGCTCCTCATCATCGTCGCGGCCGTCCTGCTGGCACCCGTGATCGCCTCGCAGGACCCGGGTGCCTCGTCGCTGAGCGAGGCGTTCGCGGGGCCGAGCGGCGGGCACCCCCTCGGCATGGACTCGGCGGGGCGCGACATCCTCGCCCGGGTGCTGTACGGCGGGCGCAACACCCTGGGCGGCGCGCTGCTCGCCCTCGCCATCGCGGTGGTGCTCGGTGTGCCGTCGGGGCTCTTCGCCGGGTACCGGGGCGGCTGGTTCGACTCCGCCGCCAACTGGACGGTCAACCTCGTCATGGCCCTGCCCGCCATGGTCGTGCTGCTCGCCTCCCGCGCCATCCTCGGCCCGGACGTCCACGTCCTGATGATCGTGCTCGGCGTCCTGGTGGCGCCCAGCTTCTTCCGCCTGGTGCGCGGCATCGTCGCCCATGTGCGGGGCGAGTTGTACGTGGACGCCGCGAAGGTCTCCGGACTCTCCGACACGCGCATCGTCGCCCGGCACGTCCTGACCGTCGTACGCGGCCCCATCATCATCCAGATCGCGCTGGTCGCGGGCATCGCGATCGCCCTCCAGGCCGGCCTGGAGTTCCTCGGCATCGGCAGCGGGTCCTCCGCGACCTGGGGCGCCATGCTCAACGAGGCGTTCCAGAACATCCAGCGCGCGCCCCGGCTCATCCTCTGGCCCGGCCTCGCCCTCGGCCTCACCAACTGCGCGCTCGTCCTGCTCGCCGGAGCCGTACGCGACGCCCTGGAGGAGCAGACGCCCCGGCCCTCCCGCAGGCGGCGCTCCGAGCCCGCCGAGGACCCGGAACCGGTCGCCGGGTCCACCGCCCCACGCGCCGAACTGCTCTCCGTGCGCGGCCTCGGCGTCGCCTACGCCCGGCCCGACGGCAGCGACAAGGAGGTCGTGCACGGCGTCGACCTCGATGTGCGCCCCGGCGAAATCGTGGGCCTGGTCGGGGAGTCCGGTTCCGGGAAGACCCAGACGGCCTTCTCGGTCCTGGGCCTGCTGCCCGAGGGCGGGCGCGTCACGCGCGGCAGCATCACGGTCAACGGCCGGGAGACGGCGGGTATGCGGGAACGCGACCACCGCGCGCTGCGCGGCCGCACCCTCGCGTACGTACCGCAGGAACCCATGAGCAATCTCGACCCCGCCTTCACCATCGGCAGCCAGCTCATGGAACCCGTACGCCACCACCTCGGACTGGGCCGCAAGGAAGCCGCCGACCGGGCACGGGAGTTGCTGCGCCTGGTCGAGATCCCCGACCCGGACCGCACCCTGCGCCTCTATCCGCACGAGATCTCCGGCGGCATGGCCCAGCGCGTCCTGATCGCCGGCGCCATGTCCTGCGACCCGGACCTCCTCATCGCCGACGAGCCCACCACCGCGCTCGACGTGCGCGTCCAGGCGGAAGTGCTCGCCCTCCTGCGCCGGCTGCGCGACGAACGCGGCCTCGGCGTCCTCCTGGTGACCCACAACCTCGGGGTCGTCGCCGACCTCTGCGACCGGGTGGCCGTGATGAAAGCCGGGCGCATCGTGGAGACCGGCACCACCGAACAGATCCTCGGCGCGCCCCGGGACCCGTACACCCGCACGCTGCTGGCGGCCGTCCTCGACGACGCACCGGCCCGCGCCCCCTGGCAGCCCCGAGAAGCAAGGACCGTCACCGCATGAAGACCCCCGCCGAGGCCGCCCCCGACGCCCCCGACGACGCCCTGCTCACCGTGCGGGACCTGCGGGTCTCCTTCCCCGGCAAGGGGCGGCGCGCCCCGGAGATTGAGGTCCTCAAGGGCGTCGGCCTCTTCGTCCGGCCCGGGGAGACCCTGGGCCTGGTGGGCGAGTCCGGCTCCGGCAAGTCCACCATCGGCCGCGCGGTCCTCGGGCTCGTCCCGGTGCGTTCGGGCTCGGTCACCTTCGACGGCGAGCGCATCGAGCACGCCGACGCCCGCCGCCGCAGGGCCCTCAGCCGCGACCTCCAGGTCATCTTCCAGGACCCGTACACCTCCCTGAACCCGTCCCGCACCATCGGGGACACCCTCGCCGAGCCGCTGATCGGGCAGGGCACGAGCGCGCGGGAGGCCCGGGGGAGGGTCGCCGGGCTGCTGGACCGGGTGCATCTGCCGTCCGACGCGGCGGGCCGGCTGCCCCGGGAGTTCTCCGGGGGCCAGCGGCAGCGGGTGGCGATCGCCCGGGCGCTGGCCCTGCGCCCCCGGCTGGTCATCTGCGACGAGCCGGTGTCCGCGCTGGACCTGACGACCCAGCGCACGGTGCTCGACCTGCTCCTGGAGATCCAGGAGGAGACGGGGGTCGCGTACCTCTTCGTCTCCCACGACCTGGCCGTCGTCCGCTTCATGAGCCACCGCGTGTCGGTCATCCATCGCGGCGAGATCGTGGAGACGGGCGACGCCGCGACGGTCACCTCCGAGCCGCGACACGCCTACACACGCACCCTGCTGCTCGCCTCGCCGGTGGCGGACGTGGCCGAGCAGCGCAGACGGCGCGCGGCGGCCGAGGCCGGGGCCGGGCCGGGCTGACCTGCGCGGCGGGCATCGGGGCGGGGCGCTTCCGGGCGCCCCGTTCGCCTGTCCGGAGGGCTCTTCGGGTCGGATGGCTATCGGCTACTCAGGGTACTTGTCGCACTTTTCAGAGTGTTACGCGGCATTTATCCCGTGCGTCATGGCATCTCTTAGGTCGATCGATTGATCAGTACGACAATCATCCCGGCTCGAAGGAGTTCAGCATGCGTATTTCCGCTTCTGTCCGTGCCCGCAGCGTCCGCGCGGGCACCGTCGCGGCCGCCGCGGTCGCCGCCGCCGCTGCCACGCTGGGCGGGGCTTCGGCCGCCTTCGCCGCCCCCGGCGACAGCGGCGACATCGACATCCGCTCCGGCGGCTGGGTGGCGCGCGGCGGCGACGGCAACGAGGTCTGCAAGTTCGTCCTCCAGGCCAGCAACTTCGGCGACATGCCGGCCGTGCCGTGGACCATCACCGCGCAGCCCCCGACCGTTCCCCCGGGGGACACCCTCGCCAGCACCCTGCCCCTGGTGAACGGCTCGGCGCGCAGCCAGGAGTACCTGCTCCCCGAGGGCACGTACCAGCTGGTGTGGATCGTTCCGTCCGGCCGGAAGGACAAGACGTTCAAGGTCGACTGCACCAAGCCGGCCGGCAACAACGGGTCGGGCAACAACGGGCCGGGCAACAACGCCTCAGGGGACAACAGCGAGCGCGGCTCCGCCGCTTCGGACTCCGACTCGGGCTACGAGCAGCCGTCCGGCGGCGTGCCCGCCGGTGGCGGCGGCGTCCCGGACATGGAGAGCGTCGGCTCCGAGAGCGACTCGAATGTCGCGACCACCGCCGCGCTGGCGGCCGGCGCCGCCGGCGCCGCCGGGCTGATCATGGTCCGCCGAGCCGCACGCCGCCGTGCCCGCAACGAGGCATAACCCGCGCAGAAGACGCCGACGGGGCCCGAGCCGGGCGTGTCGTCTCACGATGACGTTGTGCGTGACTTCCTCGCTGGTGACCGGCGTCGTCTGGGCGAGTTCCGACTCGTCCGACGATCCGGTCGCCGCCGCCCACGGCAACGACGCCGCGGGCGGCGGCGACCGGCCGGTCCCGCACGCACCCCTGTCCCCGTCGCGGCCGGTGAAGGTCGCGGTGCCCGCGATCTTCATCGAGGCGCCGGTCACCGGCCTCGGACTCGACAAGAAGGGGCACCTCGGGGCCCCGCCCATGAGCAGACCCAGGGAGGTGGGCTGGTACCGCGACGGGCCCTCGCCCGGCGAGAAGGGCACCTCGCTGATCGTCGGCCACCGCGACACGGAGACCGGACCGGCGATCTTCCTCAACCTCAACGCCCTGCACAAGGGCGACAAGGTCACCGTCACCCGGGCCGACAAGCAGACCGCGGTCTTCACGGTCGACGAGGTCGAGACGTACACGAAGGACAAGTTCCCCGACGACAAGGTGTACGGCAGCACCGGCCGCCCGGAGCTCCGCCTGATGACGTGTGGCGGACGCTTCAACAAGAAGGACGGCTACTCGGCCAACGTCGTCGTCTTCGCCCACCTCACGTCACTCAAGAAGCAGAAGGTCTGACGGGCCCCCACCCCGCCTCCTCCGGCTTCCCGTACGGCGAAGGCGTTCAGGGTCAGGGACAGGCTCGCGGTGAGCCGCCGCGCGTACGGGACGTGCAGCGACTCGTTCGGCCCATGGGCATTCGCTCCCGGGCCCAGCACTCCGCAGGCCAGGAACTGGGCCCCGGGGAACTGCCGGGACAGCTTCCCCATGAGCGGGATCGTGCCGCCCTGCCCGATCCGGGACACGTCCGCCCCGACGAAGCGGGCCCGGCTCGCCCCGGAGACCGCGGCGCTGAGCCACGGCTCCTCGGCGGGCGCGTGCCAGCCGTCCGCGAGGACCCGGTCGGGCGTGAAGCGGACCGCCGCGCCGTACGGCGGGTCCGCCTCCAGGAGCCTGCCCAGCTCCGCGACGGCGCCGCGCCGTCCGGCGTCGGCGGCAGCCGCAGCGCCGGCTTCACCCGGGTGTGCGGGCGCAGCACGTTGCCGGCCGAGGCGACCGGGGGCAGCCCGTCCGCGCCGGTGACCTCCAGGCTGGGGCGCCACGCCCGGTTGAGCAGCAGCTCCCCGGGGTCGTCGGCGAGGTCTCCCCGTACCAGTCGAAGCGCTCCCGCGCCCCGTCGCCGAGCAGGGCCGCCGCCTCCCGGGTCTGCTCCCGGCGCTCCGGGGGCACCTCGCCGTGCAGGACGGCGGGGCGCAGGCCCGGCAGCGGGACCTCGCGCAGCCAGGCCGCCGCCGCGTCGACGGCCCGGTCCAGGTGCCCTCGGGCCTCCCACTCCGGGTCGTACGCGGGGCTGACCGCCGGGACCCGGACGTGGGCCCGGACCAGCGGCAGGATCTCGGCCTCCCACCGCGCCTCGCGGAACTCCCGTACCCGGCCCGGGCCGGTGACGGCCGGCTCAGAGACGGGCGAGCGCCTTCGCGGCGGGCGCGAACTCGATTCCGAGCAGCGCCTCGACGGGGGCGTACACCTCGGGCATGTACATCGTCGGGGACAGCAGCAGGTTCTCCGCCGGGGCGACCAGGACCTCGATCCGCTTCCCCACCTCGACGTCGGCGGAGGCGAGCGGCTGCCCCGCCTCGTCGAACGTCGTGATCAGGTCCGGGAACGCCGCCCGGCGGCCGTCGGCCAGGTCGAGCGCCATGTACTCGTTGACGAAGTGCAGCGTGGTGCCGCCGGCGTCGTCCAGGACCGCGACGCCCACGTCCAGGCCCTCGCGCTGCTCGCAGCGGTACTCGCGGACGGTCCCCGCCGCGGCGATCTCGCCGCCCAGCTGCCGGGCCGCGCCGGCCGGCCCGTCGGCCAGGAAGCGGTGTCCCAGCTCGATCGCGAAGCCGATGGCGCCCGGGGCGCCGTTGCGGACGGCGTAGCCGATCTCGACCGGGTTGCGGGCCACGCCCACCCAGCCGCCCGCCTCCACGGACGCGCGGCGGACCACGTTCGAGGTCGCGTCCAGGCGGCCGGAGACGGCGCCCTCGACGTAGGCGTGCGGCTTGCCGCCCGCGTAGCCCTGGCTGGACCGGTAGGCCTCGCGGCGGTGCAGGCCCATCGCGCCCATCTGGCTGGAGGGGTGGGCGCGGCCGTTGCACGCCAGGTCGATGACGGGGAGGCCGGTGAGCGCGGAGTGGAACCAGCCGTTGATCGTGGTCTCGGCGCCGTTCTCGTTCGTGTGCAGCGCGGCCAGGTCACCCGGCAGCTCGCGGCGCAGCAGTTCCAGCGCGCGCACCAGGTGCGTCGGCAGCACCTGCGGGTCGGGCGCGGCGGGGGCGCCGACCAGGGCCACGGTCGCGGTCAGGTCACCGTCCGCGAACTCGTCGGCGCTCCACAGCTCGGGCGTGCCGACCTGGAGGGCCAGTTCGGCGGTGCGCAGGCCCCGCTCCACGAACCCGCCGCCGCCTCCGCCGAGTACGGCACCGCCGTACACGGCCGCGCGGATGTCGTCATGGGTCAGCTGTCGCTTCACGGGGTTCTCCCAGGGTGGTGCTGTGCGGGTGTACGAGAGGGCGGAGGGGTCCGGCTACTTGGCGGCCTTGAACACGCCGTTGCCGAAGGAGTAGAGGGCGTCACCGGCGATCGCACCGCCGGCGAACACCTCCAGGTCGCCCTTGACGTCCCGGCCGAACAGGCGCGGGGCGAGGACGCGGGCGGCGATGCCGGCGGCGACCATCCAGCCGGCCATCGGGGTCGTGATGAGCAGCCCGGTCGCGAGCAGGATGCCGAGCTGCCGCTTCGACCCGCCGGCGAGCTGCACGATCGCGCCCGGGACCGCCCACAGCGCGAGGTGCTTCGCGGTCTCGACGGACGGGCCCGCCTTGATCGCGGCGACGTACGCGGCGTCGATCGGGGCGGTCTGCCCGTTGTCGAAGAACACCCGGTACGAGACGAGGACGACGACGATCGCGACGCCGAAGCCGATCATCGCGGCGATCAGCTGCTGGCGGCGGCCCTCCAGCTCGAAGGCCGGGTCGGCGTTCTCGCCGCGCAGGAGGTAGCCGGTCTTGAGGTCGTAACCCATGTCCGCGAAGGCCGGACCGGTCGCGGCGGTGAAGCCGGACAGCACGACCAGCGCCTCCGGCGGGAAGCCGATGAGGATGCCGAGGAGCAGCGTGATCAAGGCGATCGCGAAGGCCGGGAACCAGCCGGAGTGCATGGACGCGATGCCGACCAGCAGCTCGTGCAGGAACGCCGCGACGGAGGCGTACACCAGGAAGCCGATCAGCATGCCCGGGGTCATGTGCGTGGCCGCGCCGGTCCCGAAGGCCAGCAGGACCGAGATCGCGAGGTAGGCGCCGAGGCCCAGCCGCATCGAGCGCCCCAGCCGCCGCGCGCCCTCCTCCGCGCCCTCGGGCGCACCGGCCGAGCCGGCCCGCACCGCGTTCGTCCGCCGGGCGCCGAGGATCGTCCGGCCGACCTGGACGAGGGCGACGAGACCGGCACCGATCATCATCCCGTGCGGCAGGTACATCGCGTTCAGGTCGAGGCCGAGGAGCGGGTCCGCGTACTGCGTGAACAGCAGGCCGGCGCCGAACGCGGCCATCGCGCCGAAACCGCCGATCAGGGCCACGCCGAACGCCGACATCGGCAGCGAGAACACCGCGCCCGCCAGACCGGTCACCAGGCCCAGGCCGAGCACCTTGGCGCGCCGGCCGCCCTGGTCGCCCGCCTTGATCGCCTCGGCGGCGGCGAGCCCGAGCGGCCACGGGTTCTTCGCGGGGAAGGCCGGGGTGTCGTACATCCGGTACAGCAGCCAGGCGTCGACCAGCATCGCGACCGAGACCCCGGCCAGCATCGGGACGACCATGTCGTCCATCCCGAACAGGAACGGGATGCCGATCGGCAGGAACAGGCTGTTCGCGGCGCCGAACGTGGCCGACGAGATGCTGGTCTGCGCCAGGTTCTGCGCGTGGACCGAGCGGAAGCCGCGGAAGGCGACGAGCGGCACGCGGGCCAGCGTCATCGCGGCCAGCGCGCCGATCAGCGAGGTGCTGGGCGTGACGCCGAGGGTGGCGAGCAACTGCACACCGACGACCGCGCCGAACACGCTGAGCACCACGGTGAGGATCAGATTGCCGGGGGCGAGGGCGCGGGGATGGCGCGCTCCGTCGGCCGCGGTGTGCGGGACGTCGGTGACGGCCCGGTTCGGCGCGTCGGTGCTCATGGATCTCCGGTGCTTCCGTGCGGGGCGGCGTGTCCGCCGCTCCAGGAGTTCCAAAATCTGGAACCATGTGTGAATATCTGGATGTACTGGATCCTCTCCGGGGCACGCCCGCCCGTCAAGGGGGTGGGCGGCGGTCTCGGTATGCGGGCGCCCCTTACGATCGGACGCACGGGCCCCGGGGCCCGGGGGAGGCAGGAGAACGGTGAGCACACTCGCCAACGCGCGGGACGTCCTGCGGCTGCTGGCGCGCCTTCAGCGCGACCTGACCGTGACGGACGTGGCGGGCGCCCTGGACCTGCCGAAGAGCTCCGTGTCGCGGACGCTGAGCATGATGGCCGAGTACGGCTTCCTGGACCGCGACCCGGTGAGCCGCGCCTACCGGCCCGGCGAGCTCGTCATGGAAGCCTCGTACCACTTCCGCGCCTCCCGCTCCACCGCCTCGCTCCTGGAGGAGGAGCTGGCCAGGCTGGTCGCCGACATCGGCTACACCGGTTACGTGGACGTGCTCGACGGCGCCGAATCGCTGGTGCTGCACATGCGCATCGGCACGGTCGGCGCCCTCCAGGCGTACACCCCGGCCGGCACCCGCGCGCCCGCCTACGCCAGCTCGATGGGGCGCGCCCTGCTGGCCCGCCTGGACGACGCGCAGGTGCTGCGGCTCGTCGGCGCCCGCCTCGGACAGGCCACCGGATCGGCCCCCCGCACCCCCGGCGAGCTGGTCTCCTCCCTGGCCCGGGTGCGCGCCGACGGCTGGGAGTCCTCACGCGGCGAGTTCGTGCCGAACGTCGCCGGGATCTCCGCCGCCGTCGTGGACGGCGACACGGGACAGGTCTTCGGCATAGGGATCGCCCTGCCCGCCCCCGAGCTGCGCCACGAGAACGAGGCCCGCTTCGGCCGTGCGGTGCGGGATGCCGCCCGGCGCGTGGGGAAGCGGATCGGCGATCCGTACTGGCTGCGGTACGTGGCCGAATAGGACCCGGGGCCGGCCCTCAGGCGAGCAGCGGCCCCAGCATCGCGCCCACCACCGCGCCCGGGGTCAGCACCGGGGCGGTGATCCCGGCCGCGCGCAGCGCCTCGCGGTGCCGGGTCCCGTAGCCCATGCAGTCGAGCACCAGCGCGTCCGCCCCCGCGTCCAGCCGGGCGTGGGCCGCCGCGCGCAGGGCGCCGTCGCCGTCGGCGTACGGCGAGGCGGTGCTGAACGCCGGGGCCGGGTCGAGCGCCCGCCACTTCGTCCGCGCCTCCGCCACCTGCTCCGGCAGCGGTACGACGATCCCGACCCGGCTGCCCCGCAGCGCCGCGCCCACGTACCCCGTGAGCAGTGCGTCCGGCTCGACCAGCCGCGCCCGCCGCGTCCGCAGCCCCGGGAACTCCCCGGTGCACAGGAGCACCACGACGTCCGCCCCCTCCGCCTCCACCCGCTCCACGAGGGCGACGAGACCGGCACCGACGGCGTCGGCGTCCAGCGTCACGGGCATCCCGTCGCTCAGCCGGCTCAGCAGTGTCGCCCGCCCCGGCACCGCCCCGAACCGCGCCTCCGCCTCCGCTCGGCCGAGCCCGTCGAGGACCCCCGCGTGCTGTACCCGGGCGGTGGGCGGCAGCTCCGCCTCGATGGCCACGGAGAGGTCGGGGCGGGGAGACTGTCCGATGGTCAGGAAGGTCACGGTGTGTATGGGCCTCGCCTCGACGTTGTTCCGGATAATGGAAGCCGGATGCATGCTACGGAACAACGTGAGGCCTGGCATCGCCCGTACGGCAGGCGGAGGCCCCCGGCGGTGGTCACCGCCGGGGGCGTCACGGGGCGGAGCCGGTCACCCCGGACCGGTGCCGCCCCTCTCGTCACGGCGGAGTGCCACCGCAGCCCGGTGGCCGGGCGGGACAGCGATGTCCGCCAGGAGCCAGCCGCCCGGGGCGGCCGGAGCCGGCCCGGCACCCACGTACTCCGCCGAGGGGTCCGCGCCCAGGCCGATGCCGAGGCCCTTCAGATACGCCTCCTTCCTGGTCCACACCCGGGCGAAGGCGGCCGGCCGCGACGCGGGCGCCAGCGCGGCGAGTTCCGCCGCCTCCAGGGGATGGACCACATCGGCCGCCTCCAGGAGGGTGAGCGGGTCCGGTACGGGCTCGACGTCCACGCCGACCGGGGTGGCGGCGACGGCGATCAGGCTCAGGCCCTCGCAGTGCGAGAGCGAGAAGTGCAGGGGCCCGTCCGGGATCACGGGCCGCCCGTGCGGTTCGCCGCAGCCCGGGCAGGGGGCCCGGGCCACCGGCACCGTGCGCGGGGCGACGCCGAGGTGGTTGCCGAGGACCCGGCGCAGGCCGACGTGGGCGCACAGATACGTGGCGCGGTCGGTGGGGCGGCGGAACTCCTCGGCCCGGGCCAGTTCGGCGGGGCCGAGCACGAGCGGGGCGTACCGGGTCGCGGTCTCCTCGTGCGCGGCGGTGGCCACCAGCCAGAGCTGCGGGCGGCCGGGGCCCGGACCGGCCGGCGGGGGCAGCGCGGCGGGCAGCGGCGGCAACGCCGTGGGCAGGAGGGCGGATTCCAGGACGGCGGATTCGAGGACGGGTGACGGGCGGGGATCCAGCAGGGACATGGTCGCCTCACACGGCGGTGGCGGTGGGCTCGGGGGCGGCGGAAGCCTTCGGGGTGGGGGCCATCCGCGTCAGGGGGGCGCGCAGGGCGAGCGTGGCGGCGACCGGTGAGAACAGTGCGACGGATGCGCACAGCAGCCAGGTGCCGGTCACGCCCAGGGGCGCCGAGAGCGAACTGAAGACGGCCAGGGACAGGGGCGCGGCCCCGATGCTGGACAGCGAGAACGTGGACATCGCGGCGCCCAGCTTCCCCTCGGGCACGGCCTGTTGGTACGCGGTGACCAGGGCGGGTCCGTTGAGTCCCGAGAACAGGCCCACCGCGCACGCCGTGACCGCGAGGACCGCCGGCGAGGGCACCAGGGCCATGGAGCCCATGCCCACGGCCAGCCCGGTGCCGGTGACGATCAGCTTGACCGGGACGGGGATGCGGTGGGCGAGCGCGGCACCGGCCGCCGCTGACGCCAGGGCGCCCGCGCTGAACGCGGTCAGGGCTGCCGCGACCGAGCCGATGCCCCAGCCTTCGCCGGACGCGCGCAGCGGGAGGGCCACCTCGGCCGGCCAGAGGAACGCGAAGTCCATGCAGAAGCAGGCGATGAACATCCAGCGCAGCCGGGGGTGGGCGCCCAGGAGGAGCAGTCCGTCACCGGAGCGCCGGAACAACGACGGGCGCGGCCCGGTGCCGCGCTCCGGCCGGGTCATGCCCCGGGTCACCTGGAACGCGCAGACCAGCCAGACGGCGCACCCGGCCGCCGAGACGAGCATGACCCCGGACAAGCTGCCCGCCACCACCAGCCAGGCGCCCAGCGGTGATCCGGCGATCGGGGCCAGCCGCATCACCATGGAGAACAGCGAGTTGGCGCGGCCCAGGTGCTCCTGAGGGGCCAGCCGGGTGAGCAGGACGCCCGACGCCGGGCCGGTCAGGCCGAGCAGCGAGCCCTCGACCACGGCGACGGCGATCAGCGGCCAGATGCTGTGGGCGCCCGCGGTGACCAGGGCGCCGATCACCAGCACGACGAGCCGGGTGGCCGTGGCTCGGAGGAGGACCGCGCGCGGGCCGAGGGCGTCGGCGAGGGCGCCGCCGAACAGCAGCATCAGGGCGCGCGGCAGCGTGGAGGCGAGGATGACGAGCGTGACCGCAGACCGGCCGCCGAGCTGGACGGCCGTCCAGTTCATGGCGATGATCAGCGCGAAGCTGCCGCACTGCACGGCCGCCTGGCCGGTGACGAAGCTGCCGATGCGCCGCCAGTCGGGAGCGGGGCCCGCCTCGGACGGCGGGGCGGTGGGGTTCGTTGTCATGGGTTCGGCTTCCTGGGGTCGGCTGTCCGGGGTGGGGGCCCGGGGTGGCGTTCTGGGGTGGCGTTCTGGGTTGGCTTTGTGCGAGGTGCGGGGTGCGGCGCGCCCGTGGTTCAGCGGCGCGTGACGCGGACGTCGACTCCGGTGTCGTCGCCGCGCAGCGTCGCCGCGACGGCCAGTGCGGCGGCCCGGCACGCGGCGCGCCGCAGGGCCCGCCGGTCGTGTGCGGAGCGGGTGCGCCCGGGGGCACGGAGTTCCAGACGGCCGCCGAGGTAGCCCCGGCCCGCCTCGGCCAGGGCCCGCTGGGCGGCGAGCCGGGCCGCGTGGATCACGGGTTCCGGGGCGCCGGTGACCGGGTCCGGGGTGTCGGTCACGGGTTCCGGGGCGCCGGTGACCGGGTCCGGGGTGTCGGTCACGGGATCCGGGGTGTCGGCCACGGGGTCCGGCTCGTCGGTGACGAGGTCCGGCGCGTCGGTCGCGAGGTCCGGGCCGTCGGTCGCGGGGCCCCGGCCATCCGCGTAGCGTACGCCGTGGCCGGCGGGCCCGACGGTGACGCCGGGGGTCTCGCGCAGCACGAACCGGGCCCGGACGGTGCGGTGGCGGCCGGTGACGCGGCGGGGCCGCCGGGGCGGGGTGGGCCGGCCCCGGGAGGCCCGCCGGGACGCGGGCATCGCGCGGCCGTTCACGGCGTCGCTCCGGCGGCCGCCGGGTCGGCGGGCAGCGGGGCTCCGGCGTCGAAGGGGCCGCCATCCGGCCACCACAGGTCCTCGGGGCCCAGCGCGCCCACCTCGTACTTGCCCAACGCGCTGACAAGCAACCGCAGTTCGAGCGCGATGCTCTCGGCGAGCCGTATCAGGCCGTGTTCCGGGTCCTCGTCCACGGCGACCAGCGCGGCGCGGCCGAGCCCGACCGCTGTGGCGCCCAGGGCGAGGGCGCGCAGGGCGCGGCCGCCCTCCCACATCCCGCCGCTCGCGAGCAGGCAGCCCCCGGGCCGCCCGATCCGGTGCAGGCACTCCGCCAGCGGCAGACCGACCTGGTCCAGGAAGACCCGGGGCGCCCATCCGGTGCCGCCCTCCGCTCCGTCCACGGTGACGGCGTCCGCCCCGGCCGCCCACGCCGTGCGGGCGGCGTGCGCGATGTCGCGGCCCGGGTGGAACTTCACCCACGTACGGGCCTTGGGGAAGTTGTTCCGCATGAAGCGCAGCTGCTGGCGCAGGATCTCGTCGGTGAAGGTGCCCGGCGTGGCGCAGCGCAGCCGGCGCTCGTCGTCCGCGCCGAACGCCTCGGTGATTGTGAAGCGGTCCGCCAGCTGGGCCACCTCCGCGTCCCCGACGACGGTCATGCCGCCCAGCCCCGGCTTGGCGCCCTGGCCGGTCTTCAACTCGAAGGCCAGACGCCCCGATGCGAGCAGCGGCCGGGTGGCGGGGTCGCTGTAGAGAAGGTTCCAGACCTCCGAGTCGGCGTCCTCGGTGGACTGCTGGACGACGATCCCGCCGACTCCCTCGGGCGCCGCGGCGAGATACGCCTCGATGCGCGCGAGGAGCGCGGAGCGGGCGGCGTCCCCGCCGCGCCGGTAGCCGTGCACGGGCACCATGTTCTCGCCGATGACCATGGGGATGCCGAGCCGGCCGGCCTGCCGGGACGCCTGCACGGCAAGGTCGCCGCTGCCCGCCCGGGTCGACCCGAAGGCCGACAGGTACAGCGGCAGCGAGGCGGTGAAACCGCCGGTCCTGACGCCCACTTCGACGTCCCCGAACTCCGGCTCGCGGGCGAGGGCGATCAGCTTCTCCAGCCGCTCCGGCATGAAGACGGGCGGCACGATCCTGGCCCGGTCGAGCGCGTCCGTACCGGCCGCACGCCCGGGGCCGAAGAGCTCTCCACCGTACGAGGCGGGGTCGGGGAACACCTCGGCGGTGCCGCGCCGGGCGCGGGCGCGGATCTCGCGCTCGGGGAGGCCGGGGGAGGTCAGGGCGCTCACGGGGCCACCACCCCGGGGAGCTTCGGGTAGGCGCTGACCTGCCACAGCGAGTCGAGTCCGGTGAGGAAGCGGACGAGGCGCTGAAGGCCCATCCCGAAGCCGGCGCTGGCCGGGATGCCCTCGCGGGCCTCCTTCAGATACCAGGCGTACTTGGCGGGGTTCTCGCCGCTCTCGCGCATCCGCGTGACGATGGTCGCGTAGTCCGACTCGCGCTCGCTGCCCGAGACCAGCTCGCCGTAGCCGTGCGGGGCGATCAGGTCGAAGTTGCGGAGCACACCCGGGCGTTCGGGGTCCTCGCGGTCGTAGAAGCCGCGCGAGCCCTTCGGGTAGTCGTTGATGAAGAACGGCCGGTCGCTCTCCAGGGAGAGGAGCCGTTCCCCGGTCCAATCGATCTCACTGTCGGGGCTCTGCGGGTGACCGGCCGTCAGCAGGCGCGAGACGGCCTCCTGGTGGGTGCACACGTCGTACTTGCCGCTACGGACGTCCGCGAAGTCGGCCTCCCGGCATCCCAGTTCGGCGAGGACCCCGGGGACGGCGGTCCACACGTGCTCGGCGACATGGGTGAGGAGCCCGGCGGCGACCTCCTGGGCGTCCTCGCGGCTCGCCCCGGCGATCTCGACGTCGATCTGATGGAACTCGACCAGATGGCGGCCCGTGGTGGCGGTCTCCTCCGGCTCCACGCGGACGTTGGGCGCGATGTAGAACAGCTTCGGGAAGCCGTGCAGCGACGCCTGCTTGTACAGGATGGCGCTGGTCATCAGTTTGTACGGGCGCCCGTAGTAGTCGACGTCCAGCGCCTTGGCGCCCCGGCCTCCCGGGTCGGTGACGGGTCCGACGAGCGGGGGCAGCAGCTCCGTGAAGCCCGACCGCCGCAGGAAGTCGCGGGCCGCCCACAGCGCCTCCTGCTGGACGAGCATGGCGGCGCGCAGCCGCGGGGAGCGCAGGTGCTCGCCGAGCGGGGGCGGCAGGGCGGGTCCTGCGGGCTGCGGGGCGTGGTCCATGACGGGCTCCTGTTCGTGGCGGTGGTGAGAGGTGGTGGTGTGTGGCCGGTACGTGGTCAGGGGGCCGGCCGGCGGCCGGTCGTAGCGGTCGGCCATGTGGTTCAGGGCGGTGAGGAGGCCGTTCGCGGTGAGCGGCGCCAGGTCGGCCGGGGCGTCGGGGCGGACCGGCATCGCGCCGGTGTCCGACCAGCGCAGCCGCCCGTCCGAGCCGATGACGCTGCGGGAGCGGCCGGCGTTGTCGGGGTGGAGGCAGAACGGCACGTCGAGCAGGCCGCGTTCGAAGGCGGCGGGCAGCGCGCGGGCCAGCTCGGGGTGGAGCCCGAGCACCGCTTCCACCAGGGCCCGGGCCTCCGTGTAGACCTCGGAGTCGCCCCGGCCTCCCGGCAGCGGCGGACCGGCGAGCGCGGCGGCCGCCGCGGCGGTTTCCAGGGCGCGGACGTTCTCGGCGACGGTCGGGATACGGCGGGACTCGGCGGTCGTCTTCACCAGGAGCCGGTCCGCCCCGGCCCGCACCGCAAGCCTCGCCGACGCTTCGAGCAGCCGGGTCGCCCCGCGCTCGGTGCGCGGATAGACGCCCATGTAGGTGTAGAGGACGACGTGGTGGTCGACGTCCGCCGGCAGCAGCTCACCGGCCAGCCGGCGCAGGGCGCGTATCGCCTCCTCATCCTGGCCCGGGTCCGTCTGCTGCGCGTAACTCAACGAGACGCTGCGGACCCCGTGCTGGGCGAAGAACAGGCATTCCAGCACACTCATCGCGACGAGCAGCCCGGGCGGGCAGAGCTGGCCGAGCAGACAGCCGCCGAAGCTTTCGAGGTGCGGCACGGAACCGGGGCGGGCGTGTCCGGCGAGGAGTTCGCAGCCCTCGGCCCAGGCGGCGACCGACTCGCGCAGCGGGGTGCGGCCGTACGGCAGGCAGTAGGAGACGGGCCCGCCCTCGGTCGCGTCGAGGCCCGCGGCGAGCAGGGCCCGGACGATGGCCTGCGGGCGGGCGGAGCCGTGGCGGACCTGGACCGGGAAGCCGTCGTCGTGCACCCCGTCGAGCAGGGCGCGGGTGACGGCGAGCGGGTGCGTGGCGATCGGGTAGCCGTTGAGACCTGCGCCCTCGGCGAGTGCGGCACGGGCGCCCGCGAGGTCGCCGACGCGGGTGTAGCTGTCGATGGTGAGCGTGCCGACGGTCGTGGCCGTGGCGGCCCGGGTCCGCTCAAGCCCCGTCCGCATGGCGTGCGGATCGCCGAAGCCCATACGGGGCTGGACTACCAGCCGCCCGGCGGCGGCCGATGCCGCGACGAACGCACCGAACGGGCCCGGGGCGGCGGCGGTCATGCCCCCACCCGGGCGGGGGCCGCGAGGAACGCGCACAGGGCGTCCAGGTCACCGGCCCCGTCCCCGAGGACGGCGTCGCAGCCCGCCGCGCGCAGCCGGGCCGCCTCCGCCTCCCGGGAGTGGCCGGCCGTGCCCAGCTTGCCGCCGACCGCCACCGGCAGGGCGGGCAGCTCCGGTTCGGCCCGCAGCGCGCGCACGGCGGCGAGCGCGTCCCGGTAGCCGTGGCCGTTGACGCTGCTGAGCACGACCGCGTCGGGGGCATGCCGGCGACAGGCGGCCGTGAGCAGACGGGGACTCACGCAGGGGCCCAGCGCGACGACGTCGTGCCCCCGCTCCTCCAGGAACAGCCCGAGATACACGAGGTTCCAGGTATGGGAGTCCGAAGCGGTTCCGCTCAGGAGTATCTTCATGCCCTCGATAGTATTTTCGCGAACCCCTGGCGGGCGGAAGTAGAGGCGGAAGTCGAGCGGCAGTAGCGGGCGGCAGTTTCCCCTTTCCGGGTTTCCGGGAAAGGCGGCCGGCGGGCATACGGAAATGCCGTGCCCCCGCACGAGCTGCGGGGGCACGGCAGGGGCGCTGCGGCCGGTCAGGCGTACTGGGCGACCAGGCTCCGGGGGCGGATGTCGGTCCAGTGCGCGGTGATGTACTCCAGGGCCTCGGAGCGGTTACCGGGTCCCCAGACACCCTCCCAGCCTGCCGGGATGTCCGCGAAGGCCGGCCATAGGGAGTGCTGGCCCTCGTCGTTCACCACGACGTGGAAGGAGCCCTCGGCGTCGTCGAAGGGGTTCGCGATGTCGCTCATGAATAACTCCTTGTTCCGTTTTCCCACAGGCTTTTTGCCTGCAGTGCGGAGAGTTTCTCCGCGATGACTTTTCCGATGTGTGCGAGAGGTTCTTCCTCGGCCATCCGGAGATGCGTGGATTCCACGGTGTGATTTTCCACCCGGCCCGTCAGATACGGATTCCAGGTGGCGGCCAGCGCACCTTCCGGTTCGCCGGGCCTGCGGGCGGTGAAGAAGACCGCGCCGGTGTCCGCGACCTCCGGCGTGTGCCGCGCCATGAGGGCCGCATGGGTCTCGGAGGCCCGCGCCACCGCCCGTATCTCCTCGGCACTGAAGCCGTCGAGCACCGGGTCCACCGCCTCCGGCAGCGCGTCCTCGTCGGGCACCGCCTCCCGTTCCCGCGCCGGGAACACGGACACGCTGCCCGGCCCGGTCTGGTGGACGTCCATCAGCGCGAGCAGTTCGACGCGCTGACCGGCCGCGCGGAGCCGGACGGCCATGGTGTGGGCGACGATCCCGCCGAAGGACCAGCCGAGCAGCCGGTACGGGCCCCAGGGCTGGACCTGCCGGATGCGCTCCAGGTAGTCGTCGGCCATCTCCTCGACGGTGCGCGGGAGATGGCCGGGCTCGCTCAGCGCACGGGCCTGGAGGGCGTACAGCGGCTGGTCGTCCCCGAGGTGCCGGGCCAGGCCCGCGTACGACCAGCCGACCCCGGTCCCCGGGTGCACGCAGAACAGCGGCCGGTGGCTGCCCCGGGTGTTCAGCGGCAGCAGGACGCCCATGGCGCCGGCCGTGCCGTCCGGGTCCTGCGCGCCGAGCAGCCCGGCCGGGGTCGGGGCGCGGAACAGGTCCCGGACCGTCCGGTCGATGCCGAGGACCGAGCGCACCCGGCTCACCAGGCGCACACCGAGCAGCGAATGCCCGCCCAGCGTGAAGAAGTTGTCGTCCAGACCGACCCGGGGCGCGCCCAGGATCTCGGCGAACAGCCCGCACAGCACCTCCTCCCGGGCGTTGCGGGGCACCCGGTGCTCGGCGGCCGGCCGGTCCGGCGCGGGCAGCGCCCGGCGGTCGGGCTTCCCGTTGACGGTCAGCGGCACGGCGTCCAGGACGACGACCGCCGAAGGCACCAGATGGGCGGGCAGCGCGGTACGGGCCAGGGCGAGGACGTCCGCCCCGGTCACCTCGGACCCGGCGCGCGGCACCACGTACCCGACGAGGCTCCGCTCGCCCGGCCGGTCCTCGCGTACGACGGCGAGGGCCTGGCCGACCGAGGGGTGCGCGGCGAGCGCGTGCTCCACCTCGCCCGGCTCGATCCGCACCCCGCGCAGCTTGACCTGGCCGTCCGCCCGCCCCAGGAACCGCAGTTCGCCCTCCGGAGTCCAGACGACCCGGTCACCGGTGCGGTACATCCGGCTGCCGTCCGCCTCGAACGGATCGGGCACGAACCGCTCGGCCGTCAGATCCGGGCGCCCGGTGTACCCGCGCGCCACATGCGTACCGGCGATGTACAACTCACCGGGCACGCCCGGCGGCACGGGCCGCAGCGCCGCGTCCAGGACGTGGCTGCGGGTGTTGTCCATGGGGCGGCCCAGGTGCAGCCCGGACCCGCCGAGCGAGCCCCGGCCGCCGGTGAGCCACTGGTTGTGCGAGGCGAACGTCGTCTCGGTGGGGCCGTAGGAGTGGACGAGGACGGTGTCCGGGCAGTATGTCAGGACCCGTTGCACGGCGGTGGGCGAGAGGACATCGCCGCCCGTCCACACCTCGCGCAGCAGCCGCAGCGTGTCCAGCGCCTCGTCGGCCATCACATGGAACAGGCCGACAGTGAAGTAGGCGGCGGTGACGCCGTGTTCGCGGACCGCGCGGCCGGTCTCCGCCAGGTCGGTGCCGTCGCCGCGCATCACGACCAGGCTGCCGCCGTTGAGGAGCGGCACCCACATCTCGAATACCGAGGCGTCGAACCCGGTCGCGGAGTGGACCAGCATCCGGTGGGGACCGCCGGCGGTGGTGTCGCGGTCGGCGGCGAGCTCGGTCACATTGCGGTGGGTGACGCCGACGCCCTTCGGGCGGCCGGTCGACCCGGACGTGAACATCACGTACATCAGGTCGTCCCCGTCGACCGCCACGGCCGCGCGGTCCGTCTGCGGGGCGTCCTCGGCGGGCGCGTCGGTCAGGAGGACCGGTACGGAGACCTCCTCCGACACCGCGCCCGCCCGCCCGGTGTCGGCCGCGATCAGGCGCACACCGGCGTCCTGGACCATCAGCGCGATCCGGGCCCCGGGCAAGGCCGGGTCCAACGGCGCATACGCGGCCCCGCACTTGAGGACCGCGAGCGCGGTGACCACCAGCGGCGCACCGCGTTCCAGCAGCACCCCGACGGTGTCGCCCCTGCACACCCCGGCCGCGCGCAGCCGGGCGGCCAGCGCGTCGGCGCGGGCGTCCAGCTCGCCGTAGCCGAGGGTCTCCGCACCGGTGATCAGCGCGGGCGCCTCCGGCATGAGCGCGGCCCGGCGGGCGATGGCCTCGTGAACGGGGGCCCGGTCGCGGGTCGCGGTGGCCGTGTCGTTGTACTCCGCGACCAGCCGGAACCGCTCGGCGTCGGTGAGCAGGTCCACCGCCCCGATCCGTACCCCCGGATCGGCGGCGACGGTGTGCAGCAGACGGCCGACGTGGGCGGCGAGCAGGGCCGCGGTGGCGGCGTCGAACAGGTCGGTGGCGTATTCGAGCCCGCCCGCCAGACCGGCCGGCCGTCCCGCGCTGTCCTTCCGCTCCCACAGGGCGAGGGTCAGGTCGAACTTGGTGGACAGCGTTTCCAGCGGCGCCGGTTCGGCCCGGAGCAGTGGCCTCTCGGCACGGTCGGCCGTGTAGTCGTGGTGGAGCTGTACGACGAACTGGGCCAGCGGGTGATGGGCGGTGGAGCGGGCCGGGTTGACGTGTTCCACGATCCGGTCGAAGGGGAGCCGCTGATGTGCGTAGGCGGCGAGGTCCGTGTCGCGTACCCGCCCCAGGAGCTCGGTGAACTCCGGGTCACCCGATGTGTCGGTGCGCAGGACCAGCGTGTTGACGAAGAAGCCGACCAGATCGCTCAGCGCCTCGTCGTCGCGCCCGGCCGTCATGGTGGCCAGCGGCAGATCGGTGCCGGCCCCGTGCCGGGTGAGGACGGCGGCGAGAGCGGCTTGCAGCACCATGAACAGCGTCGCGCCGTGGCGCCGGGCCAGCTCCTCCAAGGCCTCATGGGTGGCGGCGTCGACGGTGAGCGGCGCGTGGCCGCCCCGGTGGGTGGCCTCGGCGGGGCGGGGCCGGGCGGCGGGCAGTTCGAGGACGGGCGGCGCGTCGGCCAGGGCCCGTTCCCAGAAGGTGAGGTGGTCATGCGCCGCCGGTCCGTCGAGAAGTTCCTGCTGCCAGAGCGTGTAGTCGGCGTACTGGACGGGAAGCGGCGCCCAGTCCGGTGCGCGGCCCTCGGCGCGGGCGGCGTAGGCGGCGCCCAGGTCCGCGAGCAGCGGGCCCGTCGACCAGCCGTCGGCGGCGATGTGGTGCACGAGCACGACGAGGACCTGGCCGCCGCCGTCGTCCGGGGTGAGCAGGGCGGCCCGCAGCGGGAGCTCCCCGGCGAGGTCGAAGACATGCCCGGCGGCCGAGGCGACCGCCGCGCGGAACCGCCCGGCCGGCACGGTCCGTACTTCGAGCACGGGCCGCGCGCTCGCCACGATCTCCTGGTACGGCTCACCGTCGACCGAGGGGTAGCGGGTGCGCAGCACCTCGTGGCGTTCCACCAGATCGGCCAGGGCACGGCCGAGGACACCGCCGTCCAGCGGCTCCGCCGGACGCAGCACCAGCGGGATGTTGTACGAGGCGCTGGGCCCTTCCAGCGCGTCGATGAACCAGAGCCGGCGCTGCGCCCGGGACAGCGGCAGGCGCTCCGGCCGCTCCGTGCGACGGGTGAGCGCGCGCCCCTCCTCCCCGGTGGCCCGGTGCTCCGCGATGCGGCGGGCCAGGGCGGCCGGGGTCGGGGCGAGCAGCAGGTCCCGGACGTGAACGTCGACGCCCAGGCGGGCCCTGATCCGGTTGGCGAGCCGCACCCCGCTCATCGAGTGGCCGCCGATGGTGAAGAACCCCTCGTCCGGGCCGACCTCGTCCAGCCCCAGGATCTCCGCGAACATCTCCCGCAGGGTGTCCACGTGTTCGGCGTCCGGCGTGCCGTCCGCCCGTGCCGCGTCGGCGTCGGCGGCCTGCCGGGCGGCGAGGGCGGCGACCCGCTCACGGCGCCCGGCGAGGGCCAGGCGCTCCTCGTCGCCCAGCAGCACGGTGTCGGCGACGGGCGCCCCGGGCCGCTCGGCGGCCGTGCGCAGAGCGCGTTCCAGGGCGCCGAGGAGGAGGCGGGCGGTGTCCTCGTCGAGGACGTCACACGCGTACTCCAGGGCGAGTTCGAGGCCGGCGGGCGTGCCGTCGGCGGTGCGGTGCTCCACGCACGCGGCGGTCAGGTCGAACTTGGTGGCCGCGGGGCCCTCCGCCCGGAAGCGGCCGGTGAGCGCGCCGAACGCGAAGGGGGCGTCGTCGGGGGGTGCGGTGCGCAGGGTCAGCATCGTCTGGAAGAGCGGGTGCGTCCCGGGCGTGCGCGGCGGGTTCAGATGCTCCACCAGCAGGTCGAAGGGGAGGCCCTGGTGCTCGTAGGCGCCGAGGTCCGTGTCGCGTACCCGCTCCAGCAGTTCGGCGAACGCCGGGTCACCCGATGTGTCGGTCGGCAGGACCAGCGTGTTGACGAAGAAGCCGACGAGCGCGCCCAGCGCCTCGTCGTCCCGCCCCGCGACCGGCGTGCCCACGGCCACCCGCTCCCCGCAGCCCGCCGCCCGCAGCGCGAGGGCCAGCGCGGCCTGGACCACCATCAGCATGCTCGCGCCGTGCGCGTCGGCCAGCAGGGCGAGCCGGGTGTGTGCGTCCGGGTCGAGGCGCGTGGAGACCACACCGCCCCGGTGGTCCGGCACGGCCGGGCGCGGCCGGTCCAGCGGCAGATCGGTGACGGCCGGCAGCCCGTCCAGCGCGGCCCGCCAGTGGGCGAGCCCGCGCGCGACGGCGGAGTCCGGGTCGTCGGCCGTCCCGAGGACATCGTGCTGCCAGAGCGTGTAGTCGGCGTACTGGACGGGAAGGGGCTCCTGCTCCGGCGCACGCCCCTCGGCACGGGCGGCATAGGCGGTGGCCAGGTCGTCCATCAGCGGCGCCAGCGACCAGCCGTCGCCCGCCACATGGTGCAGCAGCACCGCCAGTACCGCCGCCGGACCCTCGCCCCCGTCCGGCACGAACAGCGCGACCCGCAACGGCAGTTCCCGCGCCAGGTCGAACGTCTCCGATACGAAATCCGCGACCCGTTCCCGTAGCTCACCGGCTGCGCACTCGACCGTACGCGTCCGCACCGCGGACGCGGCCAGCACATGCTGGTACGGCTCGTCCTCCGGGGCCAGGAACACGGTCCGCAGCACCTCGTGCCGCTCGGCGAGATCGCCGACGGCGGCGGCGAGCGCCGCCCGGTCAGGCACCCCGTCGAGCTCCAGCACGATGGGCATGTTGTACGCGCGGGACGGGCCGTCCAGCTGGTCCAGCAGCCACAGCCGGCGCTGCGCGTGCGAGAGCGGCACCCGGTCCTCGACGGGCAACGGCTCCTCGTGGACGACCGAAAGACGCGGGTCCGTGGTCCGCAGCGCCTTGCGGTTGATCTTCCCGGAGCTGGTACGGGGCAGCGCGGCGACGATCCCCACGGCGGCGGGCACGGCGGCGGCGGGCATGCGCTCGCGCACCAGGCCGCGCAGCTCCTCGGCCCCCACCCCGCCCTCGGTGACGACGAACGCGACGAGCCGCTTGACCCCGTCCGGGTCCTGCTGGGCGACGACGGCGGCCTCCCGGACCTTCGGGTGGGAAGCCAGGACCGAGTCGACGGCGGCGGGGTCGATGCGCTGGCCGCCGATCTTCACCTCGTCGTCCAGCCGCCCGTGGTACAGGATCTGCCGGTCCTCGCCGATCGTGACGAGGTCCCCGGTGCGGTAGGCGCGCTCCCCGTCCAGCTCGGTGAAGCGGCGGGCGTTCAGCTCCGGATTGCCCAGATAGCCGCGCGACAACCCGCCGCCCAGCAGCCACAGTTCCCCGGCGACGACGGCAGCCCGCACCCCGGGCAACGGCCGGCCGATCGGCACCGGACCGTCCCCGTGCCGGGTCAGGTCGGCGACCGTCGCGACCACCGTGGTCTCCGTGGGGCCGTACGCGTTCAGCAGCCGCACCCGCTCCCCGGTCAGCTCCCGCCACTGGGCGACCCGCTCCGGAAGCGCCGCCTCCCCGTAAATGATCACCGTCTCCAGGCAGCCGGGCAGGCCCACCGCACCGGTGCTGAGGACGTGGACCAGCTCGTGCCAGTACGCGGCCGGCAGGTCGAGCACCGTGATCCCGTGCCGCGCGCAGCCGCCGAGCAGATCGCGTACATCCAGCATGTCGTCCGTACGCAGCACCAGCGTCCCGCCGGCCCCGAGCGTCGCGAACACCTCCTGCACGCTCGCGTCGAAGTGCAGCGGCGAGAACTGGAGGACCCGGGATGCGGGGCCGATGCCGTACGCGGGGACGGCGCCCGCGATGAAGTGCGCCAGCGAGTCGTGGGCGACGACGACCCCGTTGGGGGTGCCCGTAGACCCGGAGGTGTAGATCACGTACGCGGCACCGGCGGGTGCGCCCGCGCCGGGCAGGACGAGTTCACCGGCGGCGGCCACCTCGGCGGGCGCAGGCGCCAGGCCGCCGCAGCTGTCCGCGAGGATGGCCGCGTTCCGCGCGTCGGGGGCCTGGATGTCGAGCGGCAGATAGGCGGCGCCGGTGGTGAGCACGGCGAGGAGACCGACGACGGCGTCGATCCCACGGGGGCGGTGGAGGCCGACCAGCCGGCCCGGACCCGCACCCTCTGCGGCGAGGGCGCCCGCCCGCTCCCGTACGGCGGCGGCGAGCTGTGCGTAGGTCAGCCGGGCGGTGTCGTGGACCAGGGCGACGGCGTCGGGACGGGTGCGCGCCTGGTGGGCGATGAGTTCCAGCACCGGCGGGGCGGGCGAGGGAGAGGGGCCGCCGTCGAGCAGGTCGTCCGTTCTGATGGGGGGCATCCTGGGGTTTCCTCCGTCTGGGGCGCCGAGAGACCGGGGCGAACGGTTCCTCTCGCCTCCGTGTCCTTCACGCTAGGGGCCCCCGGCCGCCCCTCTCGGCAGTCCGCCCGGCAGCTCCGAGCGGCAGAAAGCGGGGGCGGAGAGCTGCCGCTCCCGCCCCCGCCCCGCGTCCTCACCCCTGCCGGGCACCCGCCCTGGTCCGGCGCCGCAGCGCCGGGGCGGCCACCGGACCGGCGTCCTCCGGCTCGATCGCGTCGGCCACGGCCCCGGCGAGCCGCCGGGAGAGCGTCGCCGCCGTCGGGTTGCGGAACACATCGCGCAACGTCAGGTCCTGGCCGAACTCCGAGCGGATCCGGTTCAGCAGACGCACCGCCAGCAGCGAGTGCCCCCCGGACTTGAAGAAGTTGTCGTCCGCGCCGACATCCCGCCCGCCCAGCACCTCCCGGAAGATCCCCAGCAGCCGCCCGTCCGCGTCCCCGCCGGCCCCCGGCGAGGCTGTCGCGGCGCTGTCATCGGACAGCTCCGCCGGCTCCTCACCCGGCGCGGGCAGCCAGGCCACCCGCACTACCCGGGCCGGGGCCAGATACTCGGGCAGCCGCTCGGCGGCCCACGCGCGCAACGCGCTCTCGGCGGGCGGTGTTCCCGGGGCGCAGGTGACGAAGACCAGCAGCCGCCCGTCGCGGACGAGGACCCGCGCCCCGGTCACCGCCGGGTGACGGGTGAGCACACCCTCCACCTGCCCGGGCTCCACCGGATAGCCGTTCACGCTCTGGACGGCCACGGGCCGCAGCGCCCCGTCCGCGCCCCGGTACGCCCGCCGCCCGGTGGCACGCAGCCCACCGTCCGGCGCCGGCTTGTGCACCTCACCCGGCACGCGGACCGGGGCCCGGCGCCCCTGCGCGTCCAGCACCACTTCCGGGCCGCCCGGCGCCGGCTGCCCGCCTCCCAGCGCGGACAGCGGCGCCTCCGGCCGAGCCGCGCATGCCTCCAGCGTCTCGGCGAGGCGCCGGACCAGCAGGGCGGCGGTCTCCGCGTCGTACAGCGCCGTGGCGTACTCCAGGACGCCCCGCAGCCCGGCCCGCTCCCCGTCAGGGCCCACCGTCTCGGTGAGCGCGAACGTCAGGTCCGACTTGGCGCCCGCACCCCGGAACGCCACCGGTTCGCCGTCCAGCGCGGACGACGTCGCGTCGGACTCGCCCGCGCCCGCCGCGTGCACCTGGAGCATCACCTGGACGAGCGGTGCGTGCGCGGACGAGCGGTGCGGGCTCAGGTGCTCCACGAGCCGGTCGAACGGCAGGTCCTGGTTGCTGTACGCGCCGAGGCCCGCCTCCCGGACCCGGCGCACCAGCTCCCTGAAGGCCGGGTTGCCGGAGGTGTCCGTGCGCAGCACCAGCGTGTTCACGAAGAACCCGACGAGCGGGTGCAGCGCCTCGTCGCCCCGGCCCGCCACGGTGGTCCCGATCGCCAGGTCCTCGCCGGCCCCGTGCCGCGTCAGCAGCGCGGCGAGCGCGGCCTGCACCACCATGAACAGGGTGACGCCGTTCTCCCGGGCGCACCGCAGCAGCGCCCGGTGGGTCTCCGCGCCCACCTCGAACTGCGCGAGCGCGCCCCGCCCGTCCGGCTCGGGCCTGCGCGGCCGGTCGGTGGGCAGCGCGAGCAGCGGCGGCATCCCGTCGAGCGCGGTGCGCCAGTACGCCAGCTGCTCACCGGCCACGCCGTGCTCACCGTCCAGCAACTCGTGCTGCCACAAGGTGTAGTCGGCGTACTGGACGGGAAGCGGCTGCCAGCCGGGCGCCCGGCCCTCGCACCTGGCCCGGTAGGCCCGGTCCAGGTCGGCGAGCAGGCAGCCGGTGGACCAGCCGTCCCCGGCGATGTGGTGCACCAGCAGCACCAGCACCTGGCCCCCGTCACCCTCCTCCAGGAGCCACGCCCGGAACGGGACCTCCGCGGCGAGGTCGAAGACGTACCCGGCGGCGGCGTCCACGGCTGCCCGCAGCTCCTCCGGACCGTCCGTCCGCACCACATCGAGCACGGGCTCGGCGTGCGCCAGCACCTCCTGGTACGGCTCCCCGTCCGCCGACCTGTGCACCGTGCGCAGCATCTCGTGCCGTCGTACGACATCGGCGAGTGCGACGCGGAAAGCGGCCGGCTCGACCGGGCGGCGCAGCCGGGTCACCACCGGGATGTTGTACGTGGCGCTCGGCCCCTCCAACTGGCCTACGAACCAGAGCCGTTGCTGAGCCGCGGACAGCGGGAGCCGCTTCGGCCGCAAGGCAGCGGGCACGGGGCGCAGCGGCGGCCGGACCGGGCCGTCGCCCTGCTCGGCGAGCCGGCGCAGCAGCCGGGCGGGCGTCGGCGCCAGGAACACATCGCGGATGGCGGCCTGGACGCCGAGCGCCTTGCGGACGCGGTTGGTGAGCTTCCCGGCGAGCAGCGAGTGGCCGCCCAGTTTGAAGAAGCTGTCGTCGGGGCCCACCTCGTCCCGGCCCAGCACCTCCGCGAACAGGCCGCGCAGGATCTCCTCGCGGGGGTCGGCGGCGGGGGCGCGCCGGTCCTCGCCGTCGAGCGGGTCACCCTGGGTGGCGGCGGTCCGCTCCGCGGCCCGGGTCAGGGCCTCGTGACGGCGGTCGATCGCCTCGCGGTCCGAGGCGGTGAGCAGGCCGGTCCGGCTGAGGGGTGTGCCGGCCGGTTGTTCGGCGTACGCGGTCAGCGCACGGTGGAACAGGGTGAGGAGCAGGCGCGCCGTCTCCTCGTCGTACAGGTCGGTCGCGTACTGGAGGCCGAGCAGTACCCCGGCGGGATCGCCGTCGGGGCCGTACGTCTCGGCACAGTTGAAGCTCAGGTCGAACTTGGCGGTGGCCAGGTCCGCGACGTCGAGGGTGCCGGATACGGCCCCCAGGGTGCAGGTGGTGTCCTGCGCGGTCTGCGTGGTCAGCATGACCTGGAAGAAGGGGTGCAGGCCGAGGGACCGTTCCGGGTTGAGGTCCTCGACGAGCAGGTCGAACGGCAGGTCCTCGTGGGCCATGGCGGCCAGGTCCCGTTCCCGGACCCGGGCGAGCAGCGTGCCGAGGTCCGGGTCGTCGGACAGGTCGGCGCGCAGGGCGAGCGAGTTGACGAAGAAGCCGACGAGGTCGTGCAGATCCTCCTCGGGCCGGCCCGCCACCGGCGTCCCCACCACCACGTCGGGCCCCGCCCCCGCCGCCCCCAGCGCGGCGCAGAGGGCGGCCCGGGCGGTCATGAAGAACGTCGCGCGGTGGGCGCGGGCGGTCGCGGCGAGCGCCTTGTGGGCGGTGGCGGAGAGGCGGGCGGTGACCAGCGCTCCCCGGTGGCTCGGCTCGGCAGGGCGGGGGCGGTCGGCGGGCAGCCGGGTCGCGGCGGGTGCTCCGTCCAACGCCGCGCGCCAGTAGGTGAGTTGTTCGTACGCCAGGCTGTCGGGAGCGGCGGGATCGCCGAGCATGTCCCGTTGCCACAGCGCGTAGTCCGCGTACTGCACGGGCAGGGGTTCCCACCCGGGTGCGCGGCCCTCGCACCGGGCCGTGTAGGCGCGGTCGAGGTCGGCGAGCAGGCAGCCGACGGACCAGCCGTCGGTCGCGATGTGGTGGACGAGCAGCACCAGTACGGCACTTCCGTCGTGCAGCGTGAACAGCCGGGCCCGCAGCGGCAGATCACGCGTGACGTCGAACGGCAGCCGCACGAAGGCGGTGACCAGCGCGTCCACGTCGTCGTCGGGCCCGCACTCCCGTACCTCCAGCCGCACGCCGGGATCACCGACGACCTCCTGGTACGGCTCCCCGTCCACGGCCTTGTAGACCGTACGGAGCACTTCGTGGCGGTCCACCACGTCACGGACCGCCGCCTCCAGGGCACGCAGGTCGGGCGCGGCCTCAAGGCGCAGCACGACGGGCGCGTTGTACGCGGCCGACGGGCCTTCGAGACGGTTCAGGAACCACAGCCGGTGCTGGGCGTACGAGAGGGGGATCACGGTTGCTGCTCCTCGGGGACGGCGGGGGCGGGCGGGAGTACGGGCCGGGGTGGAGGCGGCGGTCAGCCATCCTTGGCGGCCGTCAACTCCTCGATGTGGGCGGCGAGATCACGCAGCCTCGGGTGGGCGTAGACCGCCTTCACCGGAAGCGCGACGGAGAGTTCGGCGCGTACGCGGGAGACCAGCTTGATGGCGAGCAGCGAGTGGCCGCCCAGCTTGAAGAAGTTGTCGTCCGGGCCGATCGACGCGGCACCCAGGACCTGCGCCCACACCCGGGCGATCAGCTCCTCCGCCGGCCCGTTCAGCCCGGCACCAGGCGCGGGCGCCTCGTCGGCCGCCTCGACGCGGGCCGGCAGCGCGGACCGGTCCAGCTTGCCGCTGGGCGTCGTCGCGAACCGGTCGACCGCGACGAACGCGGACGGCGTCATGTACGAGGGCAGCGTCCGCGCCACGGCCTCGCGCAGCGCGGTGGCGTCCCCGCCCCGGTGGTAGGCGATCAGGCACGGCGTGCCCCCCGCGTCCTCGCCCAGGACCACCGCCGCCTCGGTGGCGCCCGCCCGGCTCAGCGTCGCCTCGATCTCCTGCACCTCGATGCGGTGGCCGCGCAGTTTCACCTGACCGTCGAGCCGTCCGAGGTGCACGAGGCGCCCGTCCGGCAGCATCCGGCAGCGGTCCCCGGTACGGTACATCCGGCTGCCCGGCGCGCCGAACGGGTCGGCGACGAACCGCTGGGCGGTCAGCTGCGGGCTGCGCCGGTAGCCGCGTGCGATCCGGGGCCCGGCGAGATACAGCTCCCCGGCCTCGCCGGGCCCGACCGGCGCCAGGTGGGCGTCGAGCAGCCGCATCCGCAGCCCCGGGAGCACGGCACCGATGTGCGGCTCGCCCGGCTCCTCGATCCAGCCGGCCGTCGCGTCGACCGTGCACTCGGTGGGCCCGTACACGTTCACCGCGCGCAGCAGACCGGTGCGGTGCGCGGAGGCCAGCCGGTCCCAGAGCGCCGGGCCGATCGCCTCCCCGCCGACGAGCAGCGTCAGCGGGCGCGGGCCGCCGTCCGGGGTGAGCAGGTCCAGGAGCGGTTCGGCGTGCGACGGGGTGATGTCCAGGTCGGTGAGCTTCTGCGCGTCGATGAAGGCGGCCAGCAGGGCTGGGTCGCGGCGCGTCTCTTCGTCCATCATCACCAGCGTGTCCCCGCGCGACAGCCGCACCCACTGCTGCACCGAGGCGTCGAACGACGGCGACGCGTTCCATCCGACCCGGCGCCCCTCACCGCTCGCCGCACCCGCGTCCTCCAACTCCCGCAGCAGCAGCGAGGCCGAACCGCGGGCGATTTCCACACCTTTGGGCCGGCCCGTGGAGCCGGAGGTGTAGATGACGTACGCGAGTGTGTCCGCCCCCACCGGCACCGGCGCGAACGCTCCGCCCGGGAGCCCGGTCAGCTCGCCGACCGTGACGGCCCGGGGGCCGGGAAGCGCGGGACCGGTGCCGTCCGTGACCACCAGGTCGGCGCCGGAGTCCTCAAGGAGCAGTCGCCGCCGCTCCTCGGGGAGCGCCGGGTCCACGGGCAGATAGGCGGCGCCCGCGGTGAGGGTGCCGATGATCGCGATGACCAGGTCGGCCCCGCGCGGCAGGCAGAGCGCCACGACGCTCTCCGGACCGGCACCCAGCCGGGCGATCCCGGCCGCGAACGAGGCTGCGCGCGCACGTAGCTGATGGAACGTCAGCTCTCGTTTCCCGGCGGCCACGGCGGTGCGGTTGCCGGGCACGGCCGCGAGCCGGGCCATCAGGTCGGCCGCGCCGGTCCCGGCGGCCGTGCACGTCTCGCAGAGGAAGCCGGCCGGGTGGGCGAGGGCGGGGGCGGTCGCGCGCTCGGGGAGTACGGCGGTCATGGCGGGGCTCACTTTCCGTACAGGTCGGTCGAGGGGGCGGAGGCGGGGGAGCAGTCGGACAGCGGCACCGGCTCACCCATCGCGACGAGGATCTTCCGGTCACCGGTGAACGCCTCGCGGCCGTGCGCGCAGAGGATGTTGTCCACGAGCATCACGTCACCTGCCTGCCAGGTCTCCCGTACGGTGACCGCCTGGTACGCGTCGTTGATCGCGTCCACCTCCGCGTCGGTGAGGGCGGTGCCGTCCCCGAGGAAGGTGTTGAACGGCAGCCCGTCCGAGCCGAACGTCTCGACCAGCACGTCGCGGACGTCCTCGTCCAGGCTGCGGGCGTTCCAGAACGCGAAGTGGTTGAACCAGACCCGCTCACCGGTCACCGGGTGCGTGATGATCGCCGAACGCCTCTGCCGCGTACGCAGGGTGTCCTCGTCCAGCCAGTCGTAGCCGATGGCGTGCGCGTCGCAGTACTCCTCGGCACCGGCCGGGTCCTCCGAGGAGAACGCCTTGCGCCACGGCATGCCCGCCAGGTCCGAGTAGTTGCGTACGAGCAGCCAGCCCGCCTCCGCGAACCGCGCGGTCAGCTCCGGCGGCAGCGCGGCGAGGGCCGCCCGCATGTCACCGACCGTCGTCGCGCCGCCGGTCTCGGGGGCGGTGACGCAGCCGAAGAGCAGCACACCGGGGAAGTCCAGCGTGTAGCTGTTCTCGTTGTGCAGCCGGATCGGCTGGACGGCCGGCAGGTCCGTGGACGAGAACACGCCCTCACCGAAGTCGGTGCGCGGGGTGGCCTTCTCCTTGTAGCCGGCCCGCTCAGCGACCAGCGCGTCCCGCGCCTCGGCGAACGTCGCCGCGTCGCGCACGGGCAGGCCGCGCAGCATGACCGCGCCGGACCGGTGCAACTCGGCCTGGATCGCGGGCCGCTGAGCGGTCAGCCACGCGGTGGCCTCCGCCATGGTGCCGAACTCCGGCGTATGGACGATCACCGGCTTGCCGGGCTCCCGGACGGGGGCGATACCGGTGGCGGCGGGCGGCTGGGCGAGAGCGGTCACGATGGGTTCCTCTTCCTGGGTGAAGTCGGGTGGGTGGTTACGCGGACGCGGCGGCGGAGTCGCGAACGGCGTCAAGGACCGGGTTCAGACGGGCGAAGAAGCCCGGCAGGTCCTGCTGGAAGTAGAAGTGGTCGCCGGGCAGCAGCTGCGGAACCACCTCGTGGCCGGTCACCCGCGACCAGCCGGCGAGCAGTTCCACGGGGACGATCCGGTCCTCGGACCCCCCGAACACGGCCACCGGGCAGTCGAGCCGCGCGTCCGGGGCGGTGCACCGGTAGGCGTCGTCGATCGCGAAGTCGGCCCGGATGGACGGCAGGACGATCTCCCGCAGCTCCGGGTCGTCGAGGATGCCGTCGTCGGTGCCGCCGCGCTCCTTGATGGCAGCGACCAGCTCGTCGTCGTCCAGCCGTTCCGGGTGCACCGGGCACTGGTTCGGCAGCACCGGCGCCCGGCACGCGGACGCGATCAGCAGCCGCGGCGTGCGGCCGGCGGCCCGCAGGGCGCGTACCACCTCGAAGGCGACCAGCGACCCCATGCTGTGCCCCAGCACCACCAGCTCACCGGTGTCGGCGGGCAGCGAGTCCACCACGGGCTGCGCCAGGTCGTCCACGGACAGCGGCAGGTCCTCGCAGTAACGGGCGCCACGGCCGGGGTACTGGCCGATCAGCAGCCGCACATCGGCCGGCAGGTGCCCGCGCCAGCCGCCGTAGGCGTGGGCGTTGCCCCCGGCGTGCGGCAGCACCAGCAACGACAGGCGGTGCGGTCCGTCACCGGGAAGGTCCCAGACGACGTCTTCGGGGGCGGGGGACACGGAGGTCATGAGCTGATCCGTTCTGTCTCGGTACGACGGCGGAGGGTGGGCCGGGCCTTCTTGGCGGCCGGCGCGGACTTCAGCGCGGTGATGTGCTCGGCGAGCCGGGCCGGTGTCGGGTGCTCGAAGACGTCGCGGACGGTGAGCCGGACGTCCAGGGAGACCGCGATGTGGTTGGTGAGGCGGGCGCCCAGGAGGGAGTGGCCGCCGTGGTGGAAGAAGTCGTCATCGATGCTCAGCGCTGCCTCGGCCCCCAGCGTGCGGGCGAAGAGGCCGGTCAGGGTCTCCTCCAGCGGGTTGCGCGGGGCGCGGCCCTGCGAGACGACGGGGGCCGGTTCGGGGAGGGCGTGTCGGTCGATCTTGCCGTTGGGGGTGAGGGGGAGCCGGTCGAGGACGGTGAAGTAGGTGGGCACCATGTGCTCGGGCAGGCGATCGGTGAGGTGTCGGCGGATGTCGTCTGTCGTGGTGTCGGTGACGACGTAGGCGGCGAGTTGGTGCCGGTGGGTGGTGACGGTGGCCTGGGTGATGCGGGGGTGGGTGAGGAGTGCGGCCTCGATCTCGGCGGGCTCGATACGGAAGCCCCGGATCTTCACCTGGTTGTCGGCGCGGCCGTGGTAGTGCAGGCGTCCGTCGTGGTCGAAGTGGGCGAGGTCGCCGGTGCGGTAGAGGCGGGTGCCGGGTTCGCCGTAGGGGTTGGGGATGAAGGTGGTGGCGGTGAGGTCGGGGCGGTTGAGGTAGCCGTGGGCGAGGCCGTGGCCGGTGAGGTAGAGGTGGCCGGTGACGCCGGGCGGTACGGGTTGCAGGGTGGCGTCGAGGATGTAGGCGGCCTTGTTGGTGAG
>NZ_JBEYCQ010000018.1:0-164850 GCF_040632905.1 Streptomyces sp. NPDC016469
GCGCTCGCCGGGTACGGAGGCATCTTCCAGCGCAACACGCGCGCCTCCGGTGTGATCCCGCAGATCAGCGTGATGCTCGGCCCGTGCGCGGGCGGTGCGGCCTACAGCCCCGCGCTGACGGACTTCGTGTTCATGGTCCGTGAGACCTCGCAGATGTTCATCACCGGTCCGGACGTCGTGAAGGCGGTCACCGGCGAGGAGATCACTCAGAACGGTCTGGGGGGCGCGGACGTCCACGCCGAGACCTCGGGCGTCGCGCACTTCGCGTACGACGACGAGGAGACCTGCATCGCCGAGGTCCGCTACCTCATCGGGATGCTGCCCTCCAACAACCGGGAGAACCCGCCCACCGCGGCGAGCGACGACCCGGCGGACCGGCGCGGCGACGCCCTCCTGGACCTGGTCCCGGCCGACGGCAACCGCCCGTACGACATGCACAAGGTCATCGAGGAGCTCGTCGACGACGGCGACTACCTGGAGGTCCACGAGCGCTGGGCCCGCAACATCATCTGCGCGCTGGCCCGGATGGACGGCCAGGTCGTCGGCATCGTCGCCAACCAGCCCCAGGCCCTGGCGGGCGTGCTGGACATCGAGGCCTCCGAGAAGGCCGCGCGGTTCGTCCAGATGTGTGACGCCTTCAACATCCCCATCATCACTCTTCTGGACGTACCCGGCTTCCTGCCCGGCGTCGATCAGGAGCACGGTGGGATCATCCGGCACGGCGCGAAGCTGCTCTACGCGTACTGCAACGCGACGGTGCCGCGGATCTCCCTGATCCTGCGCAAGGCGTACGGCGGCGCCTACATCGTCATGGACAGCCAGTCCATCGGTGCGGACCTCACCTACGCCTGGCCCACCAACGAGATCGCCGTGATGGGCGCGGAAGGTGCCGCCAACGTCATCTTCCGGCGGCAGATCGCGGAGGCCGAGGACCCCGAGGCCATGCGGACCCGCATGGTCAAGGAGTACAAGACCGAGCTGATGCACCCCTACTACGCCGCCGAGCGCGGCCTGGTCGACGACGTCATCGACCCGGCCGAGACGCGCGAGGTCCTGATCGCCTCGCTCGCGATGCTCCGCACCAAGCACGCCGACCTGCCGGCCCGCAAGCACGGCAACCCCCCGCAGTAGAAGACGGAGACACCACTCATGACCACTGCCACCGCCGAATCCGTGCTGCGCGTCGAGAAGGGCCTCGCGGACCCCGAGGAACTGGCCGCGATCACCGCGGTCCTCCTCGCCCGCGCCGCCGCCCAGCCCACCACGGCCCCCACCCGGGTCCGCGACACGGCCGGCTGGCGCCGCCTGGAACGCACCCCGGGCTTCCGCGCCCCGCACAGCTGGCAGGGCTGACACGCAAGAGGCCCGCACAGGCCGACAAGAGCCTGTGCGGGCCTCTTCGCGCCCGCACGCGCAGTCGAAGGCCGCGCAGGCGAAACCGCGCCGCACGCGCCATCCAGGGCCGCACGGGCAAACCGCGCCCGCAAGCGCATTCCAGGACCGCGCGGGCAAAACCGCGCCTGCAAGCGCATTCCAGGGCCGCGCGGGCGAAACCGCGCCCGCAAGCGCACTCCAGGGCCGCACAGGCAAACCGCGCCCGCACACGCACTCCAGGGCCGCACAGGCAAACCGCGCCCGCACACGCACTCCAAGGCCGCACAGGCAAACCGCGCCCGCACGCTCAGTCGAAGGCCGCGTGGGCGAAACCGCGCCCGCAAGCGCATTCCAGGGCTGCGTGGGCGAAACCGCGCCCGCACGCGCCTTCCAAGGCCGCACCGGCAAAACCGCGCCCGCACACGCACTCCAAGGCCGCGCAGGCAAAATCAAGCCCGTCCGGCGATTGAGGACAAGCAAGGCCGCCAGGCCGAGCGGAACACGCACGAGGGCCCCGCACTCACAGGAGTGCGGGGCCCTCGGCGTACGGGAGGCACCTACCGCAGGCGCGCCATAAGCGCATGCTCAACCAACGTGATCAGCGCACTCTTCGCATCCGCACGGTGCCGCGCATCCGTCGTCAGGATCGGCGTGTCCGGCCCGATCTGAAGCGCCTCGCGCACCTCGTCGGGGGTGTACGGCTGGTGGCCGTCGAAGCCGTTGAGGGCGATGACGAAGGGCAGTCCGCTGTTCTCGAAGTAGTCGACGGCCGGGAAGCAGTCGGCGAGGCGGCGGGTGTCCACCAGGACGACGGCGCCGATCGCACCCCGCACCAGGTCGTCCCACATGAACCAGAACCGGTCCTGGCCCGGCGTACCGAAGAGGTACAGGATCAGGTCCTGGTCCAGGGTGATACGGCCGAAGTCCATCGCCACCGTGGTGGTGGTCTTGTCCCCCGTGTGCGTCAGGTCGTCGATGCCCGCCGAGGCGGACGTCATCACGGCTTCGGTGCGCAGCGGATTGATCTCCGAGACGGCACCGACAAACGTGGTCTTACCCACGCCGAAGCCCCCTGCCACCACGATCTTCGCCGAGGTAGTGGAGCGGGCCGCTCCGCCGCTAGAGCTTGCGAAGTCCACTGAGCACCCTTTCGAGCAGTGTCACATCTGGCTGGCCGCCGGCGGACTCGTCGCCGCCGGGCTGGTGGATAGCGACGAGTCCCGCCTCGGCCAGGTCGGCTACGAGGATCCGGGCCACGCCGAGGGGGATCGAGAGGAGGGCCGAGATCTCGGCCACCGACTTGATCTCGAAGCACAGCCGGCAGATCCGCTGGTGCTCGGGCAACTGCCCTTGCAGCCGGGACGGATCAGCCGTGGTACTGACCAACGCCTCAATGGCGAGTTGGTAGCGCGGTCGGGTCCGGCCACCTGTCATGGCGTACGGACGGACCAGCGGATTGTGCGCGGCCGGAGCCGCCGGCTCGGGAGCCCGCCGCGGCTGCACCGGCTGGATGCGGGGCTGCTGCTGCGGCGCGTCGAAGCGGTGCGGCCTCGTCTGACGGGGCTGCTGCGGCTGCTGCGCGGGCTGCTGGGGCTCCTGCTGCGGCCAGCCGGGCCCCGGGTGGCCGTACTGCGCCTGCCCGTACGGCTGGTAGGGCTGCTGAGGCTGCTGAGCGCCCTGTCTGCCGGGTGCGGAGGGGAAGTTGAAACGTTCGTCCCCGTGCTCACCCGGCACGTGCCGGTCACCGTCGTACTGGTGCCCGCCTGGGGGTGTACCCACGATTCCTCCTCCGCCTGCCGGTCCCGACTCCAGTGGACCGCGCCACCGCACCCTACTGGCGCGGTGACGCGGAACGCACTGTCTGGTTACTGGATAAGACTAGTTAAGAAGACTTCCCTGGAGTTCGGCACGGAGGTCCGGCGTCAGGACGCTGCCCGCACGGTCGACCAGAAGGGCCATTTCGTACCCGATCAGGCCGATGTCGGCGTCCGGGTGTGCGAGAACGGCCAGGGAGGACCCGTCGGAAACGGACATGATGAAGAGGAATCCTCGCTCCATCTCCACAACCGTCTGATTCACCGCGCCGCCCTCGAAGATCCGCGAGGCGCCGGCGGTCAGCGAGGTCAGACCGGAGGCGACCGCCGCCAGCTGGTCGGCGCGGTCGCGCGGGAATCCCTCGGACATCGCCAGCAGGAGTCCGTCGGCGGAGACCACCACCGTGTGCGACACCCCGGGGGTGTTGTCCACGAAGTTGGTGATCAACCAGTTCAGATTCTGCGCCGCCTGGCTCATCGGGCTCACACTAACGCTCCTGGTTGTAGGTAGTACTTGTGTCCGTACCCGCGTTACGTCCCCGGAGGACACCGCGCCGCAGGTTGCTCAGCCTGCCACGCACGTCTTCCGGGTCGCGGGAGACCTGGGGGCCGCCCTGCTGGGTCTGTTCCGCGGTGCCCTCGACCAGGTTGGCCTTGGGCACACGCCGGGGAAGACCGGACGGGGTTATCCCGCCCGCCTTCGGCTCCCGGAGCTTCTCGGCCCGCTCCCAGCGCTCGTCGTTGGCCGAGCGCCAGTCGTCGGGGCCGTCGTTTCCGGCGTTTCCGTCGGCGGCCTGCGGCGCCGGGGACGGCCGCTGCGGCAGTTCGTGCTGCTGCGGACGCTCCTGCGCCCCACCGGACCGGTCGTTCCCGCGGCCCGTGGGCTGCCAGTGCTGCTGGCCGCCCCGGCGCGGCAGACCGGCTTCGGTCAGGTCGTGGCCGGTGTTCGGAACGGGGCCCGAACGCTCGAAGCCTACGCGCTCCTGCGGCTCGGCGGGAGCGCTCATCTCAGATTCCGGTTCCGCCTGGGCGACCGGCTCGAACCCGCCCTGGTACGTGCCCTGATCTGCCCACTCCTGCTGCTGGGGCTGGGCGGCGTACTGCTCGTCGTAGCCCTGCACGGGCGCCTCGGGGGCCGCGTAGGCCGCCTCCGGATAGCCGCCCTGGGTGGTGTCGTAGGCGGGCTGCGCGTCATAGCCGGGGGCACCGGCGTACGGGTCGTAGCCGCCCTCGTACGGGTTCGCGGCGTAGGCGTCCTGACCGTTCCCGGTGTAGGCCGCCTCACCGTTCCCCGGGTAGGCGTCCTGGCCGTACGCGCCCTCGGCGTACACCTGGTCGGGCCGCGCCTGCTCCGGCTGCTCCGGGTACGCCTGGCGCTCGCCGCCGGTGGCCTGGGCCTCCAGCGCCGCACGGCGCTCCTCGCGCATCAGCGAGCGGCCCACCGGGTCGAGCTGGGCGGAGTCCGCGGAGCCCTCGTCGTAACGCGAGTCGTCGAAGCCGAGTTCGGCGGCCGTACGCAGCTGCGGCTGGTGCGGCAGGGCGTCGAACGCCTGCTGCTGGGGGATGATCGAGGAGACGGTGAAGTCGTCCTGTTCCGGCGCGTCGCCGCCGCCACCGTGGGTGATCGCGTCCGGCAGCATGACCAGCGAGGTCGTGCCGGCCTGCTCGCCCGAGGGGCGCAGCTGGACCCGGATGTCGTGCCGGTCGGCGAGCCGGCCGACCACGAAGAGGCCCATGCGCTGCGAGACCGCGGCGTCCACCGTCGGCGGGTTGGCCAGCTTGTGGTTGATGTCGGCGAAGTCCTCGGCGGTGAGGCCGATGCCCTTGTCGTGGATCTCGATCATCACGCGGCCGTCGGGCAGCCGGGTCGCGGTGACGCGCACCTTGGTCTGCGGCGAGGAGAACGTCGTGGCGTTCTCCAGGAGCTCGGCGAGCAGGTGCACGAGGTCGGTGACGGACTGACCGTGGATCTCGGTCTCCGGGACCCCGGAGAGCTCGATGCGCTCGTACGACTCCACCTCGGAGGAGGCGGCGCGCAACACGTCCACCAGCGGCACCGGCTGGTTCCAGCGGCGGCCGGGCTCCTCGCCGGCGAGGACGAGGAGGTTCTCGCCGTTGCGCCGCATACGGGTCGCCAGGTGGTCCAGCCGGAACAGGCTCTCCAGCTGGTCGGGGTCGGCCTCGTTGTTCTCCAGGTCGGTGATCAGGGTCAGCTGGCCCTCGATGAGCGACTGGTTGCGGCGCGAGAGGTTGGTGAAGATCGCGTTGACGTTGCCCCGGAGCATGGCCTGCTCGGCCGCGAGCCGGACCGCCTCCTGGTGGACCTGGTCGAAGGCGCGGGCGACCTCGCCGATCTCGTCCTGCGAGTTGATCGGGATCGGCTGCACGCGGGTGTCGACCCGGCCCGGGTCGGTGCGCGAGAGCTGGTCGACCAGCGAGGGCAGCCGCTGCTCGGCGATGGAGAAGGCGGCGGTGCGCAGCCGGCGCATCGACCGGCTCATCTGGCGGGCCATGAGCCCGGCCAGGAGGAACGCGGCCAGCAGGGCGACGATGACGATCGACGCGTTGACGATCGCGTCGGTCCGGGCGTCGGAGGAGATCTCCGCCGCCTCGGTCACGGCCTTGTCGACCAGCTCGTCCTCGACCGTGGTGTAGCCGTCGAACTTGGCGGTGGCGGCGGCCATCCAGGTCTCGGCGGTGATCCCCTTCGCCTTCAGCTCGTCCGGGTCCTTGCCGAGGCCGATCTCCTTGGCCATGCCGTCGTAGACCGAGCCGTCGATGGAGGGCGGCGCCACGAACGGCACACCGGCCGCGTCCGCCTTCTCCTTGGCGTCCTTCAGCTCGGCCGCGCCCTCGGCGGCCTTCGCGCCCATGACCTTGCGCAGCCGGGCCGCGTCGGCCTCCGTACCGCCGGAGGTGAACTCGCCGAGGGCGATCTGCTCCAGGTAGTTGTACGAGCCGAACGCCTTGACCTGGTCGTTGAACTTGCCCTCCTCCTTGCTGGGGCGGACCAGGAGGTGCATGCCGATGGAGCGCTGAAGCGATTCTGCGGCCTTGGCCAGCTCGATCGCGTAGACCGTCCGGCCGTAGCTGGTGATGTTGCCGGTGCCGAGGCCCAGTTCGTTGCAGAACTCCATCAGGGAGTGCTGGACCTGGACGTAGCCCTCCTCGGTCTTCACCGGGTCCATGGCCGCGGTGTAGGCCGCCTTGCGCAGCTGCGGCAGCTTCGGCTCCTCCAGCTTGAAGAGCTTGAGGCGGCGCTGGAGGCCCTCCTTGGCCGGCATGTCCTTGACGGCGTCGGCGAACTTGGCGGCGGCCGCGTCGGTGGTGGCGCGGGTCTGCGAGACGAGCTCGTCCTCGCGCTTGTTCGACAGCAGCGGCTGGGCGGTGAGGTCGCGCTCGTTGAGCAGGGCCTGGCCGTACCCGGCGGCGGCCCGCACGATCAGCGCGGTCTTCTCCGCGTCCTGGGCCTCCTGCCAGGTGTTGACCGAGCCCTTCACCTGGAAGCCGCCCATGACCAGGCCGACCAGCACCGGGATCAGGAGGATGGCGTTCAGCCGGGTGGGCACCCGCCAGTTGCGTGGCGACAGCCGGCTGGTGCTGCCACCGGCCGGTGCCCCTTCGGACACGTCGGCGGACGGCGCCGCGGCACGCGACGGCGGGGTGAAGTTGCCCCGCTCCGCCTGCGCCGTGGAGCCCTCGTTGTTACGCCTCACTCGACCAACAACCTCTCGGCGTCGGCACCTACGTTGTGCCGTGTTTTGTTCAGGGCGGTACTTACTCGGGAGTTGGTCGCATTGCAGCACGGCTGACGGCCGCGTTCCAAACAGTCGGAATGGGCGATTCCGAGTGGCTCACGCCTCAGATAAATCGGGCATAAAGAGCGAGCCCCGCCAAAAGGCGAGGCTCATGTGAGCGCAGCGACACCGCTCGTACGCATCCGGTGTCGGTCGCGGGGCAATTCTCTTTCGAAACGTTATGAAGGCGGGGGCGGATCGTGTCAAAGGACACAGCCCGCCCCCGTGTGACTACGGTAACTGCCGTATGCCACTTCCGACTTGTGACTACTTGAGCCGGGCCATCAGAGCGTGCTCCACCAGCGTGATCAGGCCGCTCTTCGCGTCCGCGCGGTGCCGCGCGTCCGTGGTGATGATCGGGGTGTCGGGCCCGATCTGAAGGGCCTCGCGCACCTCGTCGGGGGTGTACGGCTGGTGGCCGTCGAAGCCGTTGAGGGCGATGACGAAGGGCAGTCCGCTGTTCTCGAAGTAGTCGACGGCCGGGAAGCAGTCGGCGAGGCGGCGGGTGTCCACCAGGACGACGGCGCCGATCGCACCCCGCACCAGGTCGTCCCACATGAACCAGAACCGGTCCTGGCCCGGCGTACCGAAGAGGTACAGGATCAGGTCCTGGTCCAGGGTGATACGGCCGAAGTCCATCGCCACCGTGGTGGTGGTCTTCCCGCCGGTGTGCGTGAGGTCGTCGATGCCGGCCGAGGCGGACGTCATCACGGCTTCGGTGCGCAGCGGATTGATCTCCGAGACGGCACCGACGAACGTGGTCTTGCCCACGCCGAACCCACCGGCCACGACGATCTTCGCCGAGGTGGTGGCCCGGGTCGCCGCGCCGCCGTTAGAGCTTGCGAAGTCCACTGAGCACCCTTTCGAGCAGTGTCACATCCGGCGCGCCGCCGGCCTCTCCATTGCCCGGCTGGTGGATGGCCACCATGCCGGCTTCCGCCAGGTCCGCGACGAGAATCCGCGCCACACCGAGGGGCATCGACAGCAGGGCCGAGACCTCGGCCACCGACTTGACCTCGCGGCACAGATGGCAGATCCGCTGGTGCTCGGGGAGCAGGGTCCCCAGGTGCGCGGGATCGGCCGTGGTGCTGACCAGTGCTTCTATCGCCAGCTGGTAGCGCGGCCGGGTGCGTCCACCGGTCATGGCGTACGGACGGACCAGCGGCTGGTCACCCTCACCTTCGTACGACGCGTGACTCGACGCGCCGTACGGATCGTGTGAGGCGGGTGGCGGGGTCATGAATCCTCCGGGCGTGACAGCAGGGTGTCGGCTTGCCGTCTGAAGGGGCCGGTGGGGGGCTGTAAGCGGCCGGACGGTCGAGGGTCGGTTATCGGGTTGATCATCTGTGTCACTGTGCACGGCCGCCTAGTGGAGCAGGCTGCCCTGGAGCTCCGCACGGAGGTCCGGGGTCAGGACGGTGCCCGCCCGGTCCACCAGCAGGGCCATTTCGTAGCCGACCAGACCGATGTCGGCGTCCGGGTGGGCCAGCACGGCCAGCGAGGAGCCGTCCGAGATGGACATCAGGAACAGGAAGCCCCGCTCCATCTCCACCACGGTCTGGCTGACGGCGCCGCCCTCGAAGATCCGGGAGGCACCGGCCGTCAGCGAGGTCAGCCCGGACGCGACGGCCGCCAGCTGGTCGGCGCGGTCGCGCGGGAAACCTTCGGACATCGCCAGCAGCAGCCCGTCCGCCGAGACCACCACCGTGTGCGACACCCCTGGGGTGTTGTCCACGAAGTTGGTGATCAGCCAGTTCAGATTCTGTGCGGCCTGACTCATCGGGCTCAACTAACGCTCCTGCTGGTGAGTGGGGCCGAGGGGGAAGCTTCCGGTCTGACCGCTGCCCGCCTGGCGTCCCTGCTGGATGCCCCGGCGGAGATTGGTCAGACGCCCGCGCACATCGTCGGGCGCTCGCGAGACCTGCGGACCGGACTGGTGGTTCTGCTGCTGGGCGGTACCCGGCACCAGATTGGCGCGCGGGACCCGGCGCGGCAGACCGGACGTGGTGATACCGCCCGCCGCGGGCTTCTTCACCCGCTCCGCCTGGCGGACGATCTCGTCGTTCGGCGACGCCCGCCAGGCGCTCGCGGCACCGCTGTCGCCGAGGGTCCGCTGCGGCGCGGGGGCCACGGGCTCCTGGGCCGGCTGCTGCGGGAAGTCCTGCGCCGGGGCGGCCGGAGGCTGCTGCGGGGCACCCGGCTGCGGACCGCGGAACCAGTTGGTCTCCAGCGTGTCGTACAGCGGGGTGCGGCCGTCGCCGGGCCCGGCCGGCGGCAGCGCCTCGGGCTGCTGCGGCTGCTGCGGGAGGACCGGGCGGTACGGGGCCTCGGGCGCCTGGCCCGCCATGGGCGGACGCGGCGCGCCGAAGTCCTGGCTGTCGCGCTGCCGGGGCGCGGGCTGCTGCGGGGCACCGAAGTCCGGGCGGGCGAACTGCGAGGTGCTCGTCACGTCCGGGTTCTGCGGCCCGTTGCCGTACGCGCCGTTGTGCTGAGGGGCGTTCGGCTGCGGTACGCCGCGCTGCGGCAGGCCGGGCTGCGGTGCGTGGTGCTGCGGCGCGTTGCCCTGCGGCATGTTGTGCTGCGGCGCGGGGGCCGAGAAGTCGGGGCGGGCGAACTCCGCCGTGGAGCCGGGCCCCTGGCGGTCGTCGGCCGGCAGGCGCGGCGCCTGAGGCTGCGCGAAGCGGCCCGTGGTCTCCGACTCCTCGTGACCGCGCGGCGCGTCGAGCGGGGAGCGCCGGGGCGCGGACGGCTCGTCGGTGCCCCAGCTCGTCGTCTGCGGGCGCTGCGGGGCGGGGAAGCCGCCGCCCGGCGCACCCTGGGCCGGGTTCGGGCCGGCGTTCGGGGCCGGGGAGCCACCGGGCAGCTCGGCGCGCGGACCGCCGACCGGCGGCAGCTGGCGCTCGCCGCGCCCCGGACCGCGCGGCGGCTCGAAGGCGTTGCGCCCGTCCTGACCGCCCTGGCCCGCCTGGTCGAACCGGGCCTGCTGGGGCTGCTGGGGCTGCGGGGCCTGCGGGGCCTGCGGGGCGGCCGGGCCGTTCTGCTCGGGGCGCCGCTGGTCGAACAGGCTGGGCCGGTTCGCGTCGGTACCGCCGTCGCCCTGACCGCGTGCGCCGAGCCGGGCACCGCCGAACGCACCGGCCAGGCCGCCGCCCTGACGGGGGCCGTCCTGGACCGGGCGGCCCTGCGGGTTCTGGAACGCCGAGTCCTGCGCGCCGGGTCCGCCCTGCGGGTTCTGCGGGTTCTGCGGGCGGTTGCCGTCGCGGGCGGGCAGCGCGGCCCGGGGGCCGGAGCCGGCGCCGACCTGGCCGCGCTGGGGGGCGGGGCCCGCCGCGGGGCGTCCGCCCTGGGCGTCGTTGCCGCCGGCGAGCAGGCCGCCGGGGGACTGCTGACCGGGCGCCTGCTTCGGGGCCGGCTGCCGGCCGCCGTGTGCGACGTCCACCGGGAGCATGACCAGGGCGGTGGTGCCGCCGGAGTCCGAGGGGCGCAGCTGGATGCGGATGCCGTGGCGGAGGGAGAGCCGGCCGACCACGAACAGGCCCATGCGGCGGGAGACCGAGACGTCCACGGTGGGCGGCGAGGCCAGCCGCTCGTTGATCGCGGCCAGGTCCTCCGGGGAGAGCCCGATGCCGGTGTCGTGGATCTCGACCAGCACCCGGCCGTCGGGCAGGGCGTGACCGGTGACCCGGACCTTCGTCTGCGGCGAGGAGAACGACGTGGCGTTCTCCAGCAGCTCGGCGAGCAGGTGCACGAGGTCGTTGACGACCCGGCCCGCGACCTCGGTGGCGGGCACCGCGGCCAGTTCGATGCGCTCGTACTGCTCCACCTCGGACGCGGCGGCGCGGAGCACGTCGACCAGCGGCACGGGGCGGGTCCACCGGCGGCCCGGCTCCTCACCGGCGAGGACGAGAAGGTTCTCGCCGTTCCGGCGCATACGGGTCGCGAGGTGGTCGAGCTTGAAGAGCGAGGAGAGCTGGTCCGGGTCGGCCTCGCGCGACTCCAGCTCGGAGATGAGCGAGAGCTGGCGCTGGATGAGGCCCTGCGAGCGGCGCGAGAGGTTGGTGAACATCGCGTTGACGTTGCCCCGCAGAAGGGCCTGCTCGGCGGCGAGACGGACCGCCTCGCGGTGCACGTCGTCGAAGGCCGCGGCCACCTTGCCGATCTCGTCGCGGGAGTGCACACCGACGGACTCGACCGAGGTGTCGACGTCCTGCGGGTCGGCCTCGGAGAGCTGCTTGACCAGCTCGGGCAGACGGTCCTGGGCGACGCGGGTAGCGGTGTCCTGGAGCCGGCGCAGCGAGCGGATCATGGACCGGGCGACGACGAAGGCGCCGACCAGCGAGACACCGAGCACGAGCAGGATCAGCGCACCGGAGATGATCGCCTCGCGCTGGGACTCCTCGCGCAGCTCGCGCGCCTTGCCCTCCATCTCGCTGAGGAGGGTCTCCTCGATGCGCTTCATGGCGTTGATCTTGACGGTGTCCTGGTCGTACCAGTTCATGTACGACCGGCGGGCCTTGGAACCGCCCATGGCGAGCGGGTTCTCCAGCATCTTCTGCGCGTATGTCTTCGCGGCCTTGATGTCCGGGTTGCCCTCGTCGAGCGTCGAGGTCAGTTCTGCGGCGTCACCGCCGGAGGAGGTGTAGATGGCCTCGAACGACGTGAGGGCCGCCTCCTCCTTGCTCCGCGCGGCCAGGCCGAACTGCTGGTCGTTGCGGTCGAGGTCGGGCTTCTTGTCGTCGCTGGTGGGCAGCGCCGCGGCGATGATCGCGCGCTGGATCGAGGCGTACTCCTTGGCGGAGGAGAACGCCGCCAGCGCACGGGTCCGCTTGATCATCTCGGGGCTGCTGGTCGCCTGGGCCATGTCCTGGGACAGGCTCAGCAGCGAGGTGATCAGCTGGCTGTAGGCGTCGACCGTCTGGAGGGACGGACTGCCCTTCTCGTACGCGTGCTTGCGGATGTCGCGGATGGAGCTGAGCCGCGTGGCGATCTGCTGGACGCTGGTGTGGATGCTCTCCAGGGTGTCGTCACCGGTGGTGTCACCGATATCGCCCGTGCCGTGGAGGAACGCCAGCTGCGCCTTGTCGGTCTTCTGCCGAGGCGTGGTGATCTTGAAGTCGGTCGCGGGCACGTTGTGCGACAGCGGACCGGCCGTCTGGTCGCGCTCCTCCTGGAGCGCCTGCGCCAGCGAGGTCGCCTGCTTCGTCATCTCGGTCAGCAGCTGCATGTGCTCCAGCTGCTGGATGTCGTTCAGGGAGTCGTTGATGCGCAGACCACCCAGCGTGGTCGCCGCGACCACGGGGAGGGCGAGCAGGGACACCAGGCGCGTGCTGATGCGCCAGTTGCGGAGAGCTACCCGCGAGCCCGTGTTGACGGGGCCCCGGGACTTCGGTGCGGCGGCCTGCTCGGGCTCACCGCCGGACGGAGCGGCGCCGGGGCGCCGGTCGCGGTCACCTTGGTCACCGGCCGCGGCCGATCCGGGGTTCTGGGCGTGCTGGGGCGAGGAGCCGCGGTCGGTCCCGCCGCGCGGCTCCTGTTCCGCCGCAGCGCTGCCATCCCTCTTGAAACGTCCCTGCACTAGCGTCGCAACCTCTGGACCAGGCGTTCCTCCGTCGTGAACGGAGAAAACGGTGTCGGCGTGGTGGGGCGTTGTCCCGCCCCCATGGTGGTCGTGAGTGACCGGCGCTCTTCCCCTTCCCGCCGCCACTCGGCGCTGCGTTGCGCCCCTGCGCGCCGGCTTGAAACCCGCGGCGGTGCGTGGAATTTCAGCACAGTGCTGGATCTCCAACAAGGGCCAGGTACCGGGCTGTGACCTGCGTGACACCGTGTGATGGCTGCGTAACAAGCGGTGGGGGCGGTTCGCGGACAATCCGGACGATTGCGGGTGAGTCCGAACGGGGTGAGGGGTGTCCCAGTCGCCATGATCAGGAGCGGAATGGTCGGTTCAGGGGTGACATGTCCGGTTCGTGGGTCCGGATCGCGCGTCCGTATTGGGGCAATTGTCGTGGTGCTCGTGAGCAAACTCACATGAAGATCGCCGTCTTTTCCGGGCCGCCGGAGGGAATCGCATGTTTAGCCTGACGCTTTACTGGGATGGCAGAACCGACAACCGGCGCCCCCTCTCGTAAGGGCGGCGCCCCGACGACAGGGCCGTACGGCAGATGAACACGACGACGCTCCGCAACCTCGCCAACCCCCGCCGCACCACGCTGGCGCACCTCGAGGACGCCGAGTCGCTGAAGACGGCGGAACTCCCGGAGCACGCGGTCGGGCTGCCGACGCAGACCGCCAACCCCCGCCGCACGATCCTCATGACGGCCCCCGCCGCCGCGGAGTGATCCCGCACGGGAGCGCCCCTCATGCGCGCTAGCCTGGAGCGTCAGTCTTTTCCAGGCACCCAGCAAGCAGTGAGGGGCGACAGCAACCCGTGCGCATCGCCAGGTTCTCCATCGACGGCAATGTCGCCTTCGGCGCGGTCGAGGGCGACGGGCCCGACGGTCTCGTCCTCGACATCATCAAGGGCATCCCGTACGCCGAGTTCGAGCTCTCCGGGACCAAGGTCCCGCTGAACAAGGTGCGGCTGCTGCCGCCCGTGCTCCCCAACAAGGTCGTGGCCATCGGCCGCAACTACGCGGAGCACGCCGCCGAACTCGGCAACGAGGTCCCCGACGTCCCCGTCGCCTTCTTCAAGCCCACCACCTCGGTGATCGGCTCCGGCGACGCCATCGAGTACCCCTCCTTCTCCGACGAGGTGCACCACGAGGCCGAGCTGGCCGTGGTCATCGGCCGGATGTGCCGCGAAGTGCCGCGCGAGCGGGTCAAGGACGTCATCTTCGGCTACACCTGCGCCAACGACGTCACGGCCCGCGACGCCCAGAAGCGGGAGAAGCAGTGGGCCCGGGCCAAGGGCTTCGACACCTCCTGCCCCCTCGGCCCCTGGGTGGAGACCGACCTCGACCCCACCGACCTCGCCATCCAGGCCACGGTCAACGGCGAGCAACGCCAGCTCGGCCGGACGAGCGACATGATCCGGTCCATCGAGGACCTGGTCGTCCACATCACGGAAGCCATGACGCTGCTGCCGGGCGATGTGATCCTCACCGGCACTCCCGCGGGGGTCGGACCCCTCCACGTCGGCGACGAGGTCGCCGTCACCATCGAAGGCATCGGCACTCTCACCAACAAGGTGATCAAGCGTGGCTAACGCACAAGTACGTGTACGTTTCTGTCCCTCCCCGACCGGCAACCCGCACGTCGGCCTGGTCCGGACGGCTCTCTTCAACTGGGCCTTCGCCCGGCACCACCAGGGCACCCTGGTCTTCCGCATCGAGGACACCGACGCGGCGCGCGACTCCGAGGAGTCGTACGAGCAGCTCCTCGACGCGATGCGCTGGCTCGGTCTGGACTGGGACGAGGGCCCCGAGACCGGTGGCCCGCACGCGCCGTACCGCCAGTCGCAGCGGATGGACATCTACCAGGACGTCGCGGAGAAGCTGCTCGCCGGCGGTTACGCGTACCACTGCTACTGCACCACCGAGGAGCTGGACACCCGCCGCGACGCCGCCCGCGCCGCCGGCCGCCCGTCCGGCTACGACGGCCACTGCCGCGAGCTGAGCGACGAGCAGAAGGCCGCGTACGAGGCCGAGGGCCGCACGTCGATCGTCCGCTTCCGGATGCCCGACGAGGCGATCACCTTCACGGACCTGGTCCGCGGTGACATCACCGTCCAGCCGGAGAACGTTCCGGACTACGGCATCGTCCGCGCCAACGGCGCCCCGCTCTACACGCTGGTCAACCCGGTGGACGACGCGCTGATGGAGATCACCCACGTCCTGCGCGGCGAGGACCTGCTCTCCTCCACCCCGCGCCAGATCGCCCTGTACCGGGCGCTCATCGAGCTGGGCGTCGCCAAGGACACCCCCGCCTTCGGGCACCTGCCGTACGTCATGGGCGAGGGCAACAAGAAGCTCTCCAAGCGCGACCCGCAGGCTTCGCTCAACCTCTACCGCGAGCGCGGCTTCGTCCGCGAGGGGCTGCTCAACTACCTCTCGCTGCTGGGCTGGTCGATCGCCGAGGACCGCGACATCTTCGACATCGACGAGATGGTCGCCGCCTTCGACATCAAGGACGTCAACGCCAACCCCGCCCGCTTCGACCTCAAGAAGTGCGAGCACGTCAACGCGGAGCACATCCGCCGCCTCGACGTGAAGACCTTCACCGAGGCGTGCGGCCCCTGGCTCCAGGCGCCGTACGCCTCCTGGGCCCCGGAGTCCTTCGACGCGGAGGTCTTCGCCGAGATCGCCCCGCACGCCCAGACCCGGGTCACGGTGCTCTCCGAGATCACCGCCAACGTGGACTTCCTGTTCCTGGACGAGCCGGTGCACGACGAGGCGTCCTGGGCCAAGGCGATGAAGGAGGGCTCCGACGCCCTCCTCGTCACCGCCCGCGGCGAACTGCTCGCCGCCGACTGGAACGCGGAGGCCCTGAAGGCCGCCGTCCTCGCCGCCGGCGAGCAGCACGGCCTCAAGCTCGGCAAGGCCCAGGCGCCGGTCCGCGTGGCCGTCACCGGCCGGACGATCGGCCTCCCCCTCTTCGAGTCCCTGGAGATCCTGGGCCGCGAGAAGACGATCGCCCGCATCGACGCGGCGCTGGCCAGGCTGGCCGCGTAACGCCCGGTCGACGTACGGGACGGGCCCGGCAGCCGCACAGCGCGGCCGCCGGGCCCGTCCCGCTGTCCGGGGCCCCGCGTAGAGTCGGGCCATGCCCATCAGAGCGGTCCTCTGGGACATCGACGACACCCTCTTCGACCACACGGCGGCCGCCGCCACCGGGATGGCCCGGCACATCGCGGCGGAGGGGCTGCCTCCGGGGTACGCGTCGGCCGAGGAGGCCGTCGAGGCGTGGCAGCGGCTCACGCGCCGGCACTGGGCGCGGTTCTCCGCCGGGGAGACCGACTGGCAGGGGCAGCGGCGGGACCGGGCCAGGGAGTTCCTGGGGCGGGCCATGGACGACGACGAGGCCGACGCCTGGTTCGCCCGCCACGTCTCGCACTACGAGTCCGCCTGGGCGCTCTTCCCGGACGCCGTCCCGGCGCTCGACGCCCTGGCGGGGACGTACCGGCACGCCGTGCTGTCCAACTCGGCCCAGGAGTCGCAGCACCAGAAGCTGACGGTGCTCGGGGTGCGCGACCGGTTCGAGTCCCTGCTGTGCGCGGCCGAGCTGGGCGTCTCCAAGCCGGACCCCGGGGCGTTCCTGGCCTCCTGCGAGGCGCTGGGGCTCGACGCGCACGAGGTGCTGTACGTCGGGGACGAACCCGACATCGACGCCGCCGGGGCCACCGCCGCCGGCCTCGCGGGGGTCTGGCTGGACCGGCGCGGCAGGGGAGGGCGGCCCGAGCTGGTCCGGATCACGGGGCTCGACCAGCTGCCGGGGCTGCTCGCGGGCGATACCCGTTTTGGAGCGCCGGACACCTTCGGGTAATGTTCTTCCTGCGCCGCCCGAGCGGGCCGAAAGATCCGGCCGGGAAGCGCAGACAGAAACAAGACCCCGAGGGGTTGCGTTTCAGTGGGCTATGGTGTAATTGGCAACACTACGGTTTCTGGTACCGTCATTCTAGGTTCGAGTCCTGGTAGCCCAGCGCAGTACGAAGCAAGTTGCAGGACAAGCCCCCGTTGTGTAGCGGCCTAGCACGCTGCCCTCTCACGGCAGTAGCGCCGGTTCGAATCCGGTCGGGGGTACAGATCCTTCCCGCGAGATCATCTGGGTCGCACCCACGGTCTCGATGCAGGATCGCTAGGGCCCCCGTTGTGTAGCGGCCTAGCACGCTGCCCTCTCACGGCAGTAGCGCCGGTTCGAATCCGGTCGGGGGTACTTGCAACACCATGGGCTATGGTGTAATTGGCAACACTACGGTTTCTGGTACCGTCATTCTAGGTTCGAGTCCTGGTAGCCCAGCGCAGTACGAAGCAAGTTGCAGGACAAGCCCCCGTTGTGTAGCGGCCTAGCACGCTGCCCTCTCACGGCAGTAGCGCCGGTTCGAATCCGGTCGGGGGTACAACAGCCAAGAGGCGAAGGCCCTTCACTCCGGTGAAGGGCCTTTCGCTTGTACGCGGCGCGGGGCCGCCCCGCTCCATACCCGTACCGCCGGGCCGACTCCTCCTCCTGGGCCAGCCTGCGCAGCGACGCCAGCAGCGGCTCGTACAGCACCGCCGACGCCACCGCCATCTCCACCTGCTGGGAACGGCTCGGACAGGTCTCCATCAGGTCCAGGTCCCGGACGGCCACCTCGTGCATCAGCCGCGCGTGCTCCTCCAGGTGCGCGCTCTCGTACGGATAGCCGAGGCGGGCGAGCGTGGCCGGACCCGCGACGAGCGAGCGGTAGACGGGGGACAGCTCGCCGATCTCCCGGGCGCCGGCCCAGCCCAACCGGTCGAGCAGCGCGTCGACTTCCGCCCGCGCCGCCGCCGTCTCGGGGGCCTCCTCGTCCGGATCGGGCCCGTGCGGCAGCGCCCAGAGGGCCGCGCCCGGGCGGATCGTACGGCCCAGCGACTCGTCGTCCACGTGGGCCGGCACTTCGCGGGCCGTGGCCACGGGCAGCCGGCCCGCCTGGAGCAGCGCCCGGACCAGGCGCAGCCGGCGCAGATGGCCCTCGCCGTACTCGGCCTGCGTGGCGCGCTCACCCGTTCTCCCGGCGGCAACAGGCCCTCGCGCAGGTAGTACTTGATCGTCGCGGCCGAGACGCCGCTCTGCTCGCTCAGCTCCGAGAGGCGACGACCGCCGCGGCCGAGGGCGATGTGGTCGTCCTGCTGATCGGCATGCGGATCAACCGTTTCAGGGGCGTGCACCACTGGCTGCCGGTCATGCTGGCGATGCTGCGGGAGCTGAAGGCGGACAGGTCCAGGGGGCTGCTCGGCCACGTCCTGCTGTCCGGTTCACCGAGGACGTACTAAGTCGTCCAGTACGGGGAGTCGAAGGAGAAGCTGTACGCGTACGCCTCGGCGCCCGACATGTTCCACCGGAGGGCGTGGGCGCTGCTCAACCGCAAGAAGAAGAAGTCCCGACAGCACGTGGGGCTGTGGCACGAGACCTACATCGTGCCCGGGGGCGGCTACGAGTCCATTTACGCTGACATGCCGGCGTACGGACTGGCCGCGGCGCCCGGGTCGCTGCCGGTCGGGGGGCGGGGCCGCCGCGCGGCGGACCGGCTCGCGCATCGATCCGGCGCGAAGTGAAGCGGTGAGGCGCTGAGAAGGGGGAGGAGGGGGCCGCCACGACGCTGGGGCGGCCTCGGGGGAGGGGAGGCGGGGCCGGGGCTCAGCCGCTGCGGCGCAGCGCCTCGCTCAGCCGGGCGGCCGAGTCGATGACCGCCTGGGCGTGCATCCGGCCCGGGTGGCGGGTCAGCCGCTCGATCGGTCCGGAGACCGAGACCGCGGCGACCACGCGGTTCGACGGGCCGCGCACCGGGGCGGAGACCGAGGCCACGCCCGGCTCGCGCTCACCGATCGACTGGGCCCAGCCGCGCCGCCGTACGCCGGAGAGCGCCGTCGCCGTGAAGCGGGCGCCCTGGAGGCCGCGGTGCAGCCGCTCCGGCTCCTCCCAGGCCATCAGGATCTGCGCGGACGAACCGGCCTTCATGGTCAGCGTGGAGCCGACCGGCACGGTGTCCCGCAGTCCGGACAGCCGCTCCGCCGCCGCCACGCAGATGCGCATGTCGCCCTGGCGCCGGTAGAGCTGGGCGCTCTCGCCGGTGATGTCGCGCAGATGTGTGAGCACCGGCCCGGCCGTGGCCAGCAGGCGGTCCTCGCCGGCCGCCGCCGCCAGCTCGGAGAGCCGGGGGCCGAGAATGAACCGGCCCTGCATGTCCCTCGCCACCATCCGGTGGTGTTCCAGTGCCACGGCCAGCCGGTGGGCCGTGGGTCGTGCGAGCCCGGTCGCCGCGACCAGCCCGGCGAGGGTGGCCGGCCCGGACTCCAGGGCGCTCAATACCAGAGCCGCCTTGTCGAGAACGCCGACGCCGCTAGAGTTGTCCATACGACGATACTCGCGTCTCACTCTGTGAAACGCAAGTTCAATTTTCCCCGGAAGTTGCGAACCTGTACCGGCGGCCCCACAACGGCCCGTAGCCACCGCCCCGTACGGGGGTCCGGACGGGGGCGCACCGAATCTCTAGTTGGGCCGGCGATGACGCCGGCCGGAGGGAAAGCGATGGGTAGGACACTCGCGGAGAAGGTTTGGGACGACCATGTCGTCCGGCGCGCCGAGGGCGAGCCCGACCTCCTCTTCATCGATCTGCACCTGCTGCACGAGGTGACCAGTCCCCAGGCGTTCGACGGCCTGCGGCAGGCCGGGCGCCCGGTGCGGCGGCTCGACCTCACCATCGCCACCGAGGACCACAACACCCCGACCCTCGACATCGACAAGCCGATCGCCGACCCGGTCTCCCGCGCCCAGCTGGAGACGCTGCGGAAGAACTGCGCGGAGTTCGGCGTCCGGCTGCACCCGCTGGGCGACGTCGAGCAGGGCGTCGTGCACGTGGTCGGCCCGCAGCTGGGTCTGACCCAGCCCGGCACCACCGTGGTCTGCGGCGACTCCCACACCTCCACGCACGGCGCGTTCGGCGCCCTCGCGTTCGGCATCGGCACCAGCCAGGTCGAGCACGTGCTGGCCACCCAGACGCTGCCGATGGCCCGCCCGAAGACGATGGCGATCACCGTTGACGGCGAACTGCCCGAGGACGTCACCGCCAAGGACCTGATCCTCGCGATCATCGCCCGGATCGGCACCGGCGGCGGCCAGGGCTACATCCTCGAATACCGCGGCTCCGCCATCGAGAAGCTCTCGATGGAGGCCCGGATGACCATCTGCAACATGTCGATCGAGGCCGGTGCGCGGGCGGGCATGATCGCTCCCGACCGGACCACCTTCGACTACCTGCAGGGCCGCGACCACGCCCCGCAGGGCGAGGACTGGGACGCCGCCGTCGCCTACTGGAAGACGCTGCGCACCGACGACGACGCGGTCTTCGACGCCGAGGTGGTCATCGAGGCCGCCGAGCTGGCGCCGTTCGTCACCTGGGGCACCAACCCCGGCCAGGGCGCGCCGCTGTCGGCCAACGTCCCCGACCCGGCTTCGTACGAGGACGCCTCGGAGCGCAACGCCGCCGAAAAGGCCCTGGAGTACATGGGGTTGACCGCGGGCCAGCCGCTGCGCGAGATCGGCGTCGACACCGTCTTCGTAGGCTCCTGCACCAACGGCCGCATCGAGGACCTGCGCAACGCCGCCGCGATCCTGGACGGCCGCAAAGTCGCCGACGGCGTACGGATGCTGGTCGTCCCCGGCTCCGTCCGGGTCGCCCTCCAGGCGGTCGACGAGGGCCTGGACAAGGTCTTCACCGCCGCCGGCGCCGAATGGCGGCACGCGGGCTGCTCGATGTGCCTCGGCATGAACCCCGACCAGCTGGCCCCCGGCGAGCGCTCCGCCTCCACCTCGAACCGCAACTTCGAGGGGCGGCAGGGCAAGGGCGGCCGTACGCACCTGGTCTCCCCGCAGGTGGCCGCCGCCACCGCGGTGCTGGGCCACCTGGCCTCGCCCGCCGACCTGTCCGACGCCCGTACGCCTGCCGGAGTCCGATAACCATGGAAGCCTTCACCACGCACACCGGCCGGGCCGTTCCGCTGCGCCGCAGCAACGTCGACACCGACCAGATCATCCCCGCCCACTGGCTCAAGAAGGTCACCCGGGACGGCTTCGAGGACGGCCTCTTCGAGGCGTGGCGGAAGGACGAGACCTTCGTCCTCAACCGCCCCGAGCGCCAGGGCGCGTCGGTCCTGGTCGCCGGCCCCGACTTCGGCACCGGCTCCTCCCGCGAGCACGCGGTCTGGGCGCTCCAGAACTACGGCTTCAAGGCCGTCATCTCCTCCCGGTTCGCCGACATCTTCCGCGGCAACTCGCTGAAGAACGGTCTGCTGACCGTGGTCCTGGACCAGAAGATCGTCGACGCCCTCTGGGAGCTGACGGAGGCCGACCCGACGGCCGAGGTGACGGTCGACCTGGAGGCCCGGCAGGTCCGCGCCGAGGGCATCACCGCCGACTTCGAGCTGGACGAGAACGCCCGCTGGCGGCTGCTGAACGGCCTGGACGACATCAGCCTCACCCTTCAGAACGAAGCCGACATCGCGGCTTACGAGGCGGCCCGGCCGGGCCACAAGCCCCGCACAATTCCGGCCTGATCAGCGCGTTTTCAGGACTGCGCCCCCTGCCTTCTGGTAGGGGGCGCAGTCGTTTGTTGGGACCCCGTCGGGCGACAACTCGCCCCAGATGGCACAATCGGTGCATGGAACGCGACAGCCAACTCAAGATTTACGGCCAAGTCGCCGACCAATTGAAGGAAGCGCACTCCCGGGTGCGCGCACTGCAAGTCCCGGACGGCGTAAGGATGGCGTTGAACCGGAAGCTGTTGGTCGTCACGGCCACGGCGAAGCACGATCTTCCGGGCGCGGCAAGGCGTCTGGAGCGGTTGATGAAGGACCTCGACGAGGGCCGATTCCCCGAAGGTGACTGACTCCGCAGAACTGCGCAGCGGTCGACTTCGTTGCGGCACTAGGGTGATTAGCCCGTTTCGTGTTTGATTTGCGGTATATATCTGCCTAACGTGCGAAAAAGCCGGACAGATTCGTTCCGGCAATGTCTCCGAAGGGGAAGACGTGAACAAGGCGCAGCTCGTAGAAGCGATTGCCGACAAGGTCGGCGGCCGGCAGCAGGCCGCGGACGCCGTCGACGCGGTGCTCGACGCGATCGTCCGTGCGGTTGTCGCGGGGGACCGGGTCTCGGTCACCGGCTTCGGCTCGTTCGAGAAGGTCGACCGCCCCGCCCGCTACGCGCGCAACCCGCAGACGGGTGAGCGCGTGCGGGTCAAGAAGACCTCGGTGCCCCGCTTCCGCGCGGGCCAGGGCTTCAAGGACCTGGTCAGCGGCTCCAAGAAGCTGCCCAAGAACGACGTGGCCGTGAAGAAGGCCCCCAAGGGCAGCCTCTCCGGCGGCTCTTCCGCCCGTACGACGGCCAAGGCCGCGGCCAAGAAGGCCACCGCGAAGAAGGCCGTGGCGAAGAAGGCCACCGCCAAGAAGGCCACCCCGGCGAAGAAGACCACCGCCGCGGCCAAGAAGACCACCGCGACGAAGACGTCGCCGGCGAAGAAGACGACGGCCGCCGCGAAGAAGGCCACCCCGGCGGCGGCGAAGTCGACGGCGGCCAAGAAGACCACCGCCGCCACGACCGCGCCCGCCAAGAAGACCACGGCGAAGAAGGCGCCCGCGAAGAAGACGACCGCGCGCAAGACCACGGCCAAGAAGGCCACCGCGCGCAAGAAGTGAGACCGGGCCGCACAGGCCCCCACACGCGCCGGGCCGGGCTCCCCTCGGGGAGCCCGGCCCGCGGGCTGTCCGGGGAACACCCCCCGGAAGGCTCAGTAGGCTCAGAACGTCTGAAGCGTCACCAGGCTGATCCGCAGCCCGGCCCCCTCGCCCTCGCCCTCGATCCGCACCCGCTGCCCCGGCCGCAGCAGCCGCAGGCCGCCCGCGTCGAAGGCCGCCGCGTCGAAGTCCACCGGGGTGCCGTCATCGAGCAGCACACTGCCGCTCCGCGTCTCGGGGTCGTATGTGTACGAGGTCGCCTGCATGCGAGCAGACTAGCGCTGCGGTGCCGGGGTCGCCCCGCAGCAGTGCTAGCGGTCCCGGCCGACCGAGCCCGCGGCCCAGCGGCCCGCCGTGAACGGGCCGACGCCCAGGTCCAGCGCCGCCCGCAGGTCGTCACCGGTGTCCACGTCCCGGCGCACCGAATCGATCCCCGGCAGCGTGATTTCCACCGCGCCCGACGCCAGATGGCGCACCCGCGACGGGCCGCCGAAAGCGGGCCGCAATTCCACCCCCGGGGCGGCCGACAGAAATGTGGTCCCGATTCCCGCCGCATCGGGAACAAATGCGCGGGGAAAAGCGGCAGAGAATTCGAGGACCCGGGACAATTCCGCTGGACGCAGTGCGGGCAGATCCGCGTTGAGCGCGGCCAGCGGCGCCCGGGGCCTGCCCGCCCTGACCGCCCGCTCACCGTGCGCGAGGGCCGCGTTGAGCCCCGACCCCGGGGTATCGGGCACGACCAGGGCGCCGAGCGCGGCCAGCGCCGCCCCCGCCACCGAGTCGTCCGTGACGACCACCACATCCGCCACATCCGGGCAGGACAGCGCGGCGGCCACCGTGTCCCGGGCGAAGGCGAGGGCGAGCCGGGGGCGCAACAGAGCGCCGGAGGCGGGCGCCAGCCTGCTCTTGGCCCGCGCCAGGGGCTTCAACGGGACGACCAGCGACCAGCGGCCGGCCGGGTCGGTGTTCGTGGCGGTCCCTCCCTCGATACGCATCGCCGCCTATTCTCGCCTGCCGGTGCGCCGACCCGGAGGGTCGCTCCCCGGGGCGAGGCGTACGGTGTTCTCGACAGAGCAGCGGCCTGGGGCGAGACTTGACCCTCGGTAGTCAGACAGCAGACAGCTCCACGGTCTTGTTCACAGAGGAAAGGTGTCCGAGTGTCCCGCCGCAGAATCGGCTTCTGGTACCGCCTGGCGGCGGTCATCGCGAAACCGCCGCTGGTGGTTCTGTTCAAGCGCGACTGGCGGGGAACGGAACACATTCCGGCCGACGGCGGATTCATCACAGCGGTCAACCACAACTCGTACCTGGACCCGCTCTCGTACGGGCACTTCCAGTACAACACCGGCCGCGTGCCGCGTTTCCTGGCCAAGGCGGGGCTCTTCAAGGGTGCCTTCATCGGCACGATGCTGCGCGGCACCGGCCAGATCCCCGTGTACCGCGAGACCACCAACGCGATGGACGCCTTCCGTGCCGCCGTCGGCGCCATCGAGCGCGGCGAGTGCGTCTGCTTCTACCCCGAGGGCACCCTCACCCGCGACCCCGACATGTGGCCGATGGCCGGCAAGACCGGCGCCGCCCGCGTCGCGTTGATGACCCGGGCCCCCGTCATCCCGGTCGCGCAGTGGGGCGCCAACGAGGTGATGCCGCCCTACGCCAGGGAGAAGAAGGTGCGCCTCCTGCCCCGCAAGACCCTCCGGGTCAAGGCCGGGCCGCCCGTCGACCTCTCCCGCTTCTACGGCCAGGAGCCGACGCCCGAGGTGCTGCGCGAGGCGACCGAGGTGATCATGCGGGCGGTCACCGCGCAACTGGAGGAGATCCGCGGGCAGCAGGCACCCGCCGAGCCCTACGATCACCGCAAGGCCCGCGCCGAACAGCGGCGCAAGGCCCAAGGAGAGGGACTCACGTGACGCACCCCGCGAAGGCCGCCGTCTTCGGAACCGGCTCCTGGGGTACCGCCTTCGCCGTCGTCCTCGCGGACGCGGGCTGCGAAGTGACGCTCTGGGGCCGCCGGGCCGAGGTCGTGGAGGCCGTCAACACCACCCGTACCAACCCCGAGTACCTGCCGGGCATCGAGCTGCCCGCCTCGGTCCGGGCCACCACGGACGCGGCCGAGGCGCTGCGCGGCGCCGACTACGCGGTGCTCGTCGTGCCCTCCCAGACGCTGCGCGCCAACCTCGCCGGCTGGGCCCCGCACCTGGAGCCGCAGACGGTGCTCGTCTCCCTCATGAAGGGCGTCGAACTCGGCACCGCCAAGCGGATGAGCGAGGTCATCGAGGACGTCACCCAGGTCTCCCCGGACCGTATCGCCGTGATCACCGGACCCAACCTCGCCAAGGAGATCGCCGAGCGCCGCCCCGCCGCGGCCGTCGTCGCCTGCCGGGACGAGACCGTCGCCCAGCGCCTCCAGGCCGCCTGCCACACCCCGTACTTCCGGCCGTACACCAGCACCGACGTGGTCGGCTGCGAACTCGGCGGCGCCGTCAAGAACGTCATCGGTCTGGCCGTCGGCATCGCGGACGGCATGGGGCTCGGCGACAACGCCAAGGGCTCGCTCATCACCCGCGGCCTCGCCGAGACGATCCGGCTGGGCGTGGCCATGGGCGCCGACCCGCTGACGTTCTCCGGACTCGCCGGCCTCGGCGACCTGGTGGCCACCTGCTCCTCGCCGCTCTCCCGCAACCACACCTTCGGCACCAACCTCGGCCGGGGCATGACGCTCCAGGAGACCATCGCCGCCACCAAGCAGACCGCCGAGGGCGTCAAGTCCTGCGAATCGGTGCTCGACCTGGCCCGCAGGCACGGCGTCGAGATGCCGCTGACCGAGACCATCGTCGGCATCGTCCACGAGGGCAAGCCGCCGAAGGTCGCGGTCAAGGAGCTCATGTCGCGCAGCGCCAAGGCCGAACGGCACTGAGGCCACTCGGGGCCCACCCGCCCCGGGCGGCCCGTGCCGCGCTGACGCTACCGGTACCAGCAGGTACGCTCATCGCGATATGAGCAGCGAGAACCTCCCCCAGAGCCCGGAGCAGCAGCTCCGCAAGCCGCGCGTGGCCGTCGTGTTCGGCGGCCGCAGCTCCGAACACGGCATTTCGGTGGTCACGGCCGGCGCCGTCCTGAACGCCATCGACCGGACCGCGTACGACGTCCTGCCGATCGGCATCACGACGGACGGCCGCTGGGCGCTCACCGCCGACGAACCCGAACGCATGGCCATCACGAACCGGACCATGCCGGACGTGGCGCAGCTGGCCGAGTCCGAGGAGGGCGGGGTCGTGCTCTCCGTCGACCCCGGCAGCCGCGAAGTGGTCTACACCGAGCCCGGCGCGGTGCCCAAGGCGCTCGGCGAGGTCGACGTCGTCTTCCCCGTCCTGCACGGCCCGTACGGCGAGGACGGCACCCTCCAGGGACTCCTGGAACTGTCCGGTGTGCCGTACGTGGGCGCGGGCGTCCTCGCCTCGGCCGTCGGCCAGGACAAGGAGTACATGAAGCGGGTCTTCACCTCCTTCGGCCTCCCGGTCGGCCCGTACCTGGTGGTCCGCCCCCGCGAGTGGGACAACGACCCCGCCGCCGCCCGCGAGCGCATCACCGGCTTCGCCGCCGAGCACGGCTGGCCGCTCTTCATCAAGCCCGCCCGGGCCGGCTCGTCCATCGGCATCACCAAGGTCGAGGACGCCTCCGGTCTCGACGCGGCCATCGAGGAGGCCCGCCGTCACGACCCGAAGTTCCTGGTCGAGTCGCTGCTGAGGGGCCGCGAGATCGAGTGCGGCGTCCTGGAGTTCGAGGACGGGCCGCGCGCCAGCGTGCCGGCCGAGATCCCGCCGGTCACCGCGCACGACTTCTACGACTTCGAGGCCAAGTACATCGACGCCGCCTCCGGGATCGTGCCGGCGCCGCTCACCGAGGAGCAGACCGCCGAGGTCCAGCGGCTCGCCGTCGAAGCCTTCGACGCGTGCTCCTGCGAGGGCCTGGTGCGCGCCGACTTCTTCCTCACCGAGGACGGCGGCTTCGTCATCAACGAGATCAACACCCTGCCGGGCTTCACCCCGATCTCCATGTACCCGCGCATGTGGCAGGAGAGCGGTGTCAGCTACCCGCAGCTGGTGGACCGGCTCATCCAGGCCGCGCTGAACCGGCCGACCGGCCTGCGCTGAAGCGGCGGAACACGGCGAAGGGTGTGCGCTCCCCGCGAGGAGCGCACACCCTACAACCGGTTCGGAACCGTCTTCTTCACCGCCGGGGCGAACGCCGCGAGCGGGGTCGTGTCATGCGCGTACGCCTCCGAGAGCGACACCTCGACGTACGTCTCGCGCAGGGTCGTCGTCAGCCGGGGGCCGTCGCCCTCCCGCTGCTCCAGCATCCAGTTGACCCCGCTCGCGGTGATGCCCTTCGACTGGTCGTCGTCCATCTTCGCGGGGCGTTCCACACCGCAGCGCAGTACGATCGCCCCGTCCCCCCACCCGGCGGTCAGCGCCGAGGCGGGTTCGGGGTCACTCCGCTCCAGACCGGCGACGGTGTCCGGCAGTTCCCTGTCCAGTGCGCGGCAGTAGGCTGCGGCTTCCGGGGACGGGGAGGGCACCGTGACCGACGCCGTCGCGTCGCCCCCGGAACAGCCCGCCGTCAGCAGCACCAGGGCGGCGGACGGAGCGAGGAGCACGGGGTGGAGGAGCCGGCGGCTGGAGGACGTCACCGGCCCAGCGTAGACGGGGGCTACAGGTGAACGACCGGGCAGGTCAGGGTTCGGGTGATGCCGTCCACTTGCTGGACCCGCGCCACCACCATGCGCCCGAGCTCGTCCACCGTGTCGGCCTGGGCGCGCACGATCACGTCGTAGGGACCGGTGACGTCTTCTGCCTGGATGACTCCCGGGAGCTTGGAAATGGTCTCGGCGACGGTCGACGCCTTGCCCACCTCGGTCTGGATGAGGATGTACGCCTGTACCACGGAACCTCCAGGGCGCCACGAGGATCATGTGGGGGAAAGGGACGCCACGTTATCGCGTCGCCGCGCGGAGCGGGGAGACCCGCGAGCCGGATGACGTCATCAGCGTGGCGTACAGAACGCGCAAGTTGACGTAACTCTTGACAGTACCGACAGCCAAGACGGCACGCGACCGCGAGTGGGGCGGCGCGCACGGGGGACAGGCCGGAGCGTCCGGCCCGACAGATGAGAGGTGACACTCGGTGAAGGCAACCGTGGGCGAGTTGGGGGAGTTCGGGCTCATCAGGGAGCTCACGTCCCGGCTCACCACCACTCCGGCGGTCCGGCTCGGCCCGGGCGACGACGCCGCGGTCGTGACGGCCCCCGACCGCAGGGTCGTGGCCAGCACGGACATCCTGCTGGAGGGACGGCACTTCCGGCGCGACTGGTCGACGGCGTACGACGTGGGCCGCAAGGCCGCCGCGCAGAACCTCGCCGACATCGCCGCCATGGGCGCCGTGCCCACCGCGCTCCTGCTCGGCCTCGTCGTCCCCGCCGAACTCCCGGTCACCTGGGCCGCCGAGCTGATGGACGGACTGCGCGACGAGTGCCAGGTCGCGGGGGCTGCCGTGGTCGGCGGGGACGTCGTGCGCGGCGACCTCATCACCGTCGCGATCACCGCGCTCGGCGACCTGCGCAACCACGAACCCGTCACCCGGGCCGGCGCCCAGCCCGGGGACGTCGTCGCCGTCACCGGCTGGCTCGGCTGGTCCGCCGCCGGGTACGCCGTGCTCTCCCGGGGCTTCCGCTCGCCGCGCGCCTTCGTGGAGGCCCACCGCCGCCCCGAGCCGCCGTACCACGCGGGGCCCGCGGCCGCCGGGCTCGGGGCCACCGCCATGACCGACGTCAGCGACGGGCTCGTCGCCGACCTCGGGCACATCGCCGAGGCCAGCAAGGTCCGCATCGACCTGCGGTCCGGGCTCATCGACGTCCCGTCCCAGATGTCGGACATCGGGCAGGCCGTCGGCGTCGACCCCATGCAGTGGGTGCTGACCGGCGGCGAGGACCACGCGATCGTCGCGACCTTCCCGCCCGACGTGAAGCTGCCGGCCCGCTGGAAGGTGATCGGCGAGGTACTGAACCCCTCGGCGCTGCCCCAGGTGACGGTCGACGGGGCGCCCTGGACCAGCAAGAACGGCTGGGACCACTTCGGGGACATCGAGGACGCCTAGGCCCTGTCCGGCGCTAGTAGATTGCGGCGTATGCCGATAACCACCTCCGTACCCCCCCGCGTGCTCACCGTCGCCGGATCCGACTCCGGCGGCGGTGCGGGCATCCAGGCCGACCTCAAGACGATGCTCGCGCTGGGCACGCACGGGATGAGCGTGCTCACCGCCGTCACCGCGCAGAACTCGCTCGGCGTCCAGGGCGCCTGGGAACTGCCCGCCGAGGCGGTCCGCGCCCAGTACCGCAGCGTCGTGGACGACATCGGCGTCGACGCGGTCAAGACCGGGATGCTGGCGTCCGCGCCGCTCGTGGAGACCGTCGCGGAACTCCTCGCGGACACCGGGGCACCCGTCGTCGTGGACCCGGTCGGCGTCTCCAAGCACGGCGACCCGCTCCTCGCCGCCGACGCCCTCGAATCCGTCCGTACGAAGCTGCTCCCCGTCGCGACCGTGGCGACGCCCAACCTGGACGAGGTGGCGCAGCTCACGGGCATCACCGTCACCGACGAGGCCGGAATGCGCCGGGCCGCCGGCGCGCTGCTCGCCTTCGGGCCCCGCTGGGTCGTGATCAAGGGCGGCCACCTGCCCGGCGAGCCCGTCGACCTGCTCACCGACGGCAGCGAGGAGCACTGGCTGCGCGCCCCCCGCCACGACAACCGGCACACCCACGGCACCGGCTGCACCCTCGCCTCCGCCATCGCAAGCCACCTGGCGCGGGGGGCCGGGGTTCCGGAGGCGGTCCGGGCCGCGAAGGCGTACGTCACGGGGGCGATCGAGGCGGGCTTCCCGCTGGGCGCGGGCATCGGCCCGGTCCGCCACGGCTGGCGGGACTCCCTGAACACCCCGTAGCTCCGCAAGGGCACAGCAAAAAGCCGGTCCACCGAGGTGGACCGGCTTTTCGGGCAACCGGTAAGGCTGCGCTACGACGGGAACGTCAGCGCGCGACCTTGCCGGCCTTGATGCACGAGGTGCAGACGTTGAGCCGCTTCGGCGTCCGACCGACCACGGCACGCACGCGCTGGATGTTGGGGTTCCAGCGACGGGACGTACGGCGGTGCGAGTGCGAAATGCTGTTGCCGAAGCTCGGCCCCTTGCCGCAAACGTCGCAGTTGGCAGCCACGGGTCACTCCAAAGACTTCAGGTGCACTTACAGTGAATTCCGGTACGCCGGATTCAGGGACTGAAGTGGCGGTACCGGGGGAATGTCCCGACTTTCGTCGGGCAACCGAAGCAGCATACAACGCCTGCTCCGGAGATACGAAACTACCATGTCTTCCGCCCCCGCCCTCCCGGCCCCCGGACCGCCCGCACCCCCCGACCGGGACTAATCTGCGGTGCAGCCAGCCGCCCCGCCCCCGTCACGAGTCCCCGTTCCGAGTCCCGTCCGAGGAGGACCCGAGGTGCCGCAGACCGCCGACGAACCGGATGCCGTCGCGGTACGGAGCTGGTGCTCCCTGGCCCTCGAAGCGCTCGGCCGGGAGCGGGAGGCGATCGACGCGATCAACGTCTATCCCGTGGCCGACGGGGACACCGGCACCAACCTCTACCTCACCGTGGAATCCGCGGCGGCCGCCGTGGAAGCGGTCTTCGCCGCCCACGAGACCGGCACCTCGGTGCCCTCCGCGGCGGACGCGGTACGGGCCATGGCCCACGGCGCCCTCATCGGCGCCCGCGGCAACTCCGGCACGATCCTCGCCCAGCTCCTGCGCGGCATGGCCGGCGTCCTCGCGGAGGGCACCGGCGGCGACCGGATGCGCCTCGCCCTCGACCGGGCCGCCGCCTGGGCCCGCGAGGCGGTCGCCCACCCCGTCGAGGGCACCGTCCTCACCGTCGCGGACCGGGCCGCGGCCGCCGCCGGACGAGCGGCGCCCGGCGCGGACACGGCGGAGGTGGCCCGGGCCGCCTACGAGGGCGCCCGCACCGCGCTGGACGCGACGCCCGGACAGCTCCCCGCCCTCGCCAGGGCCGGGGTGGTCGACGCCGGCGGGCGCGGCCTGGTCACCCTCCTCGGGGCCCTGGTCGAAGCCGTCTCGGGGCGGGGCCCGGAGCGGCCGTACGAGGCCCCCGTCCCGTTCGTCCCGGCCGGCGGCGAGGACGCGGAGTGCCCGGCGGGCGACGACGGGGCCGGGGCCGGCCCCGCCTTCGAGGTCATCTACCTGCTGGAGGCCGGGGACGAGGCCGTCGAGCGGCTGCGCGCCCGGCTGGACGCCCTCGGCGACTCCCTGGTCGTGGTCGGCGGCGACGGCCTGTGGAACGTCCACGTCCATGTGGACGACGCCGGCGCCGCGGTCGAGGCGGGCGTCGAGGCCGGCCGGCCGTACCGCATCCGCATCACCCACTTCGCCGCCGACCGCGCCCACGCCCGCCCCGAGCCCGCCGGGCGCGCGGTCGTCGTGGTCGTCCCGGGCGACGGGCTGGCCGCCCTCTGCCGGGAGGCCGGCGCGACGACCGTGCTCGCGCGGCCCGGCGAACCGCCGGCCAGCGGCGAACTGGCCGACGCCATCCGCCGCGCCCACGCCCGCGAGGTGGTCCTGCTCCCGAACGACGCGGACCTGCGCCACACCGCGGCCGCCGCCGCCGAGCAGGCCAGGGCCCGGGGCGTCCGGGTCGCCGTCATCCCGACCCGGGCCGCCGTCCAGGGCATCGCGGCCCTCGCCGTCCATGAGCCGGACCGCAGCTTCGACGAGGACGTGGTCGCGATGACCTCGGCCGCCGGCGCCACCCGCTACGCCGAACTGGCCGTCGCCGAGCGGCAGTCCTGGACCACGGCGGGCATCTGCCAGGCCGGGGACATCCTCGGCCTCATCGACGGCGACGTGGCGGTCATCGGCCAGGACGTCCCCGGCACGGCCCGCAAGGTGCTGGACCGGATGCTCGCGGCCGGCGGCGAGCTGGTCACCCTGGTCCTGGGCGAGAACACCCCGCCCACGCTGGCCGAAGCCCTGGAAACGCACGTCCGCCGGGGTCACCTGGCGGTGGACACGACGACCTACCGCGGCGGCCACCAGGGCGCGCCGCTGCTGATCGGGGTGGAGTAGGACCGGCGCACCGACGGGCCCGGGACGGCGCCCGACGGACAACTGTCACTGGCGTGGTGTGCAATGGACCGCGTGTCTGCGTTCGACGAACCCCTGAAGAAGCTGCTGGGCGGTCCCACCGCGAAGGTGATGGCCGAGCACCTCGACCTGCACACGGTCGGTGATCTCCTGCATCACTACCCGCGCCGGTACGAGGAGCGCGGCCGGCTCACGGCGCTGACCGACCTCCCGCTGGACGAGCACGTCACGGTCGTCGCCCAGGTCGCCGACGCCCGCGTCCTCACCTTCAACGGTGGACGCGGCAAGCGCCTCGAAGTGACCCTCACCGACGGCCACGGCCGCCTCCAGCTCGTCTTCTTCGGCCACGGCGTCCACAAGCCGCACAAGGAGCTGCTGCCCGGCCGGCGTGCGATGTTCGCCGGCAAGGTCTCGGTCTTCAACCGGAAGATGCAGCTCGCCCACCCCACGTACCAACTGCTCGACGCTGCCGACACCGACGAGGCGACCGAGGCGGTGGACGCCTTCGCGGGCAAGCTGCTGCCGATCTACCCCGCCTGCAAGCAGCTCGACTCCTGGCGGATCGCCAAGGCGGTCGACGCCGTGCTGCCCAGCGCCCGCGAGGCCGTCGACCCGCTCCCCGAAGCCCTGCGCGAGGGCCGCGGCTTCACCTCGCTGCCCGAGGCCCTGCTGAAGATCCACCGTCCGGCCACCAAGGCCGACGTGGCAGCGGCCCGGGACCGGCTCAAGTGGGACGAGGCGTTCGTCCTCCAGGTCGCCCTGGCCCGCCGCAGGTACGCCGACACCCAGCTCCCCGCCGTCGCCCGCAGGCCCACCCCCGGCGGCCTCCTCGACGCATTCGACGCGAAGCTCCCCTTCACCCTCACCGACGGCCAGCAGAAGGTCTCCAAGGAGATCTTCGACGACCTCGCCACCGAACACCCCATGCACCGCCTCCTCCAGGGCGAGGTCGGCTCCGGGAAGACCATGGTGGCCCTGCGCGCCATGCTCGCCGTGGTCGACGCGGGCGGCCAGGCCGCCATGCTCGCGCCCACCGAGGTCCTGGCGCAGCAGCACCACCGGTCGATCTCCGAGATGATGGGGGAGCTGGCCGAGCATTGGGGCCTGTGGCGCGAAGCGCCTCTCGATGAGGGGCGGTGGGCGGGCGACGGGCGGGCGCTCGGCGGGGCCGGCCAGGGCACCAAGGTCGTGCTGCTCACCGGGTCCATGGGCACCGCCGCCCGCCGGCAGGCCCTGCTCGACCTGGTCACCGGTGAGGCCGGCATCGTCATCGGGACGCACGCCCTGATCGAGGACAAGGTCAAGTTCCACGACCTCGGCCTGGTCGTCGTGGACGAACAGCACCGCTTCGGGGTCGAGCAGCGTGATGCCCTCCGCTCGAAGGGCAAGCAACCGCCCCACCTCCTCGTCATGACCGCGACGCCCATTCCCCGTACCGTCGCCATGACCGTCTTCGGGGACCTGGAGACCTCCGTCCTCGACCAGCTCCCGGCCGGCCGCTCGCCCATCGCCAGCCACGTCGTCCCCGCCAAGGACAAGCCGCACTTCCTCAGCCGCGCCTGGGAACGGGTCCGCGAGGAGGTGGAGAACGGCCACCAGGCGTACGTCGTCTGCCCCCGCATCGGGGACGACGAGGACGATCCCGCCAAGAAGAAGGGGAAGAAGGCAGCCGAGGAGGACGGTGACAAGCGGCCCCCGCTCGCCGTCCTGGAGATCGCCGAACAGCTCGCCAAGGGCCCCCTGAACGGACTGCGCGTCGAGGTGCTGCACGGCAGGATGCAGCCCGACGACAAGGACGACGTCATGCGCCGCTTCGCCGCCGGCGACGTCGACGTCCTGGTCGCCACCACCGTCATCGAGGTCGGCGTCAACGTCCCCAACGCCACCGCGATGGTCATCATGGACGCCGACCGCTTCGGCGTCTCCCAGCTGCACCAGCTGCGCGGCCGGGTCGGCCGCGGCTCCGCCCCCGGGCTCTGCCTGCTGGTCACCGAGGCCCACGAGGCGAGCCCCGCCCGCGCCCGGCTCTCCGCCGTCGCCGCGACCCTGGACGGCTTCGAGCTCTCCCGTATCGACCTCGAACAGCGCCGCGAGGGCGATGTGCTCGGCCAGGCCCAGTCCGGAGTGCGCTCCTCGCTGCGCGTCCTGAACGTCATCGACGACGAGGAGGTCATCGCCGCCGCCCGCCAGGAGGCCGTCGCCGTCGTCGCCGCCGACCCCGGGCTGGAGCACCTGCCCGAGCTGCGCACTGCCCTGGACGCCCTGCTCGACAAGGAGCGCGAGGAGTACCTGGACAAGGGGTGAGCCCGCCCGCCCCGGGCGCCCCGTCCTCCCCGACGCCATATCGTGGGAGGTACGGCGCCCACGGCACCCCGCGCGCCGCCCCGACCCGAGGACCAGTCACCCATGACCCGCGTGATCGCAGGCGTGGCCGGCGGACGCCGCCTGGCCGTCCCGCCCGGCACCGGCACCCGGCCCACATCCGACCGCGCACGCGAGGGCCTGTTCTCCACCTGGCAGGCGCTCCTGGGCACCCTCGACTCCATCCGGGTCGCCGACCTCTACGCCGGCTCCGGCGCCGTCGGCCTCGAAGCGCTCTCCCGGGGCGCCGCCCACGCCCTGCTCGTGGAGGCCGACGCCAAGGCCCTGCGCACCGTCAAGGAGAACGCCCGCACCCTCGGCCTGCCCGGCGCCGAGGTCCGCGGCGGCAAGGCCGAACAGATCGTGACGGGTCCGGCACCGGCCGATCCGTACGACGTGGTCTTCCTGGACCCGCCGTACGCCGTCACCGACGACGATCTCCGCGAGATCCTGCTCACACTCCGTACCCAGGGGTGGCTCACGGGCGACGCACTCGTCACCGTGGAACGCAGCACCAGAGGCGGAGAATTCAGCTGGCCCAAGGGTTTCGAGCCATTGCGGGCCCGTCGCTACGGCGAGGGGACGCTTTGGTACGGTCGCGCCGCCGCCACGTGCGAAGACGCACGATGACCGGACCGGAGAGCGAGGGAATCAAGTTGCGCCGCGCCGTATGCCCGGGGTCGTTCGACCCCATCACCAACGGACATCTCGACATCATCGGCCGAGCCTCGAAGCTGTACGACGTCGTGCACGTCGCGGTGATGATCAACCAGTCCAAGAAGGGCCTGTTCACGGTCGAGGAGCGGATCGAGCTCATCCGCGAGGTCACCGCCGAGTTCGGCAACGTCCAGGTCGAGGCCTTCCACGGCCTGCTCGTGGACTTCTGCAAGCAGCGTGACATCCCGGCGATCGTGAAGGGCCTGCGGGCCGTCAGCGACTTCGACTACGAACTCCAGATGGCCCAGATGAACAACGGCCTTTCCGGCGTCGAGACGCTCTTCGTGCCGACCAACCCCACCTACAGCTTCCTGTCGTCCTCCCTGGTCAAGGAGGTCGCCGCCTGGGGCGGCGACGTCTCCCACCTGCTGCCGCCGGTCGTCCAGCGGGCCCTGAGCGAACGCCTCGCACAGCGCTGAGCCACTGACAGCGCGTCAGCCGTACGCACCGCAGGTGTCGGGCGGGCGCCGACTGGCCGTACAGTCGTCCCGTCCGTCTCCAACCGGCAGTAGAGAGTGGCGAGCACACGGTGGACGTGCAGAAGAAGCTGGACGAGATCGTCGCGACGGTCGGGAACGCCCGGTCCATGCCCATGTCGGCGTCCTGCGTGGTCAACCGCGCCGAACTGCTCGCGATGCTCGAGGAGGTGCGCGAGGCCCTGCCCGGCTCGCTCGCCCAGGCCGCGGAGGTCATCGGCGGCCACGAGCAGCTGGTGGAGCAGGCCCGCCAGGAGGCCGGCCGCATCATCGAGAACGCCCACGCCGAGCGCACCGCCCTGATCGCCGGCACCGAGATCGCCCGGCGCTCCCAGGCCGAGGCGGACCGCATCCTCGCCGAGGCCCGCAAGGAGGCCGACGAGGTCCGCGCCGAGGCCGACGAGTACGTCGACAGCAAGCTCGCCAACTTCGAGGTCGTCCTCACCAAGACCATCGGCTCCGTCGACCGGGGCCGCGAGAAGCTCCTCGGCCGCGGCCAGGGCTTCGACGAGCAGGGCTACGAGGACCCGGACTTCGCCGAGGCGCCCGAGCGCAGCACCGACCCGGATACGCTCCGCCAACGCGCCGACGCGTACGTGGACACCAAGCTCGGCGCCTTCGAGGCGGTGCTCGCCAAGACCCTGGAGGCCGTCGGCCGGGGCCGGCAGAAGCTGCACGGCCGGGTCGCCACCGACGAGCTCGGCGCGCACATCGCCGCCCAGGACGCGGCCGGCGACCAAGGGCACACCAGCGACGAGGACCACTGGGCCGGACTGGCCGAGGTCGCCGCCCCGCAGCCACTCCAGGCCCCGCACCGGACCGAGCCGCAGTACGCCCAGCCGGAACCGCAGTACGCCCAGGGCTACGGCTACCAGGACCAGCAGCAGGACGCCTACCAGGCGGCCCAGCCCCAGCAGGACGTCTACGGCTACCAGCAGCAGCCCGACCCGTACGCGGCCTACCAGCAGCAGGGCTACGACCAGGGCCAGGCGCAGGACGCGATGCAGGCGCAGGGCGGTTACGACGCCTGGCAGCAGCCGGCCCCGCCCCAGCAGCCCGTCCCGCAGCACGGCGAGGGCGCCCTGGACGAGACCAGCCTCTTCGACACCAGCATGATCGACCTGGACCAGCTGCGCCGCTACGAACAGGAGCGCTGACCCTCCGGGGACGGGCCGGCCGGGGCCGGATTGGGAGCTGGGCGATGTGTCCAGTATCCTGGCTCTTCGGTCGCGCGTATGTCCGCGATCCCGGCTGCCCGCTTCGACTCCGGACGGGCCGGCCCCCTCCCACCACGCGTGACGCGTTCGATCCGAAAGCAGGAGAAGCCCTGAACGGCCACCTCGACCACCGAAACCCCCTCGTGTTCGACACGCACGAGCTGGGCCGGCGTCCCGGTGCCATGAAGCGGCTGACCCGCACGGCGGACGCCCCCGCCGACCTCGGTATCGGCGGCGTCATCGGAGTGCCGGAAGGCGCGCCCGTGAAGCTGGACCTCCGTCTCGAATCCGTCATGGAGGGCGTGCTCGTCACCGGGACCGCCCGTGCGACGGTCGAGGGGGAGTGCGTAAGGTGTCTGGAGCCGCTGAGCCGCGAGGTCGAGGCGGACTTCCAGGAGATGTTCTCGTACCCTGACGCCGATGACCGGAACCACGGCAAGCCCGCGGACCCGGTCGACGACGCCGAGGACGACGAGGACAGGCTTTTTCTCGAGGACGGCCTGTTCGACCTCGAGCCGGTGCTGCGTGATGCGGTGGTGCTCGCACTGCCGATGCAGCCGGTGTGCAAGGAATCCTGTGCCGGTCTGTGCTCCGAGTGCGGAGTCAGGCTGGACGAGAATCCCGGCCACCACCACGATGCCGTCGACGCTCGTTGGGCGGCACTGCAAGGACTCGCCGAGACCGTTCAGGACGGCGAGAAGGACAACATGGGCGGCGCCGCACCCGGCGTCGACAAGAAGCAGGAGAAGTAGCCGTGGCTGTTCCGAAGCGGAAGATGTCGCGCAGCAACACGCGCCACCGCCGGTCGCAGTGGAAGGCTGCGGTCCCCACCCTGGTTTCGTGCGAGCGCTGCCAGGAGCCGAAGCTGCAGCACATCGCGTGCCCCAGCTGCGGCACGTACAACAAGCGCCAGGTCCTCGAGGTCTGAGCGGCTGGTGAGAGGCCCGATGTCTGAGTTGTCCCACGCCAAGAAGCAGGCAGACAACGTCAACACAGCCTCGTCCCACACGCTTCTGGAAGGGCGGCTCGGGTACCAACTCGAGTCCGCCCTTCTGGTGCGTGCGCTGACCCACCGTTCGTACGCGTACGAGAACGGCGGTCTGCCCACCAACGAGCGGCTGGAGTTCCTCGGGGACTCCGTGCTCGGTCTGGTGGTCACGGACACGCTGTACCGCACCCACCCCGATCTGCCCGAAGGCCAGCTGGCCAAGCTGCGGGCCGCGGTGGTCAACTCGCGTGCGCTTGCGGAAGTGGGCCGCGGCCTCGAACTCGGCTCCTTCATCCGGCTCGGCCGCGGTGAAGAGGGCACGGGGGGCCGGGACAAGGCTTCCATCCTCGCCGACACCCTGGAAGCGGTGATCGGCGCGGTCTATCTCGATCAGGGCCTCGACGCGGCGTCCGAGCTGGTCCACCGGCTCTTCGACCCGCTGATCGACAGGTCCTCGAACCTCGGCGCCGGCCTGGACTGGAAGACCAGCCTCCAGGAGCTCACCGCGAGCGAGAGCCTCGGAGTCCCCGAGTACCTCGTCACGGAGACCGGCCCGGACCACGAGAAGACCTTTACTGCTGCTGCTCGCGTCGGTGGTGTCTCGTACGGCACCGGCACCGGCCGTAGCAAGAAGGAAGCGGAGCAGCAGGCGGCCGAGTCCGCCTGGCGGGAGATCACCGCCGCCGCCGAGGCGCGGGAGGCCGCGGCCAAGGCCGCTGCCGACGGAGGGGCCGCCGACACCCCTGCCGACCCCGCGCCGTCCACGGACGTCGCTCCGGCCTGACCTGCGGAGAACCCCCCGGCGCCACCGCGCGCCGGGGGGTTCTCCCTTTTCTCTGTACGCCTTCTCGCCCCAGGAGCCTCTCCGTGCCCGAACTGCCCGAGGTCGAAGTCGTCCGCCGAGGTCTGGAGCGCTGGGTCGCCGGACGGACGGCCGGTGAGGTCGAGGTCCTGCACCCGCGGGCGGTCCGCCGCCACCTCGCGGGCGGCGTGGACTTCGCGGCCCGGCTCACGGGGGCGCGGTTCGGGACGGCGATGCGCCGGGGCAAGTACCTGTGGGTGCCGCTGGACGAGGCCGCCGACTCGCTCCTCGGCCACCTGGGCATGAGCGGTCAGCTGCTCGTCCAGCCGGAGGGGGCGCCGGACGAGAAGCATCTGCGGGTCAGGATCAGGTTCGCCGACGCGGTCGGCACCGAGCTGCGCTTCGTGGACCAGCGCACCTTCGGCGGGCTCTCGCTCCACGAGAACACCCCGGACGGGCTGCCCGACATCATCGGGCACATCGCCCGCGACCCCCTGGACCCGGCGTTCGACGACGCCGCCTTCCACACGGCGCTGCGGCTGCGCCGTACGACGGTCAAGCGCGCGCTGCTCGACCAGTCGCTGATCAGCGGGGTCGGCAACATCTACGCGGACGAGGCGCTGTGGCGCGCCCGGCTGCACTATGACCGGCCGACCGCGACGCTCACCCGCCCCAAGTCCGCCGAACTCCTCGGCCACGTCCGCGACGTGATGGACGCGGCGCTGGCCCAGGGCGGCACCAGCTTCGACAGCCTCTATGTGAACGTGAACGGCGAGTCGGGCTACTTCGACCGCTCGCTCGACGCCTACGGCCGCGAGGGCGAGCCCTGCCACCGCTGCGGTACGCCGATGGCACGGCGCCCCTGGATGAACCGGTCCAGCTACTACTGCCCCCGCTGCCAGCGCCCGCCGCGTGTGCGGCCCTAGCTCTCGCGGGCGTCGTAGCGGGCCCGGGCCGCCAGGACCTCGGGCATCCGGCCCTCCACGAAGTGGATCAGGCCGAGCAGCCGCTCCGCGACCTCCTGGCCCAGCGGGGTGAGCTCGTAGTCGACGCGGGGCGGGTTGACGGGCTGGGCCTCGCGGTGCACCAGGCCGTCCCGCTCCAGCGCGTGCAGCGTCTGGGACAGCATCTTCTCGCTCACCCCGTCGACCTTGCGGCGCAGCGCGTTGAAGCGCAGGCTCTCCTCGTACAGGGCGCCGAGCGTGAGGGCCCCCCAGCGGCCGGTCGCGTGTTCGAGCAGGCCGCGCGAGGGGCACTGCTTCGAGAACACGTCGAAGGGCAAGTCGTCCGTCGCCGACGTCTCCGGTGCGGTGAACTGGTCCATGAAACCAGCGTACGCCCGCACAGCGCTTTCCCTGAGTCAGTGTGGTCCCGGGGAGGCGAGTGGGGCGTACGAGGTGGTGCGTACGGCGGTGGCTCGGGTCAGAAGCCGAAGTCCTGGGTCCACCAGGGGCCGCCGGCCCCGTAGTGGACGCCGACGCCGAGCGTCTTGTAATCGCAATTGAGAATGTTTGCGCGGTGGCCGTCGCTGTTCATCCAGGCGTCCATCACGGCCTGCGCGTCGGCCTGTCCGCGGGCGATGTTCTCGCCGCCGAGGCCCGGGACGCCGGCCGCGTCCGCCCGGTCCCAGGGGGTCTTGCCGTCGGGGTCGGTGTGGTCGAAGAAGCCGCGGGCCGCCATGTCGTCGCTGAAGTCCTGGGCGAGCGAGGCGAGCGACGCGCTCGCGGTGACCGGGCTGCACCCGACCTTGCCGCGCTCCTCGTTGACGAGGGCCAGGATCGCTGCCTGGGCCGAGGCGGCGGTGCTCTTCGGCGCGCTGCTCTTCGACGGGGCCGGCGCGGAGGGCTTCGGGGCGGCCGGCGCCGAGCTCTTCGCGGCCTTGGTGGCCGGAGCCTTCGAGGACGGGGAGGAGGGCTTGGCCGGCTCCTTCTTCCCGGCCGACGCCTTCTTGCCGGATGCGGTCTTCGACGGCGATGCGGACGTGGAGGGCGCGGCCGTCTTCGAGGGCGAGGCGGAAGCGGAGGGCGAGTGGGCGGCCCTGGGCGAGGCCGATTCGGAGGGCTTCGACGCCGCGGAACGCGACTTCTTGGGCGCGTCGGGGCGGTCGGTGCCGCGGCTCGCCGGTGCTGAAGCGGAGGAGCGGTCGGAGGGCGACGCGGTGATGCCTCCCTGGGTGAGCAGGTCCGGGGCGGCCTGGGAGCGGATCTGGTCGGCGGCCGGACCGCCGCCCACGGTGTAGCCGTCCCCGCCGGGCAGCAGACCCGACGCCACGGCGACGGCGCCGACGGCCACGGCCGCCGAGACGCCTATGAGTCCGGTGCGCAGGGGGATGGCGGACCGCTTCCTGCGGCCCGTCCCGCGGTGCCCGGCCGAGGCCCCGTCCGCCTGTTCCTCGGCGGCGGGGGCTGCGGCGCTGCGTCGATGGCGTCCCATCTGCTGTGCCCTTCTGACGACCTGGACGCCGTTTTCGACGCCCCTGCTCACCCGAACGAGTGAAGCTTTTGCGAGGGGACTGTACGCCATGGCGTTTCGCCGGGACGTGCTCCGAAAGCAAGGGGACCGATAGCGTTCGGGCATGAACGAAGATGTGCGCCTCACTGCTTGGGTACGCGGCCGAGTACAGCAAGTAGGCTTCCGCTGGTTCACCAGGGCAAACGCTTTGGAGATCGGTGGCCTCACCGGTTTCGCCCTCAATCTGGACGACGGCCGGGTACAGGTCGTGGCGGAGGGCCGGCGTGAGAATTGCCACCGTCTTCTCGACTGGCTCCGCTCCGACGACACACCCGGCCGCGTGGACGGCGTCACTGAGATATGGGACACGCCGCGCGGTGGTTACGAGGGATTCGCGATCCGCTGAGACCGCTCCAGAAAGGCCCGCGAAAGCGGCTCGTGTTCGGCCCGTGTTCGAGGTGCGGCGGGCGGTGACGGCATTCGCCCCCGTCGCGCGTACACATGAAATGACCTGCGGAATGTCCTGATGGTTGCCAAGATTCGGCCGGCATGCCAGGCTGCCGCCCTAAGGATGATCTCCGTACCCCTGAGGGCCCCGTCGGAGAGCCGCGCCGCATGATCGTCTCGCCGCGCGCCCCGGGACGCCCGCCTCTGCGGGGTGTGATCGTGTTGACCGTCAAACTTTTTGGTGAGACTCTGAAATCCCCGCGCACCTCAGCTGTTCGGCAGAGCTGGTAGGCAGCAGGACAGCAGTGTCAGTGAGCACTGCCGAACACCGCGGGTGCGATCCCTCACGACCCACACCGCATCGGTCGGTCACTCATTGTGGAGGACCATCCATCATGGCAAAGGCGCTTCTCGGTTACGTCGGCGGTTCCGACCCGCGACTCCTCGCCGAGATGCGACGGCTCCAGCAGCGCGTCCAGGACCTCGAATCCGAGCTCGTACGGATTCAGGAGGAGAACGACGCGCTCAACGCCGCCGCTCAGCACCAGTCGCTGCTCGACAGCATCGACATCGACGTACCCCAGGCGGAGCCGGCACTGACCTGACCCGCACGGCGACCTGACCCGCACGGCACGCCCGCATTCTCCGTCAGGCCGCGGGCCCGTGTGCGGTACCGCCTGATCCGCAGAATCACAGGGACGCTTCGGCGTCCCTTTTTTCTTTTCCCCCGCCTCGCGCAGGTCCCGCCCCGGACGTACACCCCTTCCCTTACCGTCTGATGTGCCCTGCACCTTCATCAGCGAAACCGAGAGCGAAAGGTAGAGTCCGGCGGCGTGCACCTCAAGGCCCTGACCCTGCGCGGTTTCAAGTCGTTCGCCTCCGCCACGACGCTGCGGTTCGAACCCGGCATCACCTGCGTCGTCGGGCCCAACGGGTCGGGCAAATCCAATGTGGTGGACGCGCTCTCCTGGGTCATGGGAGAACAGGGCGCGAAATCCCTGCGCGGCGGCAAGATGGAAGACGTGATCTTCGCCGGGACCACCGGCCGGCCGCCGCTGGGCCGGGCCGAGGTCTCGCTGACGATCGACAATTCCGACGGCGCCCTGCCCATCGAGTACGCCGAAGTCACCATTACGCGGATCATGTTCCGCAACGGCGGCAGCGAATACCAGATCAACGGCGACACCTGCCGGCTGCTGGACATCCAGGAACTCCTCTCCGACTCCGGCATCGGCCGCGAAATGCACGTCATCGTCGGCCAGGGCCAGCTGGACTCCGTCCTGCATGCCGACCCCATGGGCCGCCGTGCCTTCATCGAGGAGGCGGCCGGCGTCCTCAAGCACCGCAAGCGCAAGGAGAAGGCGCTGCGGAAGCTGGACGCGATGGGGGCGAACCTCGCCAGGGTCCAGGACCTCACCGACGAACTGCGCAGACAGCTGAAGCCCCTCGGCCGGCAGGCGGCCGTGGCCCGCCGCGCCGCCGTCATCCAGGCCGACCTGCGCGACGCCCGGCTGCGCCTCCTCGCCGACGACCTCGTGACGCTGCGCACCGCCCTGCGCAGCGAGATCGCCGACGAGGCCGCGCTCAAACAGCGCCGGGAGGCCGCCGAGGCGGAGCTCAAGGCCGCCCTCGCCCGCGAGGCCGAACTGGAGGACCAGGTACGGCGCCTGACCCCCAGGCTCCAGCGCGCCCAGCAGACCTGGTACGAGCTGTCGCAGCTCGCCGAGCGGGTACGCGGCACGATCTCGCTGGCCGACGCCCGGGTGAAGAGCGCCACCGCGCCGCCCGAGGAGGAGCGCCGGGGCCGCGACCCCGAGGACATGGAGCGCGAGGCCGCCCGCATCCGCGAGCAGGAGGCCGAGCTGACCGCCGCCCTGGAAGCGGCGGAACACGCGCTGGACGACACCGCCTCCCACCGTGCCGAGCTGGAGCGCGAGTTGGCCGCCGAGGAGCGCCGCCTCAAGGACGCCGCCCGGGCCCTGGCCGACCGCCGCGAAGGGCTCGCCCGGCTGCACGGCCAGGTCAACGCCGCCCGCAGCCGCGCCGGTTCCGCCCAGGCGGAGATCGACCGGCTCTCCGCCTCGCGCGACGAGGCCCGGGAGCGGGCCGTCGCCGCCCAGGAGGAGTACGAGGAGCTGAAGGCCGAGGTCGACGGCCTGGACGCCGGGGACACCGAACTCGGCGAACAGCACGAGGCCGCCCGCCGCGCGCTGAAGGAGGCCGAGGCGGCGCACTCCCGGGCCCGCGAGGAGGCCACCGCCGCCGAACGGCAGCGCGCCGCCGTCGCGGCCCGGCATGACGCGCTCGCCCTCGGGCTGCGGCGCAAGGACGGCACGGGGGCATTGCTCGGGGCCCGCGACCGCCTCACCGGCCTGCTCGGGCCCGCCGCCGAACTGCTGACGGTGGCCCCGGGCCACGAGGTCGCGGTGGCGGCGGCGCTGGGCGCGGCGGCGGACGCCGTCGCGGTCACGGACCCGGCCACGGCGGCCGAGGCGATCCGGCTGCTGCGCAAGGAGGATGCGGGCCGCGCGGCCCTGCTCCTGGGCGCCCCCGGGCACGTACCCGGGCAGGCACACCCGCCGCACCCCGAAGGCGCCGCCCACGTGACGCTCCCCGGCCAGGCCACGGAGACCGTGAGGGAGGCCGGGGCACCCGAGCACGCCGCGCAGGTGCTGGCCCCCGCCACGGACCGGCAGTCCGCCGTCGCCGATCTCGTCAGCGGCCCCGTCGAACTGGTGGCCGCCGTCCGCAGGCTGGTGCGGGGCATGGTGGTCGTCGCGACCCTGGAGGACGCCGAGGACCTGGTCGCCGCGCACCCGGAGCTGACCGCGGTGACCGCCGAGGGCGACCTGCTCTCCGCCCACTTCGCGCACGGCGGTTCCGCCGGGGCCCCCAGCCTCCTCGAAGTACAGGCGTCCGTGGACGAAGCCGCGGCCGAGCTGGCCGGGCTCGCCGTGCGGTGCACCGAACTGGCCGAGGCACAGCGCCTCGCGGCCGGGCGGCGGACCGCATCGGCGGCGCTGGTCGAGGAGCTGGGGGAGCGGCGCCGGGCCGTCGAGCGGGAGCGCTCCGGGGTCGCCCAGCAGCTCGGACGGCTGGCCGGACAGGCGCGGGGCGCCGCCGGTGAGGCCGAGCGCATGGACGCCTCCGCCGCCCGGGCCCAGGAGGCGCTGGAGCGGGCCACCGAGGAGGCGGAGGAGCTGGCCGAGCGGCTGCTCGTCGCCGAGGAGGCGGCCGGGGAGGGCGCCGACGACGAACCGGACACCGGCGTGCGCGACCGGCTCGCGGCCGACGGAGCCAACGCCCGCCAGACCGAGATGGAGGCCCGTCTCCAGGTCCGTACGCACGAGGAACGCGTCAAAGCCCTCGCCGGGCGCGCCGACTCGCTGAACCGGGCCGCGCGCGCCGAGCGCGAGGCGCGGGCCCGGGCCGAGCGGCGGCGCGCCCGGCTGCGCCACGAGGCGGAGGTGGCGGCGGCCGTGGCCTCGGGGGCCCGGCAGCTGCTGGCGCACGTCGAGGTGTCCGTCGTACGGGCGGAGCGGGAACGGGCGGCGGCCGAGGCGTCCAGGGGGGAGCGGGAGCGCGAGCTGGCGGCGGAGCGGCTGCGGGGCCGGGACCTCAAGGGGGAGCTGGACAAGCTCACGGACTCGGTGCACCGGGGTGAGGTGCTGGGTGCCGAGAAGCGGCTGCGGATGGAGCAGCTGGAGACGAAGGCGCTGGAGGAGCTGGGCGTCGAGCCTGCCGGTCTGGTGGCCGAGTACGGGCCCGACCAGCCGGTGCCGCCGTCGCCGCCCGCCGAGGGCGAGGAGCTGCCGGAGGACCCGGAGCATCCCCGTAACCAGCCCCGGCCGTTCGTCAGGGCCGAGCAGGAGAAGCGGCTCCGGTCGGCCGAACGGGCGTATCAGCAACTCGGGAAGGTGAATCCGCTCGCCCTGGAGGAGTTCTCCGCGCTGGAGGAGCGGCACAAGTTCCTCTCCGAGCAGTTGGAGGACCTGAAGAAGACCCGGGCCGACCTGCTCCAGGTCGTCAAGGAGGTCGACGAGCGGGTCGAGCAGGTGTTCACCGAGGCGTACCGGGACACGGCGCGCGAGTTCGAGGGCGTCTTCTCGCGCCTCTTCCCGGGCGGTGAGGGGCGGCTGATCCTGACCGATCCCGACAACATGCTCGCCACCGGTGTGGACGTCGAGGCCCGGCCGCCGGGCAAGAAGGTCAAACGGCTCTCCCTGCTGTCCGGTGGCGAAAGGTCCCTGACGGCCGTGGCGTTGCTGGTCTCGATCTTCAAGGCGAGGCCCAGCCCGTTCTATGTGATGGACGAGGTCGAGGCGGCGCTGGACGACACCAACCTCCAGCGGCTGATCCGGATCATGGAGGAGCTCCAGGAGAGCTCGCAGCTCATCGTCATCACGCACCAGAAGCGGACGATGGAGGTCGCCGACGCCCTGTACGGCGTCTCGATGCAGGGCGACGGCGTCTCGAAGGTGATCAGTCAGCGTCTTCGCTGAGCCCTGGGGTACCCGAGTGGTGGCGGGGCCGAAGTTGTGCGCCACTTGAGATCAGCTCACCCATGTCCGATGCCGCGGCCCCGCCCCAGGGAGGCGTTACGTGACCAGTACATCGCCAGGATCCGGACCGGAGTCCGGGGCCCGCACGGCCCACCCGGACCACCTCGGCCATGTCATCTTCATCACGGCCGCGGCCGCGATGGGCGGGTTCCTGTTCGGCTACGACAGTTCCGTGATCAACGGTGCCGTCGAGGCGATCCGCCACCGTTACGACATCGGCTCCGGAACACTCGCCCAGGTCATCGCCATCGCGCTCATCGGCTGTGCGATCGGCGCCGCCACGGCCGGCCGGATCGCCGACCGCATCGGACGCATCCGCTGCATGCAGATCGCCGCCGTCCTGTTCACCATCAGCGCCGTGGGCTCCGCGCTCCCGTTCGCGCTCTGGGACCTGGCGATGTGGCGCATCATCGGCGGGTTCGCGATCGGCATGGCCTCGGTGATCGGCCCCGCCTACATCGCCGAGGTCTCGCCGCCCGCCTACCGGGGCCGCCTCGGCTCCTTCCAGCAGGCCGCGATCGTCATCGGTATCGCCATCTCCCAGCTCGTCAACTACGGCATCCTGCAGATCGCCGACGGCGATCAGCGCGGCAAGATCGGCGGGCTCGAAGCCTGGCAGTGGATGCTCGGTGTGATGGTCGTGCCCGCCATCCTCTACGGGCTGCTCTCGTTCGCGATCCCCGAGTCGCCGCGCTTCCTGCTCTCCATCGGCAAGCGGGAACGGGCCCGGAAGATCCTCGAAGAGGTCGAGGGCAAGGACGTCGACCTGGACGCGCGCGTCGAGGAGATCGAGACGGCGATGCGCCGTGAGCACAAGTCGAGTTTCAGGGACCTGCTCGGCAGCCGCTTCGGTTTCCTGCCGATCGTCTGGGTCGGCATCGGCCTGTCGGTGTTCCAGCAGCTCGTCGGCATCAACGTGGCGTTCTACTACTCGGCGACGCTGTGGCAGTCGGTCGGCATCGACCCGACGGACTCCTTCTTCTGGTCGTTCACCACGTCGATCGTCAACATCATCGGTACCGTCATCGCGATGATCCTGGTGGACCGCGTCGGCCGCCGCCCGCTCGCCCTCGTCGGCTCCTGCGGCATGGCCGTCGCCCTCGCCTTCGAGGCGTGGGCCTTCTCCGCCGACCTGGTCGACGGCAAGCTGCCGACCGCCCAGGGCGCGGTCGCCCTCGTCGCCGCCCACGTCTTCGTGCTCTTCTTCGCCCTGTCGTGGGGTGTGGTGGTCTGGGTCTTCCTCGGCGAGATGTTCCCCAACCGCATCCGCGCCGCCGCGCTCGGCGTCGCCGCCTCCGCGCAGTGGATCGCCAACTGGGCGATCACCGCCAGCTTCCCGAGCCTCGCGGACTGGAACCTGTCGGGCACGTACATCATCTACGCCTGCTTCGCGACGCTCTCGATCCCCTTCGTCATCAAGTTCGTCAAGGAGACCAAGGGCAAGGCGCTGGAGGAGATGGGCTGACACCCTGCCACCCGCTCCTCGAAGCCGTACGGCCCCGCTCGCGTCAGGTGAGCGGGGCCGTACGGGGTTCAGCCGCCGGCGTCCGGCCGGCCCGGGCGCGGCAGCACCGCGTACAGGCCGCCCGAGACGAGCGCAGTGACCGCCCAGCTCAGGCCGCTGCGGCCAGGCCAGGTACCGGCCAGCGGACCGGTGAACCACTCCACGCCGGTGAACAGCAGCCCCACCGCGAGACCCGCACCCCACGCCCCGAGGGCGGGCCACGCGACGCCTCCCGTGTACCAGTACGCACCGCCCCGGCCGGTGTCCATGAGCGCCACCGGGTCGTAGGCGCGGCCGCGCAGCATGTCCGTGGCGAAGACCCCGATCCACGCCGAGAACGTCACCGCGAGCAGCCGCAGGAACGACACGAAGGCGTCGATGAAGCTGCTCGCCACCATCATCAGGAGCGCGCCCAGGAACAGGCTGATCGCCGCGTTCACCCCGACGGCCCAGGCGCGCGGCACGATGAAGCCGAGGGTCTGCGCGGTGAACCCGGCCGAGTACATCGACAGCGCGTTGATCAGCACCATGCCCGTGACCGCGACGACCAGATACGGGACGGAGAGCCAGGTCGGCAGCAGGACGCCGATGAAGGAGACCGGATCACGGGTCAGCGCGAGCTCCGGCGTCCGCACCGCCATCACCGCCCCCATCACCACCAGCGGCACCAGCACCACCAGCGCCCCGCCCACCGTCGCCGCGACCATCGCCCGGCCCGGTGCGGCACGCGGCAGATAGCGGGTGAAGTCCGGACCGGACGGCGCCCAGCTGATCCCCCCGGCCGTCAGCGTGCCGATGCCCGCGATCACCATCGACACCGGTCCCGGCGGCTGGTCGAGGACCGCGCGCCACGGCGCCGTCACCGCCAGACGCGCCACCACCAGGACGCTGAAGGCGCCGAAGAGGTACGCCGACCAGGTGCAGCACACCCGCAGCGCCCGCAGCCCGAGCCCCGACAGCAGGAAACTGCCCGCCACGAACGCGAGCAGCGTCGCCATGATCAGCGCGGGCGTGCTCCGGACCCCGAACAGCACATCGCCCACGGTCAGCAGGGCGTATGCGCCGGTGACCGCGTTCATCGTCTCCCAGCCCCACCGCGCCACCCAGATCAGCGCCCCCGGCGCCAGATTGCCCCGTACGCCGAAGACCGCCCGCGACAGTGCCATGCCGGGGGCCCCGCCGCGCTTCCCGGCCAGCGAGACGAAGCCGACCAGGCCGAACGAGACCAGGGGGGCTACCAGGGCAGCCACCAGCACCTGCCGGATATCCAGCCCGTTCAGCACGACGAGTCCCGCGCCCACCGTGAGGAGCAGCACGGTCATGTTGGCCGTGGCCCAGGTGGGGAAGAGGGCGCGGACCCGGCCGGTGCGCTCCTCGTCGGGCACGGGGTCCAGGCCACGGGTCTCCACGGCCAGGATCGTACCTTTCCGGCATACCGGGCGTAACGACCGCGAGGCCGCACGGGCCGGCGATCCGGTGCCGCACCCGTCCCTTCCCCGATTGCCGGTCCGGGTGACTGATACTGGGTGGGTTATGGAATTCGTCATCCTTGCTGTAGTCATCGCCCTGGTCGCGGTCGGCGTGATCAGCGGGCTCGTGGTCAGCAGCCGCAAGAAGAAGCAGCTGCCCCCGGCACCGTCGAGCACGCCGACCATCACACCTCCCGCCGAGCCCCGTGTCGGCGAGGAGGCCGAAGAGCCGCGCGAGGAATCGCGCCGCACCATCGAGGACGTCGCGGCCCCGCCCGCCGAGGCCGAGCCGGAGACCGTGGAGCCGGAGGCGCCCGCCGCCCCCGCGCTCGACGTCCCCGAGCCCACCGCCGGCCGGCTCGTCCGGCTGCGCGCCCGCCTCGCCCGCTCGCAGAACACCCTCGGCAAGGGGCTCCTCGCGCTCCTGTCCCGGGACAATCTGGACGAGGACACCTGGGAGGAGATCGAGGACACCCTCCTCACCGCCGACGTCGGCGTCGCCCCCACCCAGGAACTGGTCGAGCGCCTCCGCGAGCGCGTCCGCGTGCTCGGCACCCGCACGCCCGACGAGCTGCGCGCCCTGCTCCGCGAGGAGCTGCTCGCCCAGCTCGGCACCGGCTTCGACCGCGCCGTGAAGACGGAGGGCGGCCTGGAGACCCCCGGCGTCGTGATGGTCGTCGGCGTCAACGGCACCGGCAAGACCACCACCACCGGCAAGCTGGCCCGGGTGCTCGTCGCCGACGGCCGGAGCGTCGTGCTCGGCGCGGCCGACACCTTCCGCGCCGCCGCCGCCGACCAGCTCCAGACCTGGGGCGAGCGCGTCGGCGCCCGTACCGTGCGCGGCCCCGAGGGCGGCGACCCGGCGTCCATCGCCTTCGATGCCGTCAAGGAGGGCATCGCCGAGGGCGCCGACGTGGTGCTCATCGACACCGCCGGCCGGCTGCACACCAAGACCGGGCTCATGGACGAGCTGGGCAAGGTCAAGCGGGTCGTGGAGAAGCACGGCCCGCTGGACGAGGTGCTGCTCGTCCTGGACGCCACCACCGGGCAGAACGGTCTGGTGCAGGCGCGGGTCTTCGCCGAGGTGGTCGACATCACCGGCATCGTCCTCACCAAGCTGGACGGCACCGCCAAGGGCGGCATCGTCATCGCCGTCCAGCGCGAGCTGGGCGTCCCGGTCAAGCTCGTCGGACTCGGCGAGGGCCCGGACGACCTGGCCCCGTTCGAGCCGGAGGCGTTCGTGGACGCGCTGATCGGGGACTGACCCCCACCGGACAGTCCGGAGCCCGGCCGTTTCGTGCGGCCGGGCTTCTTGCTGCGCGGTGGTACGCGGCTCAGCCGCCGCAGGGCGCCGCCCACCGGTGACAGAGGTACGCCAGTGTGCCCAGCAGCAGCCGGGCCTCCGGCGGCGTCGCGCTGTCGGGCCCCGGCGCCCGCAGCCAGCGGACCGGGCCGAGCCCGCCCCGGTCCGAGGGCGGCGCCGTGATGTGGCCGCCCCGGCCGAGCGCCCGCAGATCGAGCCCCGCGTCGTCCCAGCCCATCCGGTACAGCAGCCGGGGCAGCTCGTCGGCGGCCCCCGGCGCGACGAAGAACTGGGCCCGGCCCTGCGGGGTCACCGAGACCGGGCCCAGCGGCAGGCCCATCCGCTCCATCCGCACCAGGGCCCGGCGCCCGGCCCCCTCCGCCACGTCGAGCACGTCGAAGCTCCGGCCCACGGGGAGCATCATCGCGGCGCCCGGCACCTCGGCCCAGGCGCGCGCCGCCGCGTCGAGCGTCGCCCCGGCGGGCACCTCACGGGCGAACTCCAGCGGGTGCGCTCCCGGGGCGGCGCAGCCGGGGTCCCCGCAGGAGCAGACGCCGCCCGCCGCCCGGGCCCCGGGCACCACGGCCCAGCCCCACAGCCCGGTGTACTCCGCCACCTCCGTACCGCCGGCGGCGGCACGGGCGCGACGCCGTGCGCCGGTGCGCATCTCGCGGATTCCGATCGTGAAGCCCATGCCCCCTCCAACGGGTCCGGTTCGCCGGTGGTTACGAAGAGGAGCGTGCAACCGCCCGCGCGCCCCCCGGGCGCTTCCTCGCGCCCGTGCGAATCGTCCTGTCAAGTGAATCGCGACCCACCGGGGTGGCGTTCAATCGAAGGGGTGGCGAATGGTGGCGATTGTGCAAAGGGCCTCGCGGGGCCCGTGATCGTAGGATTACCGTCGGTACACGAACCATGGAAGTATGTGCGCCCGTGGGTATGCCGCAGGCAACCCGGTTTTCTGTTCGATCGGGCCCAACGCCCGTACGAGCAGCATGAGTTCGAGGCATTCTGATAATGCTTCGCGCGACACGTATTCGGCGGGATGGGGGCTTATCCGTGAGTGGCAGCGGCGCAGGCGAGACGAATGCCGGCAAGCGCCCGAACGGGCAGTTGGGGTCATGGTTCGTGCGCAGCGGCTGGTCGAAGGGCGAGCTGGCGCGGCAGGTGAACCGCCGCGCCCGCCAGATGGGCGCCCACCACATCAGCACCGACACCTCCCGGGTGCGGCGCTGGCTCGACGGCGAGCAGCCGCGCGAGCCGATCCCGCGCATCCTGTCCGAGCTGTTCTCGGAGCGCTTCGGCAGCGTCGTCGCCGTCGAGGACCTGGGGCTGCGCACCCCGCACCAGGCACCCTCCGTGGCCGGTGTGGACCTGCCGTGGGCGGGCCCGCAGACCGTCGCCCTGCTCAGCGAGTTCTCGCGGAGCGACCTGATGCTCGCCCGCCGGGGCTTCCTCGGCAGCTCCCTCGCCCTCGCCGCCGGCCCCGCGCTCATCGAGCCCATGCAGCGCTGGCTGGTGCCGGTCGCGGCCGCCCCCGCCGCCGAACCGGACCCCGCAGCCGCCCGCCGCCCCTCCCGGCTCTCCGGCCCCGAGCTGGACCTGCTGGAGTCGACCACCGCGATGTTCCGCCAGTGGGACGCGCAGTGCGGCGGCGGACTGCGCCGCAAGGCCGTTGTCGGCCAGCTCCACGAGGTCACCGACCTGCTCCAGGAGCCCCAGCCCGCCGCCACCTCCAAGCGCCTGTTCCGCTGTGCCGCCGAACTGGCCGAGCTGGCGGGCTGGATGAGCTACGACGTCGGCCTCCAGCCCACTGCCCAGAAGTACTTCGTGCTCGCCCTGCACGCCGCGAAGGAGGCCGGCGACAAGCCGCTCGGCTCGTACGTCCTGTCCAGCATGAGCCGGCAGATGATCCACCTCGGCCGCCCCGACGACGCCCTGGAGCTGATCCACCTCGCCCAGTACGGCAGCCGCGACTGCGCGACCCCGCGCACGCAGGCCATGCTGTACGCGATGGAGGCCCGCGCCTACGCCAACATGGGCCAGCCCAGCAAGTGCAAGCGGGCGGTCCGCATGGCCGAGGACACCTTCCTGGACGCCGGGGTCGACGGCGAGCCCGAGCCCGACTGGATCCGCTTCTTCTCCGAGGCCGAGCTCAACGGCGAGAACTCGCACTCGTACCGGGACCTCGCCTACGTGGCCGGCCGCAGCCCCACGTACGCCTCGCTCGCCGAGCCCGTCATGCAGAAGGCGGTCCAGCTCTTCGGCGAGGACGACGAGCACCAGCGCTCCTACGCGCTCAATCTGATCGGCCTCGCCACCGTCCACCTCCTCAAGGGCGAGCCAGAGGCGTCCACCGTGCCGGCCGAGCGGGCGCTGCGCGTCGCGAAGAAGGTGCGGTCCGAGCGGGTCAACACCCGGCTCCGCAAGACCGTGGACACCGCCGCCAGGGACTTCGGGGACGTGCCGGAGGTCGCCCGGCTCACCGATCTCCTCATCGAACAGCTGCCCGAGACCGTGGAAACCGTCTAGCGACGGCCACCGGGCCCTCAGACCCCGGCCACGACGATCACCCAGCACAGACCGACTTCGGCTCCCCCCATTGCCAGGTCAACGGGTGATCGCCGTGGCCGGTTCGTGTGGTCGTTCCCCTGCCGGAGCGTCGTAACCGCACCGTATGCGGCCCGGGCCGCAGAGTGGGCGCGAGCGCGGGTACGGCACACGCGGTTCATGGGGACGTAACACGTCGCTTCCCTTCGTCACTGCCGCGAAACATCGCGGCGCACCGGCCGAAACGGCGCTGGGCGAACCTCGTGGCTCATAACCGGCCCGCACGTTCCCAGTGGTCCCGCAGTGGTTGTGCCCCCACCGCCCGCACGCGGCCGCACCGACGACGAGGAGACGCCGATGCCCCCAGGCATCACGACGCTTGCCGCAGACACCCCGACGCTGTCTGCCGCCAACACCGGCTTCATGCTCATCTGCTCGGCCCTGGTGATGCTCATGACCCCGGCCCTCGCCTTCTTCTACGGAGGCATGGTCCGCGTCAAGAGCACCCTCAACATGCTGATGATGAGCTTCATCAGCCTCGGGATCGTCACGGTCCTGTGGGTGCTGTACGGCTTCAGCCTCGCCTTCGGGACCGACGCCGGATCGGTCATCGGCTGGAGCCAGGACTTCCTCGGCCTCAGCGGGATCGGCGTCACCGAACTCTGGGACGGCTACACCATCCCGGTCTACGTCTTCGCCGTGTTCCAGCTGATGTTCGCCGTCCTCACGCCCGCACTGATCAGCGGTGCCCTCGCCGACCGGGTCAAGTTCACCTCCTGGGCCCTGTTCATCACGCTGTGGGTCACCGTCGTCTACTTCCCGGTCGCGCACTGGGTGTGGGGTGCGGGCGGCTGGCTGTTCGAGCTGGGCGTCATCGACTTCGCCGGGGGCACGGCCGTCCACATCAACGCGGGTGCCGCCGCCCTCGGCGTGATCCTGGTGATCGGCAAGCGCGTCGGCTTCAAGAAGGACCCGATGCGGCCGCACAGCCTGCCGCTCGTCATGCTCGGCGCCGGTCTCCTCTGGTTCGGCTGGTTCGGCTTCAACGCCGGCTCCTGGCTCGGCAACGACGACGGCGTGGGCGCGGTCATGTTCGTCAACACCCAGGTCGCCACCGCTGCGGCGATGCTCGCCTGGCTCGCGTACGAGAAGATCCGGCACGGCGCCTTCACCACGCTGGGCGCCGCGTCCGGCGCGGTCGCCGGACTTGTCGCCATCACCCCGGCAGGCGGCGCGGTCAGCCCGCTCGGCGCCATCGCGGTCGGCGCCATCGCCGGTGTGCTGTGCGCCATGGCCGTCGGCTTCAAGTACAGGTTCGGCTACGACGACTCCCTCGACGTCGTCGGCGTCCACCTCGTCGGCGGCATCCTCGGCTCCCTGCTCGTCGGCCTCTTCGCCACCGGCGGCGTCCAGTCCGACGCCAAGGGCCTCTTCTACGGCGGCGGCCTCGACCAGCTCGGCAAGCAGGCCGTCGGCGTCTTCGCGGTCCTCGCGTACTCTCTCGTCGTCTCCGCGCTCCTCGCCTTCCTGGTCGACAAGGTCCTCGGAATGCGCGTGGACGAGGACGACGAGGTCTCCGGCATCGACCAGGTCGAACACGCCGAGACCGCGTACGACTTCAGCGGCGCCGGCGGCGGCGCGGCCTCCCGGACCGCCGCCCCCGCCCCCGGCCCGGCCGCCCCGACGAACAAGAAGGTGGACGCATGAAGCTCATCACCGCAGTCGTGAAGCCCCACCGGCTCGACGAGATCAAGGAAGCCCTCCAGGCATTCGGCGTCCAGGGCCTCACCGTCACCGAGGCCAGCGGCTACGGACGGCAGCGCGGCCACACCGAGGTCTACCGGGGCGCCGAGTACACCGTCGACCTCGTCCCCAAGATCCGCATCGAGGTCCTGGTCGAGGACGAGGACGCCGAACAGCTCCTCGACGTCGTCGTCAAGGCCGCCCGAACCGGCAAGATCGGTGACGGCAAGGTCTGGACGGTCCCCGTCGAGACGGCCGTCAGGGTCCGTACGGGCGAACGCGGCCCGGACGCCCTCTGACCGGCCCCCGCCGACTGTTTCGCACGGTTCCGCATACGGAAAGGGCAGCTGGGTGACGAGCATCGAAGCGACCACCGAATCCGAGGACTCGCGCCCCAGCGGCTATGCGGCGGCCCGGCTGCGCCTTCTCCAGGAGAAGGAGCGGCCCGGGCCGCCGCGCCGTGCGGCCCTCGCCGCCCTCACCGACGACTGGCTCACCACCCTGTTCACCGGCGCCGCCCGGCACGCCGGGGTCCGGGGCGCCGCCCTCGTCGCCGTCGGCGGCTACGGCCGGGGCGAACTCTCCCCGCGCAGCGACCTCGACCTCCTCCTGCTGCACGACGGCACCGCCGACGCCACGGCCGTAGCCGCCCTCGCGGACCGGATCTGGTACCCCGTCTGGGACCTGGGCCTCGCCCTCGACCACTCCGTACGCACCCCCGCCGAGGCCCGGAAGACCGCCGCCGACGACCTCAAGGTCCAGCTCGGACTGCTCGACGCCCGCCCCGTCGCGGGCGACCTCGGCCTCGTCGCGTCCCTGCGCACCGCGATCCTCGCCGACTGGCGCAACCAGGCACCCAAGCGCCTGCCCGACCTCCACGAACTCTGCCGCGAACGCGCCGAACGCCACGGCGAACTGCGGTTCCTCCTCGAACCCGACCTCAAGGAGGCCCGCGGCGGCCTGCGCGACGTCACCGCCCTGCGCGCTGTCGCCGCCTCCTGGCTCGCCGACGCCCCCCGCGAAGGACTCGCCGAGGCCCGCCGCACCCTCCTCGACGCCCGCGACGCCCTCCACCTCACGACCGGCCGCGCCACCGACCGCCTCGCCCTCCAGGAACAGGACCAGGTCGCCCAGGCCCTCGGCCTCCTCGACGCCGACGCCCTGCTGCGCCAGGTCTACGAGGCCGCCCGCACTGTCTCGTACGCCGCCGACGTCACCTGGCGCGAGGTCGGCCGGGTCCTGCGCGCCCGCTCCGCCCGGCCCCGGCTGCGCGCCCTGCTCGGCGGCGGCCGGACCCCCGCCCCCGACCGGACCCCGCTCGCCGACGGAGTCGTGGAGGCCGACGGCGAGGCCGTGCTCGCCCGCACCGCCCGGCCCGAACGCGACCCGGTGCTCGTCCTGCGCGCCGCCGCCGCGGCCGCCCAGTCCGGACTGCCGCTCTCCCGCCACGTCGTACGCCACCTCGCCACCGCCGCCCAGCCGCTCCCGGTGCCCTGGCCGGCCGAGGCCCGCGAGGAGCTGGTGACCCTCCTCGGCGCCGGCGAGGCCACGATCCCCGTCTGGGAGGCCCTGGAGGCCGAAGGGCTGATCACCCGCCTCCTGCCCGACTGGGAACGCGTCCACTGCCGCCCCCAGCGCAACCCCGTCCACACCTGGACCGTCGACCGCCACCTGGTCGAGACGGCCGTCCGCGCCGCCTCGCTCACCCGCCGCGTCGGCCGCCCCGACCTCCTCCTCATCGCCGCCCTGCTGCACGACATCGGCAAGGGCTGGCCCGGTGACCACTCCGTCGCCGGCGAGGTCATCGCCCGCGACATGGTCGCCCGCATCGGCTTCGACCAGCACGACGTGGGCGTCGTCGCCGCCCTCGTACGCCACCACCTCCTGCTCATCGAGACCGCCACCCGGCGCGACCTGGACGACCCGGCCACCGTCCGCGCCGTCGCCGACGCCGTCGGCAGCGCCGCCACCCTGGAGCTGCTGCACGCGCTCACCGAGGCCGACGCGCTGGCCACCGGGCCCGCCGCCTGGTCGGCCTGGCGCGCCTCCCTCGTCACCGACCTCGTCAGGCGCGTCGCCCAGGTCCTGGCCGGGGAGGCCCCCGAGGAGCCCGAGCCCGCCGCTCCGGGCGCCGAGCAGGAACGCCTGGCGATCGAGGCGCTGCGCACCGGCACCCCCGTCCTCGCCCTGCACACCCGGCCCGAGACCCCGCACGAGGAGGACGGCCCCGAACCGGTCGGTGTCGAACTCCTCATCGCGCTCCGCGACCGGCCCGGCGTGCTGCCCGCCGCCGCCGGCGTCCTCGCCCTGCACCGCCTCACCGTCCGCGCCGCCGACCTGCGCGCCGTGGAGCTGCCCACGGAGCTGGGGGACTCCGCGGACCTGCTGCTGCTCAGCTGGCGGGTGGCCGCCGAGTACGGCTCGCTGCCCCGGGCGGACCGGCTGCGCGCCGACCTCGTACGCGCCCTGGACGGCACTCTGGACATCCCCGCCCGCCTCGCCGAGCGGGAGGCGGCCTATCCCCGGCGGCGCGGGGTGAAGGCGCCGCCGCCCCGGGTGACGGTCGCCCCGGCGGGCTCCCGGCTCGCCACGGTGATCGAGGTGCGCGCGCAGGACGCCCCCGGGCTGCTGCACCGCATCGGGCACGCGCTGGAGCGGAGCGGGGTACGGGTGCGGAGCGCGCATGTGTCGACGCTGGGGGCCAACGCCGTCGATGCCTTCTACGTCACGGACGTGGACGGGGAGCCGCTGCTGGCAGCCCGGGCGGCGGAGCTGGCCCAGGAGGTCGAGAAGGCGCTCGGTTGAGACCGGGACCGGGCGAGGTCTTGGCGTTCTCCGGCGTCCGGATACCCTGGGAGCCTACTGACCCGACCCGCCCCCGACCCTGAGGACCGACGAGCGCCGTGTTCGATACTCTCTCCGACCGCCTTGCCGCGACTTTCAAGAACCTCCGGGGCAAGGGCCGCTTGTCCGAGGCGGACATCGACGCCACGGCTCGCGAGATCCGTATCGCCCTGCTCGAAGCCGACGTGGCGCTGCCCGTCGTCCGGTCCTTCATCGCCAACGTCAAGGAGCGGGCGCGCGGCGTCGAGGTCTCGCAGGCGCTGAACCCCGCCCAGCAGGTCGTCAAGATCGTCAACGAGGAGCTCATCTCCATCCTCGGCGGCGAGACCCGGCGGCTGCGGTTCGCCAAGAACCCGCCCACCGTGATCATGCTCGCCGGTCTCCAGGGTGCCGGTAAGACGACCCTCGCCGGAAAGCTCGGCCTCTGGCTCAAGGGCCAGGGCCACTCCCCGCTGCTCGTCGCCTGTGACCTCCAGCGCCCCAACGCCGTCAACCAGCTGAGCGTCGTCGCCGACCGCGCCGGTGTCGCGGTGTACGCCCCCGAGCCGGGCAACGGCGTCGGCGACCCGGTCCAGGTCGCCAAGGACTCCATCGAGCACGCCCGGACCAAGCAGTACGACGTCGTGATCGTGGACACCGCCGGCCGCCTCGGCATCGACCAGGAGCTGATGCGGCAGGCCGCGGACATCCGCGACGCCGTCAGCCCGGACGAGATCCTGTTCGTGGTCGACGCGATGATCGGTCAGGACGCGGTCAACACCGCCGAGGCGTTCCGCGACGGCGTCGGCTTCGACGGCGTGGTGCTCTCCAAGCTCGACGGTGACGCCCGCGGTGGCGCCGCCCTGTCGATCGCCCACGTCACGGGCAAGCAGATCATGTTCGCGTCGAACGGCGAGAAGCTGGACGAGTTCGACGCGTTCCACCCGGACCGCATGGCGTCCCGGATCCTCGACATGGGTGACCTGCTCACCCTGATCGAGCAGGCGGAGAAGACCTTCAGCCAGGAAGAGGCCGCCAAAATGGCCTCCAAGCTGGCGTCCAGCAAGGGCAAGGACTTCACCTTCGACGACTTCCTGGCCCAGATGGAGCAGGTCAGGAAGATGGGCTCCATCTCCAAGCTGCTCGGCATGCTCCCCGGCATGGGTCAGATCAAGGACCAGATCAACAACATCGACGAGCGCGACATCGACCGCATGGCCGCGATCATCAAGTCGATGACCCCGAAGGAACGCGCCGAGCCGACGATCATCAACGGCTCGCGCCGCGCCCGTATCGCCAAGGGCTCCGGTTCCGACGTCTCCGCCGTCAAGGGCCTGGTCGAGCGGTTCTTCGAGGCCCGCAAGATGATGTCGAAGATGGCGCAGGGCGGCGGCATGCCGGGGATGCCCGGGATGCCGGGCATGGGCGGCGGCCCAGGCCGGCAGAAGAAGCAGGTCAAGCAGGCCAAGGGCAAGCGCAAGAGCGGCAACCCGATGAAGCGCAAGGCCGAGGAGCAGGCCGCGGCCGCCCGCCGCGAGGCCGCGCAGAACGGCGTCCCCGGTCTCCCGGCCGGTCAGGACGCCCAGAACTTCGAGCTGCCGGACGAGTTCAAGAAGTTCATGGGCTGACGGCCCACGTCATGCCGGAGGGGCGCTCACCGTATGTGGTGGGCGCCCCTCCGGCGTACGTTCACGTCGTGCAGACCACGTACCGGAACACGTTGGACATCCACACCGTGCCGTCCGGCAGCCGGTGCGGGTGCAGGGCCTCGGCCAGCTCCTTCTCCACCTGCCACCGGTCCGTCGCCCGGACCGCCGCCTCGAACAGCCGGGTCGACAGCAGGCCGCGTACCGCGCTGTCCATGTCCGCGTAACCGAACGGGCAGGCCACCCGGCCGGATCCGTCCGGCCGCAGCCCGGACCGGGAGGCCACGTCCTCCAGATCGTCGCGGCGCGGTCCGCGCCAGCCGCCGCCCGGTCCGCGCCCGTCGTCGGCGAGCCGCCCGGCCACCCGGAGCACCGCCTCGGTGGCGCACCGCTCCGGCGGGCCCCAGCCGGTCAGGACGACCGTGGCGTGCCGGCCCGCCGACGGCACGGCGGTCTCCAGCGCCCGCACCAGATCCTCGCCGTCGCCCGCCTCGCAGCCGATCGGGGTGAACGCGGTGATCAGGTTGTGCGGCCCGCCGTCCGCCGCGGCGGCGACGCTGTCCGTGAGCAGCGGGGCGGCGGCGGGTGCGCCGCGGTCCTCCGGTGCGGGCAGCAGCCGGGCCCGGGCCAGGGCGAGCCGGTCGGGGTCGGTGTCCACGCCGGTGACCCCGGCGCCCCGGCCCACGGCCATCAGCAGCGCCAGGCCGGAGCCGCAGCCGAGCGAGAGCATCCGCGTCGCGGGGCCCACCTCCAGCCGCGTGTACACCGCTTCGTACAGCGGTGCCAGCATCCGTTCCTGGATCTCCGCCCAGTCGCGGGCGCGGGAGGCGCCGTCCGCGGGGGCGGACGACTCCGTGTGCCGGTGGTGCCGAACGAGCGTTGGTGTCATGGAATGCGCCCCAATCGCCGAGGTTGCCGGTTCTGCCGATCGGTCGTGCCCGAGTGGACGGCCGTCCCGTCCAGGTGACGCGCGCTTCCCCCGTATGCCAGAGAACTGCGCATCCGCCGCCGCGTCCAGAGGTCTGCCGGGCGTGGTTGTCCGCACTGCCGTCCGGCGCACGACGGCACCGGCGCACCCGGACGGCGGGAACGCCCCCGGGGGTCCGTCCCGTTCTCTGCCGGTCCAGTCTCACCCGACACGCCGGTGGAGGCACGTCGAGCACGTCAGGGCGGTGCGGGTACCCTCGCCCCTGCCGTCCGCGCCCGGAGGGGGCGCGTACCGCGTCTACGCGCGCAGGCGTACGCGCCGCTACGTACCGGCTTGGTGTGAGCTGTGAGGCTTCTCCGCAGATCAGCGCACCCGCCCTCGTCGCGACGCATGAAGGTCAACCGACTGGTACGTGCAAAATATTTGGGATGGCCCGGAATCGGAACACCGAGGGCCCCGCGCTCGTTGTTCACGACGTGAGCACGACACCACCTGTACTTGCCGCAGAGCTGGCGCAGGCGTGGGCCGACATTCAGCGGTACCACCCCGAGCTGCCCGATCTCGCCGCACCCGAATCCCTGATCGGAGAGTCCTCGTCCGCCTGTGGCGCCGAACTCTCCTTCGAGCGACTGCTCCACGAGGCAGTCCACGGCATCGCCGCCGCCCGAGGTGTCCGCGACACCTCACGCGCCGGCCGTTATCACAACCGACGATTCCTGGCGATCGCCGAGGAGCTGGGCCTCGACCATGCCGAGGAGCCCCATCCCAGCAGCGGCTTCTCGCTGGTCACGCTGAACCCCGAGGCCAAGCGCCGCTACCGGCCGACGACGGAACGGCTCCAGCGCGCCCTCAAGGCGCACACCGTGGCCACCGCCGCCGACACCAAGCGCTCCTTCCGCGGCCCTGCCGCCCGGCACGGCTCCTCCGGAGGAGGTGTGCGGGTCAAGGCCGTCTGCGACTGCGGGCGTAACGTGCGCGTGGTCCCCTCGGTCCTCGCCCAGGCGCCGATCGTCTGCGGCGGCTGCGGAAAGCCGTTCAGGATCCCGGAGACCGCGGTCGCGGTGGGGTGAGCCGATGGGGTGTGGCACAATGGCTAGCTGTACTCGACAGTCGCACAGGACCCCTCTCTCCTCCGGCTGACGCGTCCATCGGGCACCCGAGTACCGCAACCCCACGTGGCATCTTCGTTGTGCCCAACCACGTCATAGACCAGGAGACACCACTTCCGTGGCAGTCAAGATCAAGCTGAAGCGTCTGGGCAAGATCCGTTCGCCTCACTACCGCATCGTCGTCGCCGACTCCCGTACCCGCCGTGACGGCCGGGCCATCGAGGAGATCGGTCTGTACCACCCGGTGCAGAACCCGTCGCGCATCGAGGTCAACTCGGAGCGTGCGCAGTACTGGTTGTCCGTCGGCGCCCAGCCGACCGAGCCGGTTCTCGCGATCCTGAAGCTCACCGGCGACTGGCAGGCGCACAAGGGCCTCCCGGCCCCCGCGCCGCTGCTGCAGCCGGAGCCCAAGGCCGACAAGCGCGCCCTGTTCGAGGCCCTCGCCGGTGACGGTGAGGAGTCGAAGGGCGAGGCCATCACGCCGAAGGCGAAGAAGGCCGACAAGAAGGCGGACGAGGCAGCTGCCGCCTCCGCCGAGTCGACCGAGGCCTGAGCATGCTCGAGGAGGCTCTCGAGCACCTCGTGAAAGGCATCGTCGACAACCCCGATGATGTGCAGGTCGCCTCGCGCAACCTGCGCCGTGGCCGCGTGCTGGAGGTCCGGGTCCACCCCGACGACCTCGGCAAGGTGATCGGCCGCAACGGCCGCACCGCTCGCGCGCTGCGTACCGTCGTGGGCGCCATCGGCGGCCGTGGCATCCGCGTCGACCTCGTCGATGTGGACCAGGTTCGCTGACAGAGTTGAACACCGGCACGGGCCGGGGAGGGCCAAGCGCCCGCCCCGGCCCGTCGTCGTACGACAGGAGAGATATCAGGTGCAGTTGGTAGTCGCGCGGATCGGTCGCGCCCACGGCATCAAGGGCGAGGTCACCGTCGAGGTGCGTACGGACGAGCCGGAGCTGCGGCTCGCGCCCGGCGCCGTCCTGGCCACCGACCCCGCCACGGCCGGCCCGCTGACGATCGAGACCGGCCGGGTGCACAGCGGCAGGCTGCTGCTGCGCTTCGAGGGCGTGAAGGACCGTACGGCCGCCGAGGCGCTGCGCAACACCCTGCTGATCGCCGACGTCGATCCGGCGGAGCTCCCCGAGGACCCGGAGGAGTTCTACGACCACCAGCTGATGGACCTGGACGTGGTCCTCGCCGATGGCACCGGGATCGGGCGGATCACCGAGATCACGCATCTGCCCTCGCAGGACCTCTTCATCGTGGAGCGGCCGGACGGCAGCGAGGTGATGATCCCGTTCGTGGAGGAGATCGTCGCCGAGATCGACCTGGAGGAGCAGCGCGCGGTGATCACCCCGCCGCCGGGCCTGATCGACGCGAGCGAGGCGGTCGTGGCCTCCGCGCGCGAGGAGGAGTCCGAGGCCGGGGGCTCCGCGTCGAAGGCCGAGGACGCCTGATGCGGCTCGACGTCGTCACGATCTTCCCCGAGTACCTGGAACCGCTGAACGTCTCGCTGGTCGGCAAGGCCCGCACGGCCGGCCGCCTCGACGTCCATGTGCACGACCTCCGCGACTGGACGTACGACCGGCACAACACCGTGGACGACACCCCGTACGGCGGCGGCCCCGGCATGGTCATGAAGACCGAGCCGTGGGGCGAGGCCCTGGACGAGGCCCTAGCGGACGGTTACGAGGCCGGCGCGCACTCCCCGGTCCTCGTGGTGCCCACGCCGAGCGGACGGCCGTTCACGCAGGAACTCGCCGTCGAACTCTCCGAGCGGCCCTGGCTGGTCTTCACCCCGGCCCGCTACGAGGGCATCGACCGGCGCGTGACCGAGGAGTACGCCACCCGGATGCGGGTGGTCGAGGTGTCCATCGGCGATTACGTGCTGGCAGGCGGGGAAGCCGCGGTGCTGGTGATCACCGAGGCGGTGGCCCGGCTGCTGCCCGGCGTCCTCGGCAATGCGGCCTCCCACCAGGACGACTCCTTCGCCCCCGGCGCGATGGCCAATCTGCTGGAGGGCCCGGTCTACACCAAGCCGCCCGAGTGGCGCGGCCGGGACATCCCCGACGTGCTGCTCAGCGGCCACCACGGGCGGATCGCCCGCTGGCGGCGGGACGAGGCGCTGCGGCGTACGGCCGCCAACCGGCCCGATCTGATCGAGCGGTGCGAGGCGTCGGCCTTCGACAAGAAGGACCGGGAGATGCTTTCCATCCTCGGCTGGTCCCCGGAGCCGGGTGGCCGATTTTGGCGCAGGCCCGAGGCCGTGGAAGAATAGGCCGCTGCCGTCCGTCCAACGTGCGCCCCTGCCACAGGGGGACACGACGCCCGTCCGACGCGACCGGCCCCTAGAATTCATCACTCTCCCGTCGATGACCTGTGGCATCGGCGAAGAAAGCAGACAACATGGCTTCCCTGCTCGACGACGTCAATGCCGCGTCGCTGCGTACCGACATCCCGGCCTTCCGCCCGGGTGACACGGTCAACGTCCACGTCCGCGTGATCGAGGGCAACCGCTCCCGTGTCCAGCAGTTCAAGGGCGTCGTCATCCGCCGCCAGGGCGCGGGCGTCAGCGAGACCTTCACGGTCCGCAAGGTCTCCTTCAGCGTCGGCGTCGAGCGCACCTTCCCGGTGCACAGCCCGATCTTCGAGAAGATCGAGCTCGTGACCCGCGGTGACGTCCGTCGCGCCAAGCTGTACTTCCTCCGTGAGCTGCGCGGCAAGGCCGCGAAGATCAAGGAGAAGCGCGACCGCTGAGCTGACTGCCTCGTCCACAGGGTGTCCGGTTAAGCTCTGGCCCCGATGGACACGCAAGCAGAACTCCAGGAGCGCGATCGCTCCTTCGCACCCGATACGGGTCCGGGGGAGGGGTCGCGCTCTTCGCGTGTCCGCGACCGGCTCACCGGACTGCTGTCGTGGCGGCTGTCCTGGCGGGGGACGCTCGGGCTCGGCGCCGTCTGTGCGGTGTTCGTGCTGCTCTTCAGCACCTTCGTGGTGCAGCCCTTCCTGATCCCCAGCGGTTCGATGGAGCAGACGCTCCGGGTGGGCGACCGGGTGCTCGTCAACAAGCTGGCGTACCGCTTCGGCGGAGTGCCCCGCCGTGGTGACGTGGTGGTCTTTGACGGCACCGGCTCGTTCGTTCGCGAGGGGGTGGAGCAGAACCCCGTCACCGCGCTGCTGCACGGGGCCGCCGCCTCCCTCGGTCTCGCCGAGCCCGCCGAGACCGACTTCGTGAAGCGGGTGGTGGGCGTGGGGGGCGACCGGGTGGTCTGTTGCGACGCGCGGGGCCGGATCGAGGTCAACGGCCGGCCGCTGGACGAGGACTACCTCTTCCCCGGGGACGCGCCCTCGAAGGTCCCCTTCGACATCGTGGTGCCGGAGGGCACCCTGTGGATGATGGGCGACCACCGCGCCCGCTCCCGGGACTCCCGCGACCACCTGGGGGAGCCGGGCGGTGGCGTGGTGCCGGTGGACCGGGTGATCGGGCGGGTCGACTGGCTGGGCTGGCCCCTCGGCCGAGTGGGCTCGCTGCCGGGAACAGCCGCCTTCGACTCCGTACCGGCGCCCGGCCCCACCCATGGGTAGCCACGGGCGCCACGGTGCCCCGGCGGCGGACGGAGAGGCGCGCTCCCTGCCCACCAGGGCGGAGCGGCGCAAGCTGGCCCGCAAGGTGAAGCGCAAGCGGCGCCGGTCGGCCGTGCGGGAGATCCCGCTCCTCATCACGGTGTCGCTGCTGATCGCGCTCGTCCTCAAGACCTTCCTCGTACAGGCGTTCGTGATCCCGTCCGGGTCGATGGAGCAGACCATCCGGATCGGCGACCGGGTGCTCGTGGACAAGCTGACGCCCTGGTTCGGTTCGAAGCCGCAGCGCGGCGACGTCGTCGTGTTCCACAACCCCTCCGACTGGCCGCCGCCGAACCCGGAGAGTTCCGGGGAGTCACCCGTCGTCGTCAAGCAGGTGAAGCAGGTGCTCACCTTCGTCGGGCTGCTGCCGTCGGACGACGAACAGGACCTGATCAAGCGGGTCGTGGCCGTCGGCGGCGACACCGTGAAGTGCTGTGCTCCGGACGGGAGGCTCCTCGTCAACGGCGTCGCGGTCGAGGAACCGTACGTCTATCCCGGGGATTCACCCTCCACCATCAAATTCGAGGTAAAAGTTCCGGCGGGCCGCCTCTTCGTCATGGGCGACCACCGCTCCAATTCCGCCGATTCGCGCTTCCACATGGACAGGACGGCGGACGGCACGATCTCCGAGGACGCGGTCGTGGGACGGGCCACATGGATCGTCTGGCCCTTCGGGCACTGGGCCGGCCTTGCGGAGCGCGCGGCGTTCGCCTCGGTCCCGGACGCGCGCGCCGGTACGGGGGCGGCCTCGGGGCCGTCGAATAGTGTGTCCAGTGATCCAGGCGGATTGATCCGGCTCCCGACCCCTGCGGAACTCCCGCTCGTTATGGGAGTGGTGGGCCTGCGTCGGCTAGGACGCGGGCGGTGGCACGGAGTAAGGAGTGGATGTGGGGGATTTGGCGGTCGGCGCACGATCCGGACGCGACGAACCCGAGGACCGGCCGGGCCCTTCGGCGCATTCCGAGTCCGCCGGTGCGGCGGAGGACGGGACGACGGTGAGCGGGACGGAAGGTGACGGCGGCGCGTCCGGGGGCAGCACGGCCCGGAAGAAGAATCCCCGCCCGTTCTGGAAGGAGCTGCCGCTCCTCATCGGCGTCGCCCTGGTCCTGGCGCTGCTGATCAAGACGTTTCTGGTGCAGGCGTTCTCGATTCCGTCGGATTCGATGCAGAACACGTTGCAGCGGGGCGACCGGGTCCTGGTGGACAAGCTGACGCCGTGGTTCGGGTCGGAGCCGGAGCGCGGCGAGGTCGTCGTCTTCCACGACCCGGGCGGCTGGCTGGAGGACAGCCAGGCACCCGAGCCGAACGCGGTGCAGAAGTTCCTCAGCTTCATCGGTCTCATGCCCTCGGCCGAGGAGAAGGACCTGATCAAGCGGGTCATCGCGGTCGGCGGTGACACCGTGGAGTGCAAGAAGGGCGGCCCGGTCCAGGTCAACGGCAAGGCGCTGGACGACAAGTCCTTCATCTTCGAGGGCAACAGCGCCTGCGACGACGAGCCGTTCGGGCCGATCAAGGTGCCCAAGGGCCGGATCTGGGTCATGGGCGACCACCGGCAGAACTCCCTGGACTCCCGCTACCACCAGAACCTGCCGGGTGGCGGCACCGTCTCCAACGACGAGGTGGTCGGCCGGGCCATCGTGATCGCGTGGCCGGTCAGCCGCTGGGCGACCCTCCCGGTCCCGAAGACCTTCGACCAGCCCGGCATCAACGCCGCCGCCGCTGCGGCCCCCGGGGTGATCGGGCTCGCGGGCGCGGTCCCCCTGGTGCTCTGGCGCAGGCGGCGCCGGACCACGACCGCCGGCACAGTGAGGAACGACGCGTGAGCGACCTGGCAGACGGAGCACGGTCCGAACAGGAGCGGTCCGCGGAGCCTTCCGCCGTCGGGCCTGCCGCCACGGAGCCTTCCGCCACGGAGCCTTCCGCCACCGAGCCGGAGGCCGGAACGGACAGCGGCACCGACAGCAAGGACGGCACCGCCGCCAAGAAGAAGAACAACCGCCCGTTCTGGAAGGAGCTGCCGCTCCTCATCGGCATCGCGCTGGTTTTGGCCCTGTTCATCAAGACGTTTCTGGTGCAGGCGTTCTCGATTCCGTCGGATTCGATGCAGAACACGTTGCAGCGGGGCGACCGGGTCCTGGTGGACAAGCTGACGCCGTGGTTCGGGTCGGAGCCGGAGCGCGGCGAGGTCGTCGTCTTCCACGACCCGGACAAGTGGCTCGAAGGCGAGCCGACCCCGACCCCCAACGCCGCGCAGAAGTTCCTGAGCTTCGTCGGACTGATGCCGTCCGCCGAGGAGAAGGACCTGATCAAGCGGACGATCGCGGTCGCCGGTGACACCGTGGAGTGCAAGAAGGGCGGCCCGGTCGAAGTCAACGGCAAGGCGCTGGACGACAAGTCCTTCATCTTCGAGGGCAACAGCCCCTGCGACGACATGCCCTTCGGGCCGTTCAAGGTGCCGGACGGCAAGATCTGGGTGATGGGCGACCACCGCCAGGACTCGGCGGACTCCCGCTACCACACCGACGACGTCAACAAGGGCTTCGTGCCGGTGAGCCAGGTCGTGGGCCGGGCCGTGGTCGTCGCCTGGCCGGTGAACCGCTGGTCCGTGCTGTCCGTCCCGGACACCTTCGACCAACCCGGGATCAGCGCCGCGGCCGGTGCCGCACCGGGCGTCCTCGGGCTCGCGGGCGCGGTCCCGTTCGTGCTCCGGCGCAGGCGGAGGCTGACCGCCGGGCGTACTGCCGGGTAGGGTGCGCACGCGGATCAGCGATTGTCGATCTCCGATGGGGGACGCCGGTATGGGTGCAACAGGTCGTACGGATGACGGCCGCGGCCGGCTCGGCAGCAGGCTGTCCGGGGCCGCGGTGGCCCTCGGCTGCCTGCTCTTCCTCGGCGGCTTCGTCTGGGGCGCGTTCTGCTACCAGCCGTACACGGTGCCCACCGGATCGATGACACCGACGGTCAACGCGGGCGACAAGGTCCTCGCGCAGCGCGTGGACGGCAGCGAGGTCCGGCGCGGTGACGTGGTGGTGTTCAACGACCCGGAGTGGGGCGATACACCCATGGTGAAGCGGGTCGTCGGAGTCGGCGGCGACAAGATCGCCTGCTGCGGCGAGGACGGCCGCCTCACAGTGAACGGCATACCCATCGACGAACCGTATCTGCGGTCGTCCGCCCGCGCCTCGGCCCAGGACTTCACCGCCGAGGTGCCCGAGGGCCAGATCTTCCTGCTGGGCGACGACCGCACGGTCTCGCTGGACTCCCGGGTCCACCTGGAGGACGCCACGCACGGCTCGGTGCCCCGCGACGCCGTGGAGTCCAGGATTGACGCCGTCGCCTGGCCGCTGGGCTCCATGATCGACCGGCCCGAGGCGTTCGCCGCGCTGCCGGGCGGTGTCTCATCGGCCGGGCCGCTGGGGCTCCAGCTGACCGCCGTGGCGGCGGGCATCGTGCTCATCCTGGGCGGGGCGGCGTACGGCCCGCTCGCGGCCCGTGCCTCCCGGCCGAAGCGGAGCCCGAAGCCCGAGGCGGCCGCGCATGTCCGCTGAGGTGCGCAGGGTCGCCCGCCTGGTGCTCCTCGATCCGGACGACCGCATTCTGCTGATGCACGGCTTCGAACCGGAGGCCCCGGACCGCACCTGGTGGTTCACCCCGGGCGGCGGTCTGGAGGGCGACGAGACCCACGAGCGGGCCGCGCTGCGCGAGCTGGCCGAGGAGACCGGGATCACCCACGCCGAACTGGGCCCGGTGATCTGGCGGCGCCGGTGCTCCTTCACCTTCGACGGCCGGCGATGGGACCAGGACGAGTGGTATTTCCTGGCTCGTACGGCACAGACCGCCACGGACACCAGCGGCCACACATGGCTGGAACGCCGCAGTGTCACGGGGCTGAGGTGGTGGACCTCCGCCGAACTGTCGGCGGCGCGTGAGACGGTGTACCCCACCGGGCTCGCCGACCTGCTCCGGAGGCTGCTCGACGAGGGCCCTCCGCGTATGCCGGTGGACCTGGCCCCCGGAAGCGGCTGAGCGGCCGGCCGGGGCGCCGCAGCCCGGCGCACAATGGGGAAACGCACGGCTGAAGGGGAACATGCCAATGAGCGCCGAGGACCTCGAGAAGTACGAGACCGAGATGGAGCTGAAGCTCTACCGGGAGTACCGCGATGTCGTCGGTCTGTTCAAATTCGTGATCGAGACCGAACGGCGCTTCTACCTCACCAACGACTACGAGATGCAGGTGCACTCGGTCCAGGGCGAGGTGTTCTTCGAGGTGTCCATGGCGGACGCCTGGGTCTGGGACATGTACCGGCCCGCCCGGTTCGTGAAACAGGTACGGGTACTCACGTTCAAGGACGTCAACATCGAGGAGCTCAACAAGAGCGATCTCGAACTTCCGAGTGGCTGAGTTATCCACAATCACCCGCTTGTCCACCAAGATCCACTGAAATAGGGCGGACGCGTCAGAGTCGGTGCCGGAGGTGGTGCCGATATGAACGCACGGGGGGCTCTCGGGCGGTACGGCGAGGACCTGGCGGCGCGGCTGCTGGCCGACGCCGGCATGTCCGTCCTGGAACGGAACTGGCGCTGTCGCGCCGGTGAGATCGACATCGTCGCGATGGACGGGGACGCGCTCGTCATCTGCGAGGTGAAGACCCGCAGGTCGGGCGCGTACGAGCATCCGATGGCCGCGGTCACCCCGGCCAAGGCCGAGCGGCTGCGCCGGCTGGCCGCGCTGTGGCTGGAGCGGCACGGCGGCCCGCCGCCGGGCGGGGTGCGCATCGACCTGGTCGGGGTGGTCCTGCCCGAGCGCGGCGCGCCCCTGGCCGAGCACGCGCGGGGGGTGGCCTGATGGGGTTCGCACGTGCCTGCTCGGTCGCCCTGGTGGGCGTCGAGGGCGTGGTGGTGGAGGTCCAGGCGGACCTGGAAGCCGGTGTGGCTGCGTTCACACTGGTGGGCCTGCCCGACAAGAGCCTGGTGGAGAGCCGGGACCGGGTCAGGGCGGCTGTGGTCAACTCCGGGGCGGAGTGGCCGCAGAAGAAGCTCACCGTGGGGCTGTCCCCGGCCTCGGTGCCGAAGGGCGGCTCGGGCTTCGACCTGGCCGTGGCGTGCGCGGTCCTGGGCGCGGCCGAGCGGATCGACCCCGCGTCGATCGCCGACGTGGTGATGATCGGCGAACTGGGGCTCGACGGCCGGGTGCGCCCGGTACGGGGGGTGCTGCCCGCGGTCCTGGCGGCGGCCGACGCCGGCTACCGCCAGGTGGTCGTCCCGGAACAGACCGCGGGCGAGGCCGCCCTCGTCCCCGGTGTCTCCGTGCTCGGGGTGCGCAGCCTGCGGCAGCTGATCGCGGTGCTGTGCGACGAACCGGTGCCGGACGAACAGCGGCCCGACGAGGAGGGCCGCCCCGATCCGATGCTCGCCGGGCTGATGGTGCCCGGCGCCGGACTGGGCACCGGCCTCGCCCGGGGCCCGGCGGCGGGGGACGGCGGCCGGCCGGACCTGGCGGACGTGGCGGGGCAGGAGCGGCCGCGCAAGGCCCTGGAGGTCGCCGCGGCCGGCGGCCACCACCTGCTGCTGACCGGTCCGCCGGGCGCCGGGAAGACCATGCTGGCCGAGCGCATGCCCGCGATCCTGCCGCCGCTCACCCGGCAGGAATCCCTCGAAGTGACCGCCGTCCACTCGGTGGCCGGCATCCTGCCCCCGGGCGAGCCCCTGATCGCCCGGGCCCCGTACTGCGCGCCGCACCACTCGGCGACCATGCAGTCGCTGGTCGGCGGGGGCAACGGGCTGCCCAGGCCGGGAGCCGTCTCGCTCGCCCATCGCGGAATCCTCTTCCTGGACGAGGCGCCGGAGTTCTCCGTGAAGACGCTGGACGCGCTGCGCCAGCCCTTGGAGTCCGGGCACGTCGTGGTGGCCCGCAGCGCGGGGGTGGTCCGGCTGCCGGCCCGGTTCCTGATGGTGCTCGCCGCCAACCCGTGCCCGTGCGGGCGGCACACCCTGAGCGGTGACGGCTGCGAGTGCCCGCCGTCCGCGGTGCGGCGCTATCAGGCCAGGCTCTCCGGGCCGCTGCTCGACCGGGTGGACCTCAGGGTGACCGTCGCCCCGGTCACGCGGGAGGACCTGATGGGCCGGGGCGGCCGGGGCGAGTCCACGGCAACCGTCGCCGCCCGGGTGCGGGAGGCCCGGGACCGGGCGGCCGAGCGGCTGGCCGGCACGCCCTGGACGACCAACAGCGAGGTGCCCGGCCACGAGCTGCGGACCCGGCTGGCCGCGGCCCCGGGCGCGCTGATGGCGGCCGAGCGGGACATGGAGCGCGGCCTGCTCACGGCCCGGGGGCTGGACCGGGTGCTGCGGGTGGCGTGGACGGTCGCGGACCTGCGCGGCGCGGCCCGCCCCGACGCCTCGGACGTGGCGGCCGCCCTGGAGCTGCGCAGCGGCATCCCGCGCGGGGTGCCGCTGGGGGCGGGGGCGCCATGACGGGCCACGAAGGAGCCGGACTCGCGTACGGCACGGACCCGGGGGCGGGCGGAGGCGCGGACCTGGGGGCGGCCGGGCCCGCGGACGCGCCGGAGCGGCTGGCGCGGGCGGCGCTGACCCGGGTGCTGGAGCCCGGCGACGAGCGGGGCGGGCGGTGGCTGCGGGAGTGCGGCGCGGTCGGGCTGTGGCGCCGCATCACGGACCCGGCCGGGGAGGCCGAGCGGCTGCGCGGCATGACGGTGCGGCGGCTCGCGGGCTACCGGCTCCGGGCCGCCCGGGCGGACCCGGAGCGGGACCTGGCCGCCGTCGCCGCGGTCGGCGGGCGCTTCGTCTGCCCCGGCGACCGCGAGTGGCCGACGCAGTTGGACGACCTGGGCGACGCGCGGCCGACCGGGCTGTGGGTGCGGGGCGGGCCCGATCTGCGGCTCTGGGCGCTGCGCTCGGTCGCCGTGGTCGGCGCCCGCGCCTGCACCCCGTACGGGGCCCACATGGCGACGACGCTGGCCGCGGGGCTCGCGGAGCGCGGCTGGGTGGTGGTCTCGGGCGCCGCCTTCGGGGTGGACGGCGCGGCGCACCGGGGTGCGCTGGCGGCGGGCGGGGCGACGATCGCGGTGCTGGCCTGCGGGGTGGACGTGGCCTATCCGCCGGGACACGCCGAGCTGATCGCGCGGGTGGCCGGGCAGGGGCTCGTCATCGGTGAGCTGCCGCCGTCCGAGCACCCGACGCGGACCCGGTTCGTCCTGCGGAACAGGGTGATCGCCGCGTTGACGCGGGGGTCGGTGGTCGTGGAGGCGGAGTACCGCAGCGGTTCGCTGGTGACGGCGCGGGTCGCGCAGCGGCTGGGGCGCTTCACCATGGGGGTTCCGGGGCCGGCGACCAGCGGTCTGTCGGCCGGTGTCCACGAACTCCTGCGCGGAGACGGCGTGCTGGTGACGGACGCCGCCGAAGTGGCCGAGCTGGTGGGCGACATGGGGGACCTGGCGCCGTCCAGGAGCGGTCCGGTGCTGGCCCGGGACCTGCTCGACCCCGTCGCCGGGCGGGTGCTGGACGCCCTTCCCGCGCGCACCGCCGTCGACGCCCGGGAGGTGGCGCGGGGTGCCGGGACCAGCGCCGACGAGGCACTCGGCAAGCTGTACGAACTGCACTCACTGGGATACGTCGAACGCGAGGGCGAGGGATGGAGGTTGACGCGGAGGCCGACTTGCCGGGACGACGCGCGGCGAGGCGGTTCTTGACCTGGGGCATTCGGGTGAAAAGGTGATGCCGATGACCTCGGCGGACGCTTCGACGGTGGCTCCGGGGCCGGTGCCTGCGGCGACGGCCCCGGGCGCCCGGCGTGCCCGCACCCCGACGGGCTGTCATGTCCGCGGCCGGGTCCCGCGTCATCTCCGCCGGCCCGGGAGCGCCCGGGCGCCATCCTCTATCCTGCGCGCACCGCGACACCTCAGTCACGCTACGCTCACAAGGATTCCGCCCCAGAGACAAGTCCCAGTACTTCACGGCAGAACGGCTCAAGGCACCACATGCCCCAGCACACCTCCGGGTCTGACCGCGCGGCAGTACCACCGGCTGCGCGTGGCACTGTGCGCCCTCCCGCCCCGACCTCGCTCGACGAGCTGTGGCGCTCGTACAAGACGACCGGCGACGGGCGGCTGCGGGAGCAGCTGATCCTGCATTACTCGCCCCTGGTCAAGTACGTCGCCGGCCGGGTGAGCGTGGGCCTGCCGTCCAACGTCGAGCAGGCGGACTTCGTCTCGTCCGGGGTGTTCGGGCTGATCGACGCGATCGAGAAGTTCGACATCGAACGGGCCATCAAGTTCGAGACGTACGCGATCACCCGCATCCGGGGCGCGATGATCGACGAACTCCGGGCGCTGGACTGGATCCCGCGCTCCGTGCGGCAGAAGGCGCGCGCCGTCGAACGCGCCTACGCGACGCTGGAGGCGCAGCTGCGCCGCACCCCGTCCGAGGCGGAGGTCGCGGCGGAGATGGACGTCACGCTGGAGGAACTGCACGCCGTCTTCAGCCAGTTGTCCCTGGCCAACGTGGTCGCGCTGGAGGAGTTGCTGCATGTCGGCGGCGAGGGCGGCGACCGGCTGAGCCTGATGGACACGCTGGAGGACACCGCCGCCGACGACCCGGTGGAGGTGGCGGAGGACCGGGAGCTGAGGCGGCTGCTCGCCCGGGCGATCAACACCCTCCCGGACCGCGAGAAGACGGTCGTCACGCTCTACTACTACGAGGGCCTCACCCTCGCCGAGATCGGCAACGTCCTCGGGGTCACCGAGAGCCGGGTCAGCCAGATCCACACCAAGTCGGTGCTCCAGCTCCGCGCGAAGCTGGCGGACGCCGGGCGCTGAGCGGGCCTTCCGGCTCGGCCCGCGCGGGTACCCCTCTGCGGCGGTCGCCGTAGAGTGGAGGCGTGCCCAGGATTCGAGCGGCCTCCGTGGCCGAGCACCGGACCATGCAGCGCGGCGCCCTCCTGGACGCAGCGCGCTCCCTGCTGTCCGAAGGGGGCACGGAAGCGCTGACCTTCCCCGCCCTCGCCGAACGCACGGGCCTCGCCCGGTCCTCCGTCTACGAGTACTTCCGCTCCCGCGCCGCTGTCGTGGAGGAGCTCTGCGCCGTCGACTTCCCCGTCTGGGCGGCCGAGGTGGAGAGCGCGATGGAGCGGGCCGGGACGCCCGAGGGGAAGATCGAGGCGTACGTCCGGCGCCAGCTCGACCTGGTCGGGGACCGGCGCCACCGGGCCGTGGTCGCGATCTCCGCCAGCGAACTGGACGCGGGCGCCCGCGAGAAGATCCGGGCCGCGCACGGCGGGCTCATCGCCATGATCGTCGAGGCGCTCGGCGACCTCGGCCACGCGGAGCCCCGCCTCGCGGCCATGCTGCTCCAGGGGTCCGTGGACGCCGCCGTCCGGCGCATCGAGCTGACCGTGGCGGAGGAGCCCGGCGTCATCGCCGACACCGCCGTCGCCATGATCCTCGACGGCGTCCGGGGCGCCGGCATCCGCGACTGACCCCGGCGCGGCCTCCACCACGGCACGCCGAGCACCACCAGCAGGGCAGGCGCGGCGCCCCCGTACGCGACCGCCGCCCCCGGCAGCGGCACGCCGTACACCGGCAGCAGGCGCGACGGGCCGCGCCGCAGCAGCGACGGCGGCAGCAGCGACAACGGGTCCAGGTACGCGTCGGCCCGGCGCAGCCCCCAGTGCAGGCAGCCCGCCGAGCAGTGGGACGGCCCCGCCTCCAGCACGGCCACCACCTGCCCCGCCGCGACCTCGTCGCCCTCCGCGACCAGCGGGCGCACCGGCTCGTACGTCGTCCGCAGCGGCGGGTCGTCCGTCCCCGCGAGCTCCACCGAGACCACCCCGCGCCCGGCGACCGCCCCCGCGAACGAGACCCGGCCCGCGGCGGCGGCCAGCACCTCGGTGCCCGGTGCGGCGGCCAGGTCCACGCCCCGGTGGCCCGGCCCGTACGGACCGGCGGGCGGCTCCCATCCCCGTACCACCGAAGGCCGCCCCGCCAGCGGCCAGACCCGCTGCCCGGTGTCGGCCGCCACGGCGGCGCCCGGCCACCCGCCCCACGCCACCAGCGCGGCGAGCACGACGGCGGCCCGGGGCGCCCACCACCGCATCCGTTCGCATGTGATTCGCATGGCACCACCGTCCCCCGGACCCCGCCCGCGTGGGGATCATGGGCCGGAGCTGTGGACTACCGGCCGGTTGTGGACAGCGCCGTCACCCGGGACCCGGACGGTCCCGTACACTTCTTCTGGCGACTCGGGTCACCGGGTCGACTTCGCACGCCCCGCCACCACCCGTTCAGCGGAGGTGGCCGCGCCCCTCGGTCCCTTGCGGCACGGCGCGCCGGGGCGTCAGGCGTGGCAGCAATCCTGCTGCCGCGACAACCGAGAAATTCAAGGAGTACGGCCATGGCCGTCGTCACGATGCGGGAGCTGCTGGAAAGCGGCGTCCACTTCGGTCACCAGACCCGTCGCTGGAACCCGAAGATGAAGCGCTTCATCTTCACCGAGCGCAACGGCATCTACATCATCGACCTGCTCCAGTCGCTGTCGTACATCGACCGCGCCTACGAGTTCGTCAAGGAGACCGTCGCGCACGGCGGCTCCATCATGTTCGTGGGTACGAAGAAGCAGGCCCAGGAGGCCATCGCCGAGCAGGCGACGCGCGTCGGCATGCCGTACGTCAACCAGCGCTGGCTCGGTGGCATGCTCACCAACTTCTCCACCGTCTACAAGCGTCTCCAGCGCCTGAAGGAGCTGGAGCTCATCGACTTCGAGGACGTGGCCGCCTCCGGCCTCACCAAGAAGGAGCTCCTGGTCCTCTCCCGCGAGAAGGCCAAGCTGGAGAAGACCCTCGGTGGTATCCGCGAGATGCAGAAGGTGCCGAGCGCCGTCTGGGTCGTCGACACCAAGAAGGAGCACATCGCCGTCGGTGAGGCGCGCAAGCTCCACATCCCGGTCGTCGCGATCCTCGACACCAACTGCGACCCCGACGAGGTCGACTACAAGATTCCGGGCAACGACGACGCGATCCGCTCCGTCACCCTGCTCACCCGCGTGATCGCCGACGCCGTCGCCGAGGGCCTCATCGCCCGCTCCGGCGCCGCCACCGGCGACTCGAAGCCGGGCGAGAAGGCCGCCGGCGAGCCCCTCGCCGAGTGGGAGCGCGACCTGCTCGAGGGCGACAAGAAGGCCGACGCCGAGGTCCAGTCCTCCGTCGAGACCGAGAAGGACGCCGCCGCCGACGCGGAGCCGGCCGCCATCGCCGCCGACGCCGAGCAGGCCGAGGCCCCGGCCGCCGACGCCGAGCAGGCCGAGGCCCCGGCCGCGGACGCCGAGCAGGCCTGACACCCGTCACGGCTGACGACGGCGGGGGCCGGTGCACTGGCACCGCCCCCGCCGTCCACCCGTAGATCTTTCAGACTTCGAGAGAGAACACAGACTCATGGCGAACTACACCGCCGCTGACGTCAAGAAGCTCCGCGAGCTCACCGGCGCCGGCATGATGGACTGCAAGAAGGCGCTCGACGAGGCCGACGGCAACGTCGACGGCGCCGTCGAGGCCCTGCGTATCAAGGGCCAGAAGGGCGTCGCCAAGCGCGAGGGCCGTTCCGCCGAGAACGGCGCGGTCGTCTCCGTCGTCTCCGACGACAAGACCTCCGGCGTCCTCGTCGAGCTGAAGTGCGAGACCGACTTCGTCGCCAAGGGTGACAAGTTCCAGGCCGTCGCCAACGCCCTCGCCGCGCACGTCGCCGCGACCTCCCCGGCCGACCTGGAGGCGCTGCTCGCCTCCGAGATCGAGCCCGGCAAGACCGTCCAGGCGTACGTGGACGAGGCCAACGCCAACCTCGGCGAGAAGATCGTCCTGGACCGCTTCGCGCAGTTCCAGGGTGCCTTCGTCTCGGTCTACATGCACCGCACCATGCCCGACCTGCCCCCGCAGATCGGTGTGATGGTCGAGCTGGACAAGGCCGACGCCGACCTGGCCAAGGGCCTCGCCCAGCACATCGCCGCCTTCGCGCCGAAGTACCTCTCCCGCGAGGACGTCCCGGCCGAGGTCGTCGAGGCCGAGCGCCGCGTCGCCGAGGAGACCACCCGCGCCGAGGGCAAGCCCGAGGCCGCCCTCCCGAAGATCGTCGAGGGTCGCGTCAACGGCTTCTTCAAGGAGGCCACCCTTCTCGGCCAGCCGTACGCGCTGGACAACAAGAAGTCGGTCCAGAAGGTTCTGGACGAGGCCGGTGTCACCCTGAAGCGCTTCACGCGTATCAAGGTCGGCATCTGAGTCCGTCCGCGAAAAACGGCGGACCCGGTAGGGTCTGGTGCAGTCGACGGCCGCACACCGCCGTACGACCGCAGATCTGACGAGGAGGCCATTGCCGCTGAGGGACACCAGACCCACCGGCAATGGCCTTCTTCGTATGCGCACGAGGAGAATCCCCATGAACAAGGGCGCGGACGCCGCCAAAGACGACGACAAGCGCGAGGACGGCAAGGTGCCCGGACGCTTCATGCTGAAGCTGTCCGGTGAGGCCTTCGCCGGCGGCGGGGGCCTCGGTGTCGACCCCGACGTCGTGCACGCCATCGCCCGGGAGATCGCGGCGGTCGTACGGGACGGCGCGGAGATCGCGGTCGTCATCGGCGGCGGCAACTTCTTCCGCGGCGCCGAGCTCCAGCAGCGGGGCATGGACCGGGCGCGCTCCGACTACATGGGCATGCTCGGCACCGTGATGAACTGCCTCGCCCTCCAGGACTTCCTGGAGAAGGAGGGCATCGACTCCCGCGTCCAGACCGCCATCACCATGGGCCAGGTCGCGGAGCCGTACATCCCGCTGCGCGCCGTGCGTCATCTGGAGAAGGGCCGCGTCGTGATCTTCGGCGCGGGCATGGGCATGCCCTACTTCTCCACCGACACCACCGCCGCCCAGCGCGCTCTGGAGATCGACGCCGAGGCGCTGCTCATGGGGAAGAACGGCGTGGACGGGGTCTACGACTCCGACCCGAAGACCAACCCCGCCGCGGTCAAGTTCGACGCGCTGGAGTACAGCGAGGTGCTCGCCCGCGACCTCAAGGTCGCCGACGCCACCGCCATCACCCTCTGCCGTGACAACGATCTGCCGATCCTCGTCTTCGAGCTCACCGCCGCCGGCAATATCGCCCGCGCCGTCAAGGGTGAGAAGATCGGCACGCTCGTGAGCGACCAGGACACCCGCGCCTGACCACGGGCGCGTCCACCGGTGAGGCCCGGTGGAACAGGGGCGCGGGACCGCCCCGGAAGATGGACAACGGCCTGCCGGTCCGACACCGTGCAGGTGAGGACGCGACGCAGGACCCGCCGGGCCCGCCGGGCCCGTTCAAGACACGCAGGAGCACGTGGTGATCGAAGAAACCCTCCTTGAGGCCGAGGAGAAGATGGAGAAGGCCGTCGTCGTGGCGAAAGAGGACTTCGCCGCGATCCGTACCGGCCGTGCGCACCCGGCGATGTTCAACAAGATCGTCGCCGACTACTACGGTGCGCCGACCCCGATCAACCAGCTGGCCTCGTTCTCGGTGCCCGAGCCCCGTATGGCCGTCGTGACGCCGTTCGACAAGACCGCGCTGCGCAACATCGAGCAGGCCATCCGCGACTCGGACCTCGGTGTCAACCCGAGCAACGACGGCAACATCATCCGGGTCAACTTCCCCGAGCTGACCGAGGAGCGCCGCCGCGACTACATCAAGGTCGCGAAGACCAAGGCCGAGGACTCCAAGATCTCGATCCGGGCCGTCCGCCGCAAGGCCAAGGAAGCGCTCGACAAGCTGGTCAAGGACAAGGAGTCCGGCGAGGACGAGGTGCGCCGTGCCGAGAAGGAGCTCGACGACACCACCGCGAAGTACGTCGCGCAGGTGGACGAGCTGCTGAAGCACAAGGAAGCCGAGCTGCTCGAAGTCTGATGAACGACTCTTCCTGGGGCGCTCCGCAGGGCGCCGGCCACCGGGTCGCGCCGGAGATGCAGGGTGCTGCGGCGGGTCCTGCCTACGATGTGCACGACGCCCAGCAGACTCGGCCCATGCCCATCGTGCCGGACGTTCCCGACGCAGGTAGAGACGCTGAAGACCGTGATCACCGGGACCAGGGGGCCGGACGCCTGAGCGGCGGCCCCCTGTTCCGCGACGAGAAGCCGCAGGAGCCCATGCCGACCGCGCCGCCGCCGCCCCCGCCTCCGCAGAAGAAGCGCGCGGGCCGGGACCTGGGAGCCGCCATAGGGGTCGGCCTGGGACTCGGCGCCCTGGTCGTGGTCTCGCTCTTCGTGGTCAAGGCGGTCTTCGTCGGCGTGATCGCGCTCGCCGTCGTCGTCGGGCTCTGGGAGCTCACCTCCCGGCTGGAGGAGCGCAAGGGCATCAAGGCGCCCCTCGTACCGCTCGCCGTCGGCGGTGCCGCCATGGTCGTCGCGGGGTACGCGCGCGGAGCCGAGGGCGCCTGGGTCGCCATGGCCCTGACCGCCCTGGCGGTGCTCGTGTGGCGGATGGCGCAGCCGCCCGAGGACTACCTCAGGGACGTCACGGCGGGCATCTTCGCCGCGTTCTACGTGCCCTTCCTGGCCACCTTCGTCGCCCTGCTCCTGACGGCCGACGACGGCCCGCAGCGGGTGCTGACCTTCCTGCTGCTGACCGTGGTCAGCGACACGGGGGCGTACGCGGTCGGCTGGCGGTTCGGCAAGCACAAGCTGGCTCCGCGCATCAGCCCCGGCAAGACCCGCGAGGGCCTGCTCGGGGCGGTCGCCTTCGCCATGGTGGCCGGTGCGCTGTGCATGCAGTTCCTGATCGACGGCGGTTCCTGGTGGCAGGGGCTGCTGCTGGGCCTCGCGGTCGCGGCCAGCGCCACCCTGGGCGACCTGGGTGAGTCCATGATCAAGCGGGACCTCGGGATCAAGGACATGGGTACGCTGCTGCCCGGCCACGGCGGGATCATGGACCGGCTGGACTCGCTGCTGCCGACCGCCCCGGTGGTCTGGCTGCTGCTGGTGCTGTTCGTCGGCTCGGGCTGAGACCGGCTCGCACCCATGGCTGAGGGGTCACCGCTCGCGAGCGGTGACCCCTCAGCCATGGGTGGCGTCAACCGTGGTCGCGCAGCGCCGTCCGCATGTCGCGGTAGAGGTTCAAGGCCCGGCGGCGCGTCCAGAGGATCCAGGCGCAGAAAGCCGCCACGAAGAGGGCGAAGACCAGGGCGAACCCGAGGGAGCCGCCGGCAGAGCTCAGGACGAGCAGACCGATCGCGACCAGGCCCATGGCGCCCAGCCAGTACGGCAGCCACCGCCGGCCCCGCTCCATCCTGCCCAGCTGGTCGTCGACCAGCCGTCGCATCACCGCCCGCTCCTGCGGGTCGCGCGGCACCTCGTGGTGGCGGATCTTGCGCAGGAGGCCGGCGACGGCGCCGGGGGAGGCACCCGTGACCCGGCTCGTCCGCCTCCGCTGGAGGGCCACGGCCACCATCACGACGATGGTGTAGACGGCGCCCTGGACCAGCCACATGGCCGGATGCTCGTCGCGGTGTAACAGCGCGTTCAGGCCCACACCGAGCCCGAAGACCACCAGGCCCTGCCCGATCAGGCTGTCGTTGAACCAGTGTTTGACGGTGTGCACGGCACCTACCTCCTGCGGCGGCTGCGGAACTCCCTGTGTTGTCCCGGTTACCCCGTGAGCCGCCCCTCACCGCGACCGCACCGGGGTACCTCCGCGCGTCTGCGACACTGGAAGAACCATGCCTAAGCCCGGAGAACTCACTTTCGTCGCGCCCCGCGGAGCCAAGAAGCCGCCGCGGCACCTCGCCGACCTCACGCCCGCCGAGCGCAGGGAGGCCGTCGCCGCGATCGGCGAGAAGCCGTTCCGCGCCCAGCAGCTCTCGCAGCACTACTTCGCGCGGTACGCGCACGACCCGGCCGAGTGGACCAACATCCCGGCCGGATCGCGGGACAAGCTCGCCGAGGCGATGTTCCCCGACCTGATGACCGTCGTCCGGCACATCAGCTGCGACGACGACACCACCCGTAAGACCCTGTGGAAGCTGCACGACGGGACGCTGGTCGAGTCCGTGCTGATGCGCTACCCGGAGCGGGTCACGATGTGCATCTCCTCGCAGGCCGGCTGCGGGATGAACTGCCCGTTCTGCGCGACCGGGCAGGCCGGTCTCGACCGCAACCTCTCCACCGCGGAGATCGTCCATCAGATCGTGGACGGCATGCGCGCGCTGCGTGACGGCGAGGTCCCCGGCGGCCCCGCCCGGCTCTCCAACATCGTGTTCATGGGCATGGGCGAGCCGCTGGCCAACTACAACCGCGTCGTCGGCGCGATCCGCCGGCTGACCGACCCCGAGCCCGACGGCCTCGGCCTCTCGCAGCGCGGGATCACCGTGTCGACCGTCGGCCTGGTGCCCGCGATGCTGCGGTTCGCCGACGAGGGCTTCAAGTGCCGCCTCGCCGTCTCGCTGCACGCCCCGGACGACGAACTGCGCGACACCCTCGTGCCGGTGAACACCCGGTGGAAGGTGCGCGAGGTGCTGGACGCCGCGTGGGAGTACGCGGAGAAGTCCGGCCGCCGCATCTCCATCGAGTACGCCCTGATCCGCGACATCAACGACCAGGCGTGGCGCGGCGACCTGCTCGGCCGCCTCCTCAAGGGCAAGCGGGTCCACGTCAACCTCATCCCGCTGAACCCGACGCCCGGCTCCCAGTGGACCGCCTCGCGGCCCGAGGACGAGCGGGCGTTCGTGGAGGCCATCGCGAGCCACGGCGTGCCGGTCACCGTCCGCGACACCCGCGGCCAGGAGATCGACGGCGCCTGCGGGCAGCTGGCGGCCTCCGAGCGCTGAGGGCGGGCGGTCGTCGGTGCCCGGGGCCCCGGCCGAAAACGGCCGTGTAGCCTGGGGCCGAAATCAACTGCATATTCCGACAGGGGAGCGCCACAGCGCTGAGAGTGCGGCACCAAGGACAGGTTGGCCGCAGACCCTCTGAACCTCGCCCGGGTCATTCCGGGTAGGAAGTTCGGACCATACTCAAGCTGTTGCGCCCTGCCCGCTTCCGGTTCCGGCCGGTGTGCGGGCAGGGCCGCGTCTCTTCCTGGTCACTCCAGGAGGAATCACACATGAGCACCACCCAGAAGGCCGCGGTGGCGGCCGTCGCCGCCGCGCTCGGCGTCACCGCGCTGGCCGGCTGCGGGAGTTCCGACGACTCGGCGTCCGGTTCCGGCTCCACCAAGGGCGCCGGTTCCAAGACCGTCACCCTCGTCAGCCACGACTCCTTCAACGCCTCCAAGGACGTGCTGAAGGAGTTCACCCGCGAGACCGGCTACACCGTCAAGGTCCTCAAGAGCGGGGACGCGGGCGCCGCCCTCAACCAGGAGATCCTGACCAAGGGCTCCCCGCGGGGCGACGTGTTCTTCGGAGTCGACAACACCCTGCTCTCGCGCGCCCTGGACAACGGCCTGTTCACGCCGTACGAGGCCAAGGGCCTGGACCGGGTCCCGGCCGATGTCCAGCTGGACGCGGACAAGCACCGGGTCACCCCGGTCGACACCGGTGACATCTGCGTCAACTACGACAAGAAGTACTTCGCCGACAAGAAGCTCGCGCCGCCGAAGACCTTCGCCGACCTGGCGAAGCCCGCGTACAAGGACCTGCTCGTCACCGAGAACGCCGCGACCTCCTCGCCCGGCCTCGGCTTCCTCCTCGGCACCGTCGCCACCTTCGGCGAGGACGGCTACCAGGACTACTGGAAGAAGCTGAAGGACAACGGCGTCAAGGTCGTGGACGGCTGGGAGCAGGCGTACAACGAGGAGTTCTCCGGTTCGGCCGGCGGCAAGAAGGCCAAGGCCGACCGGCCGCTCGTCGTCAGCTACGCCTCCAGTCCGCCCGTCGAGGTGCTGTACGCGGACCCGCGGCCGAAGACCGCGCCCACCGGGGTCGCCACCGGAACGTGCTTCCGCCAGATCGAATTCGCCGGTCTGCTGGACGGCGCGAAGAACGAGGCGGGCGGCAAGGCCCTGCTGGACTTCCTGATCGGGAAGAGGTTCCAGGAGGACATGCCGCTCACCATGTTCGTCAGCCCGGTCGCGAAGGACGCGAAGGTGCCCGAGCTCTTCACGAAGTTCGGTGCCACCGCCGACAAGCCGGCGACCGTCGCCCCGGACACCATCGCCAAGAACCGTGAGCAGTGGGTCCAGTCATGGTCCTCGCTCGTAGTGAAGTAGCGAAGACTCCCGTACGCGGTCCGGGCGCGCGCGGGAGGTCCGCACGCGCCCGGGCCCGTCGCGCGGCCGCGGTGCGGCTCGGCCTCATGGCCGTGCCCGTCGCGTTCTTCGCCGTGTTCTTCGCCTATCCGGTCGCCGCCATCGTGGGCCGGGGGCTCAAGGCGGACGGCGTCTGGCAGTTCGGCCGGATCGGCGAGGTGCTGGCCCGGCCGGAGATCCGGGACGTCCTCTGGTTCACGCTGTGGCAGGCGCTCGCCTCGACCGCGCTGACCCTGCTGATCGCGCTGCCCGGCGCGTATGTCTTCGCCCGGTTCGACTTCCCCGGCAAGCAGGTGCTGCGGGCCGTGGTCACGGTCCCGTTCGTGCTGCCGACCGTCGTCGTGGGCACCGCCTTCCTCGCGCTGCTCGGGCGGGGCGGGCTGCTGGACGAGCTGTGGGGCGTACGGCTGGACACCACCGTGTGGGCGATCCTGCTGGCCCATGTGTTCTTCAACTACGCGGTCGTCGTCCGCACCGTCGGCGGGCTCTGGGCGCAGCTCGACCCGCGCCAGGAGGAGGCCGCCCGGGTGCTCGGCGCGAGCAGGTTCACCGCCTGGCGGCGCGTCACGCTGCCCGCGCTGGCCCCGGCCGTGGCGGCCGCCGCCCTGATGGTCTTCCTCTTCACCTTCACCTCCTTCGGGGTCGTACAGATCCTCGGCGGGCCCGGCTTCTCCACCCTGGAGGTGGAGATCTACCGGCAGACCGCGCAGCTGCTCGCCCTGCCCACGGCCGCCGTACTGACGCTCGTGCAGTTCGCCGCCGTCGGCGCGATCCTCGCCGTGCACGCCTGGACCGTACGCCGCAGGGAGCGCGCGCTGAAGCTGGTCGACCCGGCACAGACGGAGCGCAGGCCGAGCGGTGCCGGGCAGTGGGTGCTGCTCGCAGGAGTGCTGCTGAGCGTGCTGGTGCTGGTACTGCTGCCGCTCGCCGTCCTCGTGGAACGCTCGCTGGGCGGCTCCGGTCTCGCCTACTACCGCGCGCTGACCTCGGCTGACGCCAACAGCGGTACGTTCCTGGTCGCGCCCGTCGAGGCCATCGGGAACTCGCTGCGCTACGCCCTCGTCGCGACCCTGATCGCCCTCGTCGTCGGCGGGCTCGCCGCCGCCGCGCTCACCCGGCGGGCGGGCCGGCTCGTCCGGGGCTTCGACGCGCTGCTGATGCTGCCGCTCGGGGTCTCCGCGGTCACCGTCGGCTTCGGCTTCCTGATCACCCTGGACAAGCCGCCGCTGGACCTCCGTACCTCCTGGATCCTGGTGCCGCTCGCCCAGGCGCTGGTCGGGGTGCCCTTCGTGGTACGGACCATGCTGCCGGTGCTGCGAGCGGTGGACGCCCGGCTGCGGGAGGCGGCGGCGGTCCTCGGGGCCTCGCCGCTGCGGGCCTGGCGCGAGGTGGACTTCCCGCTCGTGCGGCGGGCGCTGCTGGTCGCCGCCGGGTTCGCGTTCGCCGTGTCGCTGGGGGAGTTCGGCGCGACCGTGTTCATCGCACGGCCCGACAACCCGACGCTGCCGGTGGCCGTGGCCCGGCTGCTCGGCCGGTCCGGGGACCTCAACTACGGCCAGGCCATGGCCCTCAGCACCATCCTGATGCTCGTGTGCGCGGTCTCGCTGCTGCTGCTCGAACGCATCCGCACCGACCGATCCGGGGAGTTCTGAACGATGCTGACGCTCGAATCGGCCACCGTCCGCTTCGGTGACCGGGCCGCGCTCGACGGGGTCGACCTGGAGGTCGCCGACCATGAGACCGTCTGCGTCCTCGGGCCGAGCGGCAGCGGCAAGTCCACCCTGCTGCGCCTGGTCGCCGGGCTCCAGGAGGCGGACGGCGGCCGGGTCCTGCTCGACGGCACCGACCAGGAGGGCATCCCGGTCCACCGGCGCGGCCTCGGCCTGATGTTCCAGGACCACCAGCTCTTCCCGCACCGGGACGTCGGCGCCAACGTCGCCTTCGGCCTCCGGATGCACGGGGTCGGCCGGGGAGAACAGGACCGCCGGGTCGCCGAACTCCTCGACCTCGTGGGCCTCCCCGGCGCCGAACGCCGCGCCGTCGCCGCGCTCTCCGGCGGCGAGCAGCAGCGCGTCGCCCTCGCCCGGGCCCTCGCCCCCCGGCCCAGGCTGCTGATGCTCGACGAGCCCCTGGGCCAGCTGGACCGCAGCCTGCGCGAACGGCTCGTCGTGGAACTGCGCGCCCTCTTCGGCCGCCTCGGCACCACCGTGCTCGCCGTCACCCACGACCAGGGCGAGGCGTTCGCGCTGGCCGACCGGGTCGTCGTGATGCGCGAGGGCCGCGTCGCCCAGGTGGGCACCCCGCTGGAGGTGTGGCAGCGCCCCGCGTCGGCCTTCGTGGCGCGGTTCCTGGGCTTCGACAACGTGGTCGAGGCGACCGTCGAGGGGGAGGCGGCGGACACGGAGTGGGGCGAGGTGCCGGTGCCGGCCGGGTCGCCGCAGGGGGCGTGCGATCTGCTGGTGCGGCCGGCCGGGGTGCGGATCGGCGGGCCGGAGAAGGGGCTGCGCTGCGTCGTGGGCGCCCGCACCTTCCGGGGCAGCCACGTTGCCGTGACCCTGCACCCGGAGCGCGGTCCGGTGCTGGAGGCCGAATGCCCGCTGCGCGGGACGCCGGAGGAGGGCGAGCGGGTGGGCGTCGGCTTCGACGCGTCGGAGTGCGTGGTGCTGCCCGCGCTGTTCTGACGGTTTACGCCCCCGAGAGGCGGGCAAGGGCGTCGGGCGCTTCCTCCACCGTGTCGACCAGGGCGATGCGGGCCTCCATCTTGCGGCCGGATGCCAGGGTTTGCAGGAGCGGCCAGGCGGGAAGCTCGCGCGTCCAGTGGTCGTGGCCCACCAGCACCATCGGGACGGGTTCGCCGCGTGACTCGTAGTAGTTCGGGGTAGCGCTGTCGAATATCTCCTGGACGGTCCCGGCCGCGCCGGGGAGGAAGATCACGCCCGCGCTCGACCGGGCCAGCAGCCCGTCCTCGCGCAGCGCGTTGGTGAAGTACTTGGCGATGTGTCCGGCGAACGGGTTCGGCGGCTCGTGGCCGTAGAACCAGGTGGGGATCGACACGGACGGGCCACCGCCCGGCCAGCGCTCCCGTACCGCGAAGGCGGCCCGCGCCCAGTCGGTGACCGAGGGGGTGAAGGACGGCACCGCGCCGAGCATCGCGCACGCCTCGTCCAGCATCGTGTCGGCGTGCGGCGCCGCGTACGCCCCCAGGTTGGCCGCCTCCATCGCGCCCGGGCCGCCCCCGGTCGCCACGGTGAGGCCGCTGCGGGCCAGGGTCCTGCCGAGCCGGGCCGCCGCCGCGTAGCCGGCGCTGCCCCGGGGCGTCGCGTGCCCGCCCATCACACCGGCCACCCGGGCCCCGGCGAGCGCCTCCTCCAGCGCGTCCGAGATCGCGTCGTCGTGGAGCGCCCGGAGCATCGAGGCGAACGCGTCCCCGTCCGACCGGGTCCGCCGGAACCAGTCGTGGGCCAGGGCGTCCGGCGTGGACGCGTACCCCTCCCTCGCGAGTCCGTCGTAGAGCGCGTCGGGGGAGTAGAGCAGGCCCCGGTACGGGTCGAAGGGCAGTCCGGGGACGGGCGGGAAGACGAAGGCGCCGCCGGCCCGGACCTTCTCCTCGGGGCCGGGCTCCATCGGGCAGCCGAGGAACACGGCGCCGGCGGTGTCCGTGGCCAGCAGCGCCGCGCTCCGCTCCGTCAGGTCCACCGACTGCACGCGGCGCCCGGCCAGCGAACCGGCGGCCACCGCCGCGTCGAACTCGGCCAGCGACTCGATCTCGTCGCCGTGGCCGCTCTTGTTCTCCTCCGGGCTCTCCACGCAGCTCATGCTACGAAACGCTGATCCGATCCGGGCGGGCACCCGGAAACACGCGAAACCGGCCGGGCAAGGAGCCCGGCCGGTCCGGTGGTCGCGTCCAGTCGCGTCCAGTCGCGCTCAGGGGATCAGAGGCAGCGCGGCCAGCTCGGCGATCGCCCAGGTGAGGGGGGCGAAGAGGGCAAGGAGCGCCGCCGCGCGCAACGCGGTCGCCGCGCGCAGCGCCGAGGCCGGGGCCCCGAGCCGCAGCAGCGCCCTGGCCGTCTCGGCTCGGGCCTGGCGGGCCTCCAGGGCCGAGGTCAGCAGCGTCGCCGTGGTGCAGCCGACGACGAGCACCGCCCCCAGGGCCGTGAGCGGGCCGAACGGCCGGGGTCCCGTCCCGTACAGCGCGAAGGCGGCGATGACCGCCGACAGGACGGCGCAGACGATGCCCAGCGGGCGGCCGATCCGGCGCGCCTCGTCCATCAGGACCCGGCCGGCCAGCAGGCGTACGGCCCCGGGCCGGACCGTCTGGAGCAGCTTGCCGCACAGGTAGGTCAGGCCGGGGCCCGCCGTGGCCAGGCCGATCGCCGTGAGCGTCCAGCCGACGAGCACCGAGGCCGGGGTGGAGTCCAGCTTGCCCGGGAGCGGGAAGGGGCTGCCGGCCGTGCCCCGGCTCGCGTACGCCTCGACGGCGAGCCCGGCGGCGGTCAGGGCGACGCCCCAGGGCAGCCCGGCCGGCGGCGTGGCGGGGGCGGGGGCCTCCTCGGCGGGCACCGGTTCGCCGCCGTCGTCCGTCTCGCGCGCCGCCCGCACGGGCCGGCCGCGCAGCGCCAGCGCACTGGCCGTCGCGGCCGCCACCGGCACCAGGGCCAGCAGGACCAGCACGGCGGCGATGGGCAGCGACGCGTCCGCGCCGAGCAGATCGGCGGCGGCACCGTCGAACGGCAGCCCGGACAGATCGCCGCGCAGATGCAGGAAGAACAGCAGCGCCACCGCGGAGCCCAGGGTGCACGAGACGGCGGTGGAGACCGCGGCGAGCACGCTGAGCTTCACCGGCCCGAGGCCCACGGCGGACAGCCCGGTGCGCGGCCGGGTGCTCGGGTCCGTACGGGCCACCGCGACGGCGAACTGCACGGTGGCGGCCAGCGGGACGAAGCACCACAGCAGCCGCAGCACCGAACCCGCCGAGTGCGGGTGCCCGGCCGCGTAGCCGAGGGTGCACAGGAGCAGGAAGCCGACCCCGGCGGAGGCGGCCGCGACCAGCAGCCGCCGCACCAGGACCAGTGGATGGGAACCGCGGGCTAGACGGAGAGCGAGCACGCCGCGCGCCCCTCCGGATCGGCTTCGGCGGGCAGGCCGACGGTCGAGACGCGGCGCCCGTCGAGCAGGGGCACCACTCGGTCGGCGAGCGCGGCGATCTCGGCGTCGTGCGTGGCGAGCACCACGGTGATCCCGTGCGAGCGGGCGGCGCTGGTCAGGGTCCGCAGGACGTGCGTGCGGTCCGTGCGGTGCAGCGTCGCGGTCGGCTCGTCGGCGAAGATCACCGAGGGCCCGGCGGCCAGCGCGCGGGCCACGGCGATCCGCTGGCGCTGGCTCTGCTGGAGGGCGTGCGGGCGCTTCTTGGCGCACGTGCCGATGTCCAGGCGCTCCAGCCATTCCGTGGCGGTCTTCCTGGCCTCCCGGTGCGAGGCGCCGCGCAGCAGGAGCGGCAGGGCGGTGTTCTCCCAGGTGTTCAGCTCCGGGACCAGCTGGGGCTCGGGAGCGATCCAGCCGAACTTGTCGCGGCGCAGCCGCTCGCGCAGCCTCGGCCCCATCGTGTGCACGGGCACGCTGTTGAACCAGACCTCGCCCTGCTCGGGCACGAGCTGGCCGGAGAGGCAGTGCAGCAGCGTCGTCTTGCCGCTGCCGCGCGGACCGGTCACCGCGAGGATCTCGCCGTCGCGGATGCCCAGGGAGACCCCGCCGAGCGCGGGTGAGCCATTGTGGGAGTGCTGCAGGGAACGCGCCCAGATCACATCGTTGTCCGGCGGGGCCACCATGGCGTACACCTCGGTTCAGATCAGATATCCCGCCCCCGTACGGGGGAACGAAGAGAGGGCCGAACGGTCACTCGGCACCGTAAGGATTCGGATCGCGGTGAGCGGACAGCACGCGGCCCGGGCCCGCCTCTTCCCACTCGATCGGCCGCATCCGGGCCGCTCCGGGCGCTGGGGGACGCCTTGCCCGGCACCGCACGGCGGCGCCCGACTACGCTGGTCGTCTCACCCATTGGACATACACGAGGAGGGGTGGCCGTGACCGCCGAGGTACGCCGTCTGCGCAACTACATCAACGGGGAGTTCCGGGACGCCGCCGACGGGCGGACGATCGACGTGGTCAACCCGGTGACCGAGGAGGTCTACGCGACCTCGCCGCTCTCCGGCCCCGCCGACGTCGACGCCGCGATGGCCGCCGCCGCGGCCGCGTTCCCCGCCTGGCGCGACGCCACACCGGCCGAGCGCCAGCGCGCCCTGCTCAAGATCGCGGACGCGTTCGAGGAGCGGGCCGAGGACCTCATCGCCGCCGAGTCCGAGAACACCGGCAAGCCGATCGGGCTGACCCGCACCGAAGAGATCCCGCCGATGGTGGACCAGATCCGCTTCTTCGCGGGTGCCGCCCGGCTCCTGGAGGGGCGCTCGGCCGGCGAGTACATGGAGGGGCTGACCTCCATCGTGCGGCGCGAGCCGGTCGGCGTCTGCGCGCAGGTCGCGCCGTGGAACTACCCGATGATGATGGCCGTCTGGAAGTTCGCCCCGGCGCTCGCCGCGGGCAACACCGTGGTCATCAAGCCGTCCGACACGACGCCCGCCTCGACCGTGCTGATCGCCGAGATCATCGGGCAGATCCTGCCCAAGGGCGTCTTCAACGTCATCTGCGGCGACCGGGACACCGGCCGTGCGATGGTCGAGCACCGGACCCCGGCGATGGCCTCCATCACCGGCTCGGTGCGGGCCGGCATGCAGGTCGCCGAGTCGGCCGCCAAGGACGTCAAGCGGGTCCACCTGGAGCTCGGCGGCAAGGCGCCGGTCGTCGTCTTCGAGGACACCGACCTCGCCAAGGCCGTCGAGGACATCTCGGTCGCGGGTTACTTCAACGCCGGGCAGGACTGCACGGCCGCCACGCGCGTGCTGGTCCACGAGTCGATCCACGACGAGTTCGTCACCGCGCTGGCCAAGGCCGCCGCCGACACCAAGACCGGGCGGCCGGATGACGAGGACGTGCTCTACGGCCCGCTCAACAACGCCAACCAGCTGGCCCAGGTCAGCGGCTTCATCGAGCGCCTTCCCGCCCACGCCCGGGTCGAAGCGGGCGGCCACCGGGTCGGTGACAAGGGCTACTTCTACGCCCCGACCGTCGTCTCCGGGCTCAAGCAGGACGACGAGATCATCCAGCACGAGGTCTTCGGCCCGGTGATCACCGTCCAGTCGTTCCGCGACGAGGCGCAGGCCGTGGAGTGGGCGAACGGGGTCGAGTACGCCCTGGCCTCCTCGGTGTGGACCAAGGACCACGCGCGCGCCATGCGGATGTCGAAGAACCTGGACTTCGGCTGCGTCTGGATCAACACCCACATCCCGCTGGTCGCCGAGATGCCGCACGGCGGTTTCAAGAAGTCCGGTTACGGCAAGGACCTCTCGGCCTACGGCTTCGAGGACTACACGCGCATCAAGCACGTGATGACGTCCATCGAGGGCTGAGCGACCCCTCCGCGGCCCTGTGCGAACCAGCCGGTACGCACAGGGCCGCGGGCCTTCCCGCGCTGTACACGGGGCGGCGTAAAGAGCCGGTAAATGCGGGCGTACGCTGCGGACATGAGCGAGCGAAACGCCCTGCGGCGGCGTATACGCGTGTGGTTGGTCGTCTTCATCGTCTGTCTGGTCCTGAGCGGGCTGACCGCCTTCCCGCTCGTCCACGAACTGCGCTGGACCGAGGATCTGCTGACGTCCTCGGCCTCCCCCGTCCCCGAGCACTTCCCGGATCTGCTGGAGTGGATCACCCGCGTCCGTACCGGCCTCGACGAGGCAGACGCCCGGTATCCCTTCGTGCTGTACGGCACCGACTGGCTGGCCTTCGCCCACCTGGTCATCGCGGTCGCCTTCTACGGGCCCTTCCGCGACCCGGTCCGCAACATCTGGGTGATCGAGTTCGGCATGATCGCCTGCGCCGGGATCATCCCGCTCGCGCTGATCTGCGGGCCCATCCGCGACATCCCCTTCTGGTGGTCCGTCATCGACATGTCATTCGGCGTGCTCGGGGTGATCCCGCTGCTGCTCGTGCACCGCGCGATCAAGCGGCTGGAGGCCCTGGAGCGCGTGCCGGAGCCGGAGCCGGCCGCCGCCTGACTCAGTCGCCCGACGGAGCCCCGAAGACCGTGGTCACGAGGCCCATCACCAGCTCGTTCTCACCCCCGGCCTTCGCGTCCGTGGAGTTGACGCTGTAGACGAGGGAGCGGGAGAGGTCGCGGGTGGCGCCGAGCCCCGCGTTGTAGCCCCAGCGGCCGCCGGTCTTGCCCCAGACCTGGCGGCCGCCCAGCTGCCAGGCGGTCAGGCCGGCGCTGTACATGGGCTTCCTGCCGGTCACGAAGTCGCGCACCGAGGAGTCCGGCAGCGTGAACATCTCCTCCAGCAGGGGGCCGCGCACCACCCGGCCGCGGAACAGCGCGGTCAGGAAGCGCTCCAGGTCCGCGGTGGTGGAGATGATGTCCCCGGCCGCCCAGCCGTCGGTCGCTCCCCACACGCTGACGTCCCGCAGAGTGACCGTGCCGTCCTCCGACTTCATGCGCTGGTACCCGTGGTTGTGCGGTCCGTGGATACGGGGGTCGGAACCGGGGAAAGACGTGTCGCTCAGGCCCAGCGGGGCCAGGATGCGGCGGGAGACCTCCGCCGCGTAGTCGTGCCCGGTGACCTTCTCGATCAGCAGCCCGGCCACCGTGTAGTTGATGTTGAGGTAGTGCTGCCGCTTCCCCGCCGGGAACTCGCGCTCCTTGGCCGTGGCCGAGGCGACCAGCTCGCGCGCGTCGAAGCGGTGGAACCGATTGGCGTACCACTCCTCCACCGTGTCGCCCGGGAAGTCGGCGGACGGCAGCCCGCTGGTGTGGTTCAGCAACTGGCGCACGGTGACCGCCCCGTACGCCTCGGGGATCAGCTCCGGCAGGTAGGAGCGGACCGGGCGGTCCAGGCCGAGCTTCCGCTCGGCGACGAGCTGGAGCACGGTCGCCGCGGTGAAGATCTTGGTCACCGACCCCGCCCGGAAGCGCGCGTCCGGGTCCGCCGGGCGTCGCGTCACCAGGTCGTGCACCCCGGCGGAGCCGCGCCAGGCGCCCGCGGTACCGCCCAGCCGGACCAGGGCCGCGGTCGCCTCGTCGTCCGGCAGCCCGGCGATGAGGTCGCTCAGCGCCTCGGTGTCCGCGCCCGTGTACGCCGGGGTGGTCGCGTGCGTCCCGCCCGGCGCCGGGGCGCCCGTCGCGAGGGCCGGCCCCGCGGTGCCCGCCGCGAGGCCGGCGACCAGAGCGGCGGCGAGGACGGTGCGGACGGTTCGGTTGATCATGCGGTGCCTCCGGGCGGAGAGATCGGCGGCGGGGCCGCTTCGGCCGCGCCGTTGTCGGTCTCATCCTGTGCAACCGGGGGCACCGGCGGATCACCGGAGCGGGGGGTTTCCCGCGGGTTCCCTCCTCCCCTGCGCGGGGGAGGCCGCTCCCTCCGGCGAGGGAGCGACCAGCCCGGTCTCGTAGGCGCAGATGACGGCCTGGATGCGGTCGCGCAGGCCTAGCTTGGACAGCACGTTGCCCACGTGCGTCTTCACGGTGTGGTCACTGACCACCATGGCCGCCGCGATCTCCGCGTTGGACAGCCCGCGTGCCAGATACAGCAGCGTCTCGCGCTCCCGGGCGGTCAGCACGCCGAGCCGCCGCTCGTCCGGGCCCGTCGCCGGTGCGGCCGGCGGGCGCGAGGTGTACTCGGCGATCAGCCGCCGCGCCACCGAGGGGGCCAGCAGCGAGTCACCCGCCGCCACCACCCGTACCGCGTGTACGAGGTCGTCCCGGCGGACGTCCTTGAGCAGAAAGCCGCTCGCCCCGGCGTGCAGCGCCTCGTACACGTACGCGTCGGAGTCGAACGTCGTCAGCATGACCGTCCGGCAGGCGGTCCGGGCGCTGATCTCGCGGCAGGCGGCGATACCGTCGAGGACGGGCATCCGGATGTCCAGCAGGGCCACGTCCGGCTCCAGCCGGCGCACCGCGTCCACTGCCTGCGCCCCGTCGCCCGCCTCCGCCACCACCTCGATGTCCGGCTGCGCGTCCAGAATCATCGCGAAGCCGCTGCGGACCAGCTCCTGGTCGTCCGCCACCACGACACGGATCGTCAACTCCCCACCTCCGCCGCCGACGTTACCGGCAGGAGCGGCAGCGTGACGTCGACCAGGAAGCCGCGTCCGTCCGGTCCCGGGCCGGTGCGGACGCTGCCGCCGTGCGCCGCCGCCCGCTCCCGGATGCCGATGAGCCCGTGCCCGGCTCCGCCGCCCGCGCCCGCGCCCCGGCCGTCGTCGGTCACCGAGACGGTCAGGCCGCTCTCCCCGTACGCCAGCAGGATGCCGGCCCTGGTGGCGGCGGCGTGCTTGACCGTGTTGGTCAGGGCCTCCTGCACGATCCGGTACACGGCGCTGTCGGTGTCGCGGGGCAGCGGGCGCTCCGGACCGGTCACCGTGTGGGTGACCTCCAGGCCGCTGGAACGTACGCGCTCCACGAGTGCCGGGAGGCCGGCCAGGGCCGGCTGCGGGGCCCGGGGCGCTCCGGGCCCCTGCCCCTCCTCGCGCAGCACCCCGAGCATCCGGCGCAGCTGGACCATCGCGTCCCGGCCGGCCTCCGAGATCGCGTCGAACGCCGCCTCGGCCTTCTCCGGGGCCGTACGGACCGCCACCGGGCCGGCCTCCGCCTGCACGATCATCAGGCTCACCGCGTGCGACAGGATGTCGTGCATCTCGCGGGCGATCCGGGCCCGTTCGCGCGCCGCCGCCTGCTCGGCCTCGATCCGGCGGGTCACCTCCAGCTGCCTCGCCCGGTCCTCGACGGCCCGGGTGTACGCCTGACGGGTGTCGGTGAACCGGCCTAAGCCGTAGGCCGCCGTGAACACCATCAGTGAGAAGACCAGTTCACGGACCTCGCCCGTGTTGAGGGCGACCGAAGGGAAGACGACGGCCAGGGTCAGCGCCCCGCAGAGCCGGCGGGCCGGCGGCGGGGCGTGGGCGGCGACACTGTAGAGGGCGACCAGGCCCGTGTACGGCAGGGTCTGTCCCGGGCCGTCGACGACCAGCCCGTACAGGCTCTGCGCCACCACCACCGCCAGCAGCACCCGCACGGGGGCCCGGCGCCGCCACAGCAGCGGAAGCACGGTCAGGGTGGTCAGCAGATACGCGGACACCGTCGCGGGTTCGAGGCGGGGGTCGCGGGGAAGCACCCACGGGACCGACACCGCCGCCTGCACCACAAGGACCACACCGATGTCGGTCATCCGGGGGCCCGGGCCGCCGGTCTCCCGAAGCCTCCGCCAGGCGGTACGGGGACGTATCACGGTCTCCGCCCGGCGGTGTCCCGGTCGATCAGCCTGCGGAGCACATCGATCCGGTTGGTGGTGACGGAGTCCACGCCGTGGCCGATCAGCCGGCGCATCGTCCGGCCGGTGTCGGCGGTCCAGGCCGAGACCAGCAGCCCGTCGCGGTGGTTGCGGTCCGTCAGCTCCCGGCTGACCAGCCCGAACCGGTAGTTCAGCCAGCGCGGCCGGACCGCGTCGAGCAGCGCGGCGCGGGGCGGGGCGAGCGTGGTCCAGGTCATCGCGATCTCGGCGGACGGGTCGGCCGCCCGTACCCGCAGCATCGCCTCGGGCCCGGCGCAGTAGTAGACGCGGTCCCCGGCCCCGCACTCCCGTACCACGCCCACCGTGCGCTTCACCGACTCCGTCGTGGCGCCCGGCAGATCGATCATCACGCGGTGCGCGCCGACGGAGAGCAGCGCCTCCCGCAGCGTCGGCACACCGTCCGCCGTCAGCTCGGTCAGCTCCTGGTGGCCGAGCCGGTCCAGCCGCAGGCCATGGCCCCACAGCCGGTCCAGAGTGGCGTCGTGCAGCAGGACCGGCACCCCGTCCCGGGTGAGCCGGACATCGATCTCCACCGCGTCCGCCCCGCGTTCGAGCGCGGAGCGGATCGAGGGGAGGGTGTTCTCGCGGGCGCGGTACGGATCGCCGCGATGGGCGACGGCGGTGACAGGCGTGGGGATGGGCATGGGCGCCATTGTCGCCGCCCGGGGATCACCGTCCGGCGCGGTCGAGCCAGTTGGTGGTGTACGTGTCGATCTCGTCGGTCAGCGTGCGCTTGCCGGCCGGGTCCAGGAAGGACGCCTCGACGGCGTTCTTCGCGAGCGCGGCCAGGCCTCGTTCCTCCAGGCCGAGGGCGCGGGCGGCCACCGCGTACTCGTTGTTGAGGTCGGTGCCGAACATGGGCGGGTCGTCGCTGTTGATCGTGACCAGCACCCCGGCCCGGACCATCTCGCGGACCGGGTGCTGCTCGATGTCCTTCACCGCCCGGGTCGCGATGTTGGACGTGGGGCAGACCTCCAGGGCGATGCGCTGCTCGGCGAGGTGGTCGAGCAGCTTGGGGTCGGCGACCGAGCTGGTGCCGTGGCCGATGCGCTCGGCGCGCAGCGCGGTCAGCGCGTCCCAGACGGTCTGCGGGCCCGTGGTCTCCCCGGCGTGCGGCACGGAGTGCAGGCCCTCGGCGATCGCGCGGTCGAAGTAGGGCTTGAACTGCGGGCGGTCCACGCCGATCTCCGGGCCGCCGAGGCCGAACGAGACCAGCCCCTCGGGCCGCAGGTCCACCGCGAGCCGGGTGGTCTCCTCGGCGGCCTCCAGGCCGGCCTCACCGGGGATGTCGAAGCACCAGCGCAGTACGACGCCGAGCTCCCGCTCGGCCGCCTTGCGGGCGTCCTCGATCGCCTCCATGAAGCCCTGCTCGGGAATGCCGCGCCGGGTCGAGGAGAACGGGGTGACCGTCAGCTCCGCGTACCGGATGTTCTGCCGGGCCATGTCACGGGCGACCTCGTACGTCAGCAGCCGGACGTCCTCCGGGGTGCGGATCAGGTCCACGACCGAGAGGTAGACGTCGATGAAGTGGGCGAAGTCGGTGAAGGTGAAGTAGTCGGCCAGCGCCTCGGGGGCGGTGGGGACCTTGGAGTCGGGGTGGTGCGCGGCCAGCTCCGCGACGATGCGGGGGGAGGCCGAACCGACGTGGTGGACATGGAGCTCGGCCTTGGGCAGCCCCGCGATGAAGGGGTGCAGGTCGGTCATCGGGGCCTCCGTGGGCGTGGAGTGTGACGGGCTCCGGCCGTGGGGCGGCCGGGGCGGGGACGGGAGTCATCGTAGGACGGGCCCGTAGCATGACCGCATCACGATGGGGGAGGCCCATGTCAGACAACACGGATCAGCCTGCGGACGGGGCCGCACCGATCGACCCCTGGGCACCGCCGGAGCGCCGCGCGCCTCGCGAGAACCCGGCGGTCACGGACAGCCCCGAGCCTTCGGACAGCCCGGCGCCCCCGGCCGGCCGCGTGCCCCTGGACAAGAAGCCCGGCCCTGAGGGCCCCGGCGCCGAGAACCCCGGCGCCGACGCCCCGCGCACCCCGGCCGACGGCATATCCGGCGACGGCATATCCGACGCCCCGCGACCGCCCGCCGTGCACGACCAGCTGACGGTCACCTCCATGCCGGGCATCGGAACGGGCCCGGGACGGGAATCGGCACCGCACGCCGGATTCGGCGCCCCGCGGACCGGGCCCGCCGGATGGGCCGCCCCCGGAGCGCCCGGTGCGGTGCCCCCGCCGCCCGTCGGGCCGAATGGCCCGGGGCAGCCCGGACCGCCGCCCCAGGACGGCTACCCCGGCACCCAGCCGCAGTACGGCTACCCCGGCCCGCAGGCCCCGCAGTACGGCTACGCCGGCACTCAGCCCCCGCAGTACGGCTACCCCGCCGGGCAGGCCCCGCAGTACGGCTACCCGGGCTACCCCGGTTACGGGAATCCATGGGGCGGTCCGGCGCCCGCCAACGGGATGGGCATCGCGGCCCTGGTGCTCGGCATCATCGCGACAGCCGGCTTCTGCATGTACGGCCTGGGCATCATCCTCGGCATCCTCGCGCTGATCTTCGGCATCATCGGCCGCGGCCGCGCCCAGCGGGGCGAGGCCGACAACGGGGGCGTGGCGCTCGCCGGGATCATCCTCGGCTCCATCGGCATCGTCGTCAGCGCGGCGTTCCTCGGCTTCTTCATCTGGCTCGTGACCAACGACGACTTCGATGACGACGACAGCGGGTCCGACTACGAGCCCGCGTCCGTCTCCCTCGTCGCCGAGGCGTGCGAGCTTCCGCCGCTGGGCCACTTCTCCGTACGGGCCTGAGCGGACGGGGACGCCGGCCGGCGGGGCGCCGGAGGGCGTCCCGCCGACCGTGTCATATGGACTCGGCCGCGCCCCGCAGCTCCTCCCGGGCCGCCATCAGCGCGAACCCCAGCAGGTTGAGCCCGCGCCACGCCGCCGGGTCCTGGGCACGCGGGTCGTCCGCCGACAGCCCGATGCCCCAGATCCGGTCCATCGGGCTGGCCTCCACCAGCACCCGGTCCCCGGTGCGGAGCAGAAACGCGCCCAGCTCCGGGTCCTGGCCGAACTTGTGCAGGCTGCCCGCCACCACCAGGCCGTACCGCTCGCGCTTCCAGACGGCGTCGTCGAAGCCCCGGACCAGTCGGCCGATCTTCTTCGCCTCGGCGGGGCTCTTCGCCGCCACCGCCCGCTCCGCCGCCTCCGCGTCGCCGAACAGCCGGGCCTTCCCGGCCATCATCCAGTGCTCCGCCGACGCGTACGTCACGCCGTCGACCGTGAACGGCGAGGGCCACCACTGACTGAGGCAGCTCGCGCCGATGCTGCCGTCGGGGCGTGGCCGGTGCCCCCAGAAGTGCAGGTACTCCACCTTCTCGCCGCGGCCGGTCAGCTCGACGAGGTCCCCGACACTGCGCGCATCCCCCATGTGTTCCATGCTCCGGAGTCTGCCATCCGCCACTGACAACGAGCCCGTGTGACCCAGATCACTACCTATGGGTAGTCGAACCCGCGTCATGGATCGGCCCCCACCCGCTCTCCCCGGTGAACGCGCCCGCCGCCCGGCCGGCGCGACTCGGATGGGGAGGCGGGCCATGACGGGCTCGGAGGTCAGGGCAGCGGTCGAGTGGCTGGCGTCGGCGGCGCCAGATCCGGTCGCCTGCCGGTGGGACTGGGAGCGCGATCCGCGGGGGATCGCGCTCCTGCCCGCCGGCCGGCGCTGGGACGTGCTCATCCTGCCGGGGGAGCTGGGCTATCCGACGCTCGATGTGCTGACCCGGCTCATCGACCGGCCGGGGCCGGTCCTCGCGGACTTCGGCGAGTCCCGGATGGGCTTCTTCGTGGCACCGGGCACCGTCGCCAGCTGGGTCGGCACGGGCGTCCGGGGGGCCGGGCTCGGCACCTGGATCGTCGTCCCGCACCCGGGCCGCCCGGCCGGAAAGGTGCGCTGGCTCGTCCCGCCCGACGGCTCGGGCACCCTCACCGACGCCACGCTCCTGGAACTCGCGATGCACGAGGCGGCGGCGGGACCGACGGGCGGCGAGGGGGCCTGACGCTGCCAGAGGTCTTGACAACCCGATTGGTCTGGACCATGTTGTGCGCGCCGCATCAATTCCCCGCGCCGCATCAATTCCCCCCTGTACGGAGGCCGTTGTGGAACGCACAAGACCCCCTGCCCGCATGACCGGACTGGTGGCCGCCTTCTCGGCCGCCCTCCTGGCCGCCGGTGGCCTCGCCGCCTCGGCTCCCACCGCCGCCGCGGCCGACGCCGAGGTGGCGAGCAACGGCACCTTCGAGGCCGGGCTGTCCGGCTGGAACTGCTCCGGCGGCAGCGGAGCGGCCGTCAGCACCCCCGTACACGGCGGCACTTCGGCGCTGAAGGCCACCCCGGCCGGCAGCGACAACGCCAAGTGCGCCCAGTCCGTGAAGGTCAAGCCCGGCTCCACGTACACGCTGAGCGCCTGGGTGCAAGGCAGTTACGTCTACCTCGGCGCCTCGGGCACCGGCACGACGGACGTCTCCACCTGGACGCAGTCCGCCCCCGGCTGGCAGAGGCTCACGACCACCTTCACGACCGGGCCGTCCACCACCTCGGTCAGCATCTACACGCACGGCTGGTACGGCACCCCGGCCTACTACGCCGACGACGTCAGCCTGATCGGCCCCGGAGGCGACCCGGTCGTGCTGCCCTCCGCCCCCACGGGCCTCAAGACCGGCACGGTCACCTCGTCCTCGGTCGCCCTGTCCTGGACGGGCTCCTCCGGGGCCACCGGCTACCACGTCTACCGGGGCGGCACCAAGGTCCAGAGCGTCACCGGGACCTCGGCGACCGTGACCGGACTCAGCCCCTCCACCGCGTACAGCTTCCAGGTCAGCGCCGTCAACGAGGCGGGTGAGTCCGCCAAGTCGGCCGCGGTCTCGGCGACCACGAGCAAGGGCAGCGACGGCGGTACCGGTACCCAGCTGCCGGCCCACGCGCTCGTCGGCTATCTGCACGCCAGCTTCGCCAACGGGTCCGGCTACACGCGCATGGCGGACGTGCCCGACTCCTGGGACGTCATCGATCTGGCCTTCGGCGAGCCGACCTCCGTCACCTCGGGCGACATCCGCTTCAAGCTCTGCCCGGTCACCGAGTGCCCGAACGTCGAGTCGGAGGCCGAGTTCAAGGCGGCCATCAAGGCCAAGCAGGCCGCCGGCAAGAAGGTGCTGATCTCCATCGGCGGCCAGAACGGCCAGGTGCAGCTCGCCACCACCGCGGCCCGGGACACGTTCGTCTCCTCGGTCGGCAAGATCATCGACGACTACGGCCTCGACGGCCTGGACATCGACTTCGAGGGCCACTCGCTCTCGCTGAACACGGGCGACACCGACTTCCGGAACCCCACCACCCCGGTGATCGTCAACCTGATCTCGGCGGTGAAGACCCTCAAGGCCAAGTACGGCGAGAAGTTCGTCCTCACCATGGCCCCGGAGACCTTCTTCGTGCAGCTCGGGTACCAGTACTACGGCTCCGGCCCCTGGGGCGGCCAGGACCCGCGCGCCGGCGCCTATCTGCCGGTGATCCACGCGCTGCGCGACGACCTCACCCTGCTGCACGTCCAGGACTACAACTCGGGCTCCATCATGGGTCTGGACAACCAGTACCACTCCATGGGCGGCGCCGACTTCCACATCGCGATGACCGACATGCTGATGGCCGGCTTCCCCGTCGCCGGCGACCAGACGAAGGTCTTCCCCGGGCTGCGGCCCGACCAGATCGCGATCGGCCTGCCTGCCTCGACCCAGGCGGGCAACGGACACACCTCGCCCGCCGAGGTGACCAAGGCACTGAACTGCCTCACCAAGAAGACCGACTGCGGCTCCTACGCCACCCACGGCACCTGGTCGGGCCTGCGCGGCCTGATGACCTGGTCCGTCAACTGGGACCGCTTCAACAACTGGGAGTTCTCGAAGAACTTCGACGCCTACTTCGGCTGAGCACCCCGTACAACAGCAGGAGCAGCAGCCCGCACAGGAACCAGCTGCCCAGCACATCCAGCGGCCAGTGATAGCCGCGGAGCACCAGACCGATGCCCGTCGCCGCCGTCAGCAGGACGGCGGCGACGGGCATCATCCACGTGTGCCGCCCGCGCCCGGCGAGCAGCAGCGCCGAAGCCCCGTACGCCACCGCCGCCGTCGCCGCGTGTCCCGACGGGTAGTAGCCGGTGGCCTCCGTCAGCGGCCCGGGCCGGGCGATCCATTCCTTCAGCGGTACGACGAGCAGGGGAACCGCCGCCATCGCGAGGGCCGCGCCCAGCACCTCCCACCGCCGTCCGCGCAGCACGGACCAGCCGATCGCGCACGCCAGCACCGGAAGGGCGACCTGCATGTTGCCGAGATCGGCGAGGAATTCGGTGAGCCATCGGGGACCGTGGCCGACGAAGGCCCGTCCGGCGCGCTCGTCGAGGCCGCGCAGCGGGCCGTCGGCGGCGATCTGCCAGGTGGTCAGCGCGAAGAGGGCCGACAGGCCCGACACCAGGGAGAGGAAAAAAGCCGTCCGCCCCGGAACTGGGGGGGTTGTTCCGGAGCGGACGAGTGGACCGGTTTGCCGCACGCCCCGGGGGGTGTGGGGCGAGCGGCCATCCGATCGGTGAGGAGTTCCGGAGCGTGGTGCCCCAGTGGTGTGCGCGAAGGCACGCCCGGGACGGTGCTGGGGAAGCCCCGACCCGGATTCACCCGCAGTCCCCTGCGGGCGGGGTGTTTCTCTCATCTGCGAAGACCGTACGTCAGGGGAAGGGGGACCGATAGCGGGTACGGTATCCCGCCATCGGCCCCCCACCTTTTCTTCACAGGCACACACGGAACCCGGGGTCAGATCCCGGCGAAGGCGCCTTCCAGGACGTCCAGGCCCTCGTTGAGCAGGTCCTCGCCGATCACCAGCGGCGGCAGGAAGCGCAGGACGTTGCCGTACGTGCCGCAGGTGAGGACGAGAACGCCCTCGGCGTGGCACGCCTTCGCGAGCCGGGTGGCCGCCTCCGGGTGCGGGTCCTTCGTGCCCGGCTTCACCAGCTCGATGGCGATCATCGCGCCGCGGCCCCGGATGTCACCGATCAGCCCGCCGTTCGGCAGCTTCGCGCGCATCGCTTCGAGGCGGCCCTTCATGACCTCCTCGATGCGCTTCGCCTTCTTGTTCAGGTCCAGCTCGCGCATGGTCTCGATCGCCCCGAGGGCGCCCGCGCAGGCGACCGGGTTCCCGCCGTACGTACCGCCGAGGCCGCCGGCGTGCGCCGCGTCCATGATCTCGGCGCGGCCGGTCACGGCCGACAGCGGAAGGCCGCCCGCGATGCCCTTGGCGGTGGTGATCAGGTCCGGGACGATGCCCTCGTCCTCACAGGCGAACCACTGGCCGGTCCGGCAGAAGCCCGACTGGATCTCGTCGGCCACGAAGACGATGCCGTTGTCCTTCGCGAACCGGGCGATCGCCGGCAGGAAGCCCTTGGCCGGCTCGATGAAGCCGCCCTCGCCGAGCACCGGCTCGATGATGATCGCGGCGACGTTCTCCGCGCCGATCTGCTTGGTGATCTGGTCGATGGCCTGGGCGGACGCCTCCGGGCCGGCGTTCTCGGCGCCGGTCGGCCAGCGGTAGCCGTACGCCACCGGCACCCGGTACACCTCCGGCGCGAACGGGCCGAAGCCGTGCTTGTACGGCATGTTCTTGGCGGTCAGCGCCATCGTGAGGTTCGTCCGGCCGTGGTAGCCGTGGTCGAACACGACGACCGCGGTCCGCTTGGTGTACGCGCGGGCGATCTTCACCGCGTTCTCGACGGCCTCGGCGCCCGAGTTGAACAGCGCGGACTTCTTCGCGTGGTCGCCCGGGGTCAGCTCCGCGAGCCGCTCGCAGACCTCCACGTACCCCTCGTACGGCGTGACCATGAAGCAGGTGTGGGTGAAGTCGGCGAGCTGCGCGGAGGCCCGGCGCACCACGGCCTCGGCTGAGGCGCCGACCGAGGTCACGGCGATGCCGGAACCGAAGTCGATCAGACGGTTGCCGTCCACGTCCTCGATGATCCCGCCGCCCGCCCGCGCGGTGAACACCGGCAGGGTGGAGCCGACGCCCGCGGCGACCGCCGCGAGCCGGCGGTCTTGCAGCTCGACCGACTTCGGACCGGGGATGGCGGTGACGAGTCGGCGCTCCTGCGGGATTTCGGTCATGCGGGGCTCCTGGGGGTGTTTCGGACGCTTCTTCGTTGTGCAGGCTAGGCGCGTGACCCGGGGACGGGCATGCTCCGATCGGTAGTGGTCGCGTACGTGTCGTTGTCCGCGAAGGACAGAAGGCGGCGCGCGGGCTCGGGGCGCCATCCCGGCGGTCACTATCCGGGCGCGTTGCTGAACTCACCGTGTGCGCGCACTAGATTGGCCGGTGCAGCGACGGACCTGGCTGGTCGAGGGGGCAACGGTTCATGGACAACGACGGGACGCACGGCGCGTGGGACACGCGGGGTGCGCAGCCGCCCGAGGCGCGGGCCGGAGGCCCCGTACCGCGTCCGGCGGGTCCGCCCCCCGCCGCCCCGCCCGCCTACCCGCCCGCGGTCCCGCCGCCCGCCCGGCCCCCCGCCGTGCCGGCGCCGCCCGCGCATACCCCGGCGCCGGGCACCGCTTCGCCCACCGCCGACTGGTTCAACGCGCCCCGACCCCAAACCGGACCCGGCGTCTGGCGGTACGGATTCGTGCCCCGGCCCGCCGAGCGGCCGCCGCGCCCCTCGCTGGTGGGCCCGGCCGCGACGCTGATCCTCTGGCTGCTGCTGTGGCTGCTGCTCTCGGCGCGCGCCGTCCCCTATGTGTTCAAGCCGATCGAGATCATCACCGGGCCCAAGTGGTGGGTCCTGGGCGGTCTGCGGGACGACGCGCCGGGCCTGGTGGTCGACTCGACCACCCTGTACTACGAGGTCCTGGTGCTCATCCTGGGCTTCTACGCCGCACGGGTCGGCGGCTGGGCCCACGTCCTCCGGTACTTCACTGGCGAGCGGTACGAACGCCTCAGGCTGACGCTGTCGGTGGCCGCCGCGGTGGTGCTGCTGTGGCTGGCCTGGACCCCGAAGGTGCCGCTGCTGCTCGTGCTCATGGGGTCGGCGCAGGACTGGCTGCTCAGCGGCGACCGGCTGAAGGCCACCGTGGCCGCCTACACCTGCTACGCGCTGACCACCGCGATCGTGGTGTGGCCCATCGCCCGGGCCGCCCACTGGGGAGACGCCCTCCGCGACCTCCGGGCCGGACGCGCGCCCGCCCGCCCCCGGGTCGCGGACGGCACCGCCCCCGCCCCCGCGGACGGCCCCCTGCGCGCCCAGTGGCCCGACCTGCGTGCCGCCGGCGCCGCCGACGCCGCCGAGGCGCTGACCGCCGCCGTGTACGCGGGCCGGATGAACGACGTGGACTGCGTACGGGTGGGCCACGCCTGGACCGGGGCGCGCGGCCGCCCCGACCGGCTGGCCTCCTTCACCGAGACCGTGCTCCGCAAGGGCGCCGACGCCTTCCTGCATCCCTCCGGCCTCCGGGACGTGCCCCGGCGCACCGCCACCCACGACCCGCTCACCGGCCAGGTCCGCATCGGGGAGTGCGCCGACGACCCGCGCAACCCCTACCCGCGCCGGGGCTCCGGCATGGCGCTGGAACCCTCCTCGCTCGGCACATCCCTGCTCGTCGTCGGCCCGCCCAGCTCCGGCAAGACCGGGCGGGTCGTCAGGCCCGTCGTGGAAGCCCTCGCGCTGCGGGCGCTCACCGGCCAGGCCGCGGTGCTCGCCGTCGGCGGCGCGGGCGGCGGCCTCGGCCCGGACGACGCCTACGACGTCGTCATCCGCATCGGCGACCCCGCCTCCCTGCACGACTTCGACCTGTACGGCGGCACCACCGACCCGGACGAGGCCGCGGCGGCCCTCGCCGAGGGGCTGGCCGGGGACATCCCCGCATTGGAGACCCGGCGCGCCGCGACCGCCCTCGGGCAGCTGCTCGGCCCGTTCCGCACGGTCCACGGCCGCTTCCCCTCCGTACCCGAACTCCGCGAACTCCTCGAAGGCTCCGCAGCCGCGCTCGGCGCCCTGCGCGAGGCCCTGGAGGCCGGGGGGCACCAGGCGATGCTGCGCGAGCTGGAGGCCAGGGTCCGCCAGGCGGGCGGCGGCGCCGATCCGGCCGCCGTCCTGGCCGACCGGATCGCCACGCTCGACCGGCCCGCCTTCGCGGGGTTCTTCGCCACCGGCGAGGGTGCCCGGCCGTTCTCGCTGCGCTCCCTGGGCCGGCACCCGCTGCGGGTCCGCGTCGACCTGCCGGAGCGGGTTCACGCCGAGGCGTCCCGCATCCTGGCCCGCCTGGTGCTCGCCCAGTTCAACGCCGTCACCGCAGCCCGCACCGACCGCTCGCTGTTCGTCTGCCTCGTCCTGGACGACGCCACCCACACCGTCACCGCCGACACCGTCCGGGGCATCCGCCGCCTCCGGTCCGTCAACGCGGCGGCGGTCCTCGCCCTGCGCACCCTGGACGACGTCCCGGAGGGGCTGCACGCGGCGCTGCTCGGGGCGTTCGGCTGCACCATGGTCTTCCCCGGCCTCACCACCTGGGACGGCAAGCGCTTCGCGGAGGCCTGGGGGAAGGAGTGGGTGGAGGTCCGTGAGGTCGCCCAGCACGGCGTCTTCGCCGACCAGCCGCTCACCCGCGCCCTGCACTCCCTGCGCAAGATGGCCACCGGCAAGGCCGTGACCACGGACGCGGTGACCGTGCGCCAGGTCGAACGGGAGCGGTGGTCCGCCTCCGCGCTCGCCTACGAACTGCCGCACGGCCACGCGGTGCTCTCCCTGACCACCGTGGACGGCGAGCACATGCCCCCGTTGCTCGTGCGGCTGGCCGACTGAGGAGGGGGAGGGGCGGCAGGGGCGTAAGGGACGCGAGTGGCAGCGGTGACAGGGACTCTGCCACCCTGGCAGAATCGAAGTGAGCCGTTCATACGGGACGGCGAAGTCGCCCCCTGCCGAAGGCCCTCAACCCCATGCCGCCCACGCTCGCCTCGCTCGTCCAGCACTCGGCGCTCAAACTCACGGTGCGCGCGGGGGCGGACCGCCTCGACACCCCAGTGCGCTGGGCACACGCCAGCGAGCTGACCGACCCCGTCCCCTACATGGAGGGCGGCGAACTGCTGCTGGTCACCGCCACCAACCTGGACGCGGAGAACCCCGAGGCGATGGGGCGCTACGTGCGCAGGCTCGCCGATGCGGGGGTCGCCGGGCTCGGCTTCGCCGTCGGCGTCAACTACGACGAGGTCCCCCGGCCCCTGATCGGAGCCGCCGAGGAGGCCGGGCTCCCGCTGCTCGAAGTGCCCCGCCGCACCCCGTTCATCGCCATCGCCAAGGCCGTCTCCTCGCACATCGCGGCCGATCAGTACCGCGCGGTCACCGCCGGCTTCGAGGCGCAGCGGGAGCTGACCAGCGCGGCGCTCGCCGGGGACGGCCCCGCCGCCCTCCTCACCCGCCTCGCCGCCCACGTCAACGGCTGGGCCGCCCTCTACGACACCGCCGGGGCCGTCGTGGCCGCCGCACCCGACTGGGCTGCCCGCCGCGCCGCCCGGCTCACCCCCGAGGTGGAGCGGCTGCGGGCCCGCCCCGCCCCGGCCAGCATGGTCGTCGGCGACACCGAGGACCGCGTCGAGCTCCAGTCCCTGGGCACCGGCCGCCGGGTCCGCGGCGCCCTCGCCGTCGGCACCGGGGCGGCCCTCGGCACCGCCGAGCGGTACGCCGTGCACTCGGCGGTCGCCCTGCTCACCCTCACCACCGCCCGCTCCCGCGCCCTCCAGGGCGCCGAACAGCGCCTCGGCGCGGCGGTGCTCCGGATGCTGCTCGCCGGCCAGCCCGACCACGCCCGCGCCGTCGCCGGGGACCTCTACGGCGGGCTGCTCGACGCCCCCTTCCGGCTGCTCATCGCCGAGGGCCAGCACCCCACGGCGACGGCGCTCCTGGCCGACGCGCTGGACACCGCCGCAGACCGGTCCGGCGAAACCCTGCTGATGGTGCCCGAGGGTGAACGGCTCCTGGTGCTGGCCGCCGACGGCGGCGCGGCGGTGACCGCCTGCGCGGCGTACGCCGAGGCGCAGGACGAGCTGACCCCGCGCGAGCCGGCCGCCGCCCAGGAGACGGACATCGTGGTGGGCATGTCCGCACCGGCCGGCCCGGTCGCCGTGTCCGCCGCGTACAAGCAGGCCGAGCAGGCCCTCTCGGTGGCCCGCCGCCGGGGCCGCGCCCTGGTCGAGCATGCGGAGCTGGCCACCGGGTCCGTGCTGCCGCTGCTCGCCGACGACGCGGTGCGGGCCTTCGCGGACGGCATGCTCCGTGCTCTGTACGAGCACGACGCCAAGGGCCGGGGCGATCTGGTCGCCTCCGTGCGCGCCTGGCTCTCGCACCACGGCCAGTGGGACGCGGCCGCCGCCGACCTGGGAGTCCACCGGCACACCCTGCGGTACCGGATGCGGCGGGTGGAGGAGATCCTCGGCCGCTCGCTGGACGACCCGGACGTCCGGATGGAGCTCTGGCTCGCCCTGAAGGTCACCACACCCCCTGGGGCCAGTCCGGCGGATCTTCGTGGGTCCGCGAAGATCCGCCGGACGGGCCCTGGCCAATAAGGCGCACCCGGGCCGCTGTCCGCTCCACGCAGGACAAACGCCAGGCGGCCGCCCCGGCCCTACCGTGGGGGCGGACACACCCCACGCCATCGAAGGGCCGGAACTCCATGACCTCCACCCACGCCTTCTGGCTGGCCGGCCGCCAGGCCACCGGCGAGGAAAGCTTCGACGTCACCAACTCCTGGGACGGGCGCCTCGTCGGGACGGTCTCCGTCCCGACCCAGGCCCAGGTCGAGGAGGCGGTCGCCGCCGCGCACGCCGTGCGCGAGGAGTTCGCCGCGACCCCGGCCCACGTCCGCGCCGCCGCGCTCGACCACGTGGCCCGCCGGCTCGCCGAGCGCACCGAGGAGATCGCCCAGCTGATCTCCGCCGAGAACGGCAAGCCCATCAAGTGGGCGCGCGGCGAGGTCGGGCGGGCCGTGTCCGTGTTCCGCTTCGCCTCCGAGGAGGCCCGCCGGTTCAACAGCGGAGAGGCCCAGCGCCTGGACACCGACGCCGGCGGCACCGGCCGGCTCGGCCTCACCCGGCGCTTCCCGCGCGGCACCGTCCTCGGCATCGCGCCCTTCAACTTCCCGCTGAACCTGAGCGCCCACAAGGTCGCCCCGGCCATTGCCGTCGGCGTCCCGATCATCCTGAAGCCGGCCCCGGCCACCCCGATCTCCTCGCTGGTCCTGGGCGAGCTGCTGGCCGAGACGGACCTCCCGGCCGGCTCCTGGTCCGTCCTCACCGTCCCCAACGACCGGATGCCCGCCCTGGTCCAGGACGAGCGGCTGCCCGTGATCTCCTTCACCGGGTCGGCCCCCGTCGGCTACGCGATCATGGACTCGGTGCCCCGTAAGCACTGCACGCTGGAACTCGGCGGCAACGGTGCCGCCGTCGTCCTCGGCGACTACGCCACCGACGAGGACCTGGACTGGGCCGCGACCCGCATCGCGACCTTCTCCAACTACCAGGGCGGCCAGTCCTGCATCTCCGTCCAGCGCGTCATCGCCGACGCGGCGGTGTACGACCGGCTGCTGCCCAGGATCGTCGCCGCCGTGGAGGCCCAGGTCACCGGCGACCCGTCCGACCCCACCACCGACGTCGGCCCGCTCGTGGACGAGGCCGCCGCCCGGCGCGTCGAGTCCTGGGTGGACGAGGCCGTCGCGGCGGGCGCCCAACTCCTCGCGGGCGGCAAGCGCGACGGGTCGACGTACGCCCCGACCGTCCTCGCCGGGCTGCCCGACGGCGTCACCCTCGCCGCCGAGGAGGTCTTCGGGCCGGTCCTGTCCGTGCAGAAGGTGAACGGCGAGGCCGAGGCGTTCGCCGCCGTCAACGCCTCGCAGTACGGGCTCCAGGCGGGCGTGTTCACCCATGACATCCAGGCCGCCTTCCGCGCCCACCGCGCGCTGGAGGTCGGCGGTGTGATCATCGGCGACGTCCCCTCGTACCGCGCCGACCAGATGCCGTACGGCGGAGCCAAGCAGTCCGGTGTGGGCCGCGAGGGCGTCCGCTACGCGATGGACGACTACACCTACGAGCGCGTCCTCGTCCTCACGGACCTCGCGCTCTGACGCCCACGCGGGCGCATGCCGCACCCCGCGGCGGGCAGTGGAGTGGCGGCCGACCCGATCGGCGCCCCGAGGCTGGTCGGGGCGGCGGGAATCGGGTACATACGGACGAGTAGAACCGGACAGGTACGCACGGGCGGACACCCCCGCCCGTGCGCCTGCCGGGTCCGCCCACCCGACGACGCGGCGAGGTGAGCCCTCATGTCCGCTCCATCCGCACAACAGCCCACGCCCAAGGTCACCGAACGCGAAGCGCGCCAGGTCGCCGAGGACGCCCGGGAACAGGACTGGCGCAAACCCAGCTTCGCCAAGGAACTCTTCCTCGGCCGCTTCCGCCTGGACCTGATCCACCCGCACCCGCAGCCCGCCGGCGAGGACGTCCGGCGCGGCGAGGAATTCCTCGCCCGGCTCCGCGAGTTCTGCGAGACCCGGGTCGACAGCGCCCTCATCGAACGCGAGGCGAAGATCCCCGACGAGGTCGTGAACGGCCTCAAGGAACTCGGCGCGCTCGGCATGAAGATCGACGTCAAGTACGGCGGCCTCGGTCTGACCCAGGTCTACTACAACCGGGCCCTCGCCCTGGCCGGCTCCGCCAGCCCCGCGATCGGCGCGCTGCTTTCCGCCCACCAGTCGATCGGCGTGCCCCAGCCGCTGAAGACCTTCGGCACGCAGGAGCAGAAGGACACCTTCCTGCCCCGCCTCGCCCGTACCGACATCTCCGCCTTCCTCCTCACCGAGCCGGACGTGGGCTCCGACCCCGCGCGGCTCGCCACCACCGCCGTCCGGGACGGGGACGACTACGTCCTCGACGGAGTGAAGCTGTGGACCACCAACGGTGTCGTCGCGGACCTGCTGGTCGTCATGGCACGCGTCCCGAAGTCACCGGAGGGCAAGGGCGGCATCACCGCGTTCGTGGTCGAGGCGGACGCCCCCGGCATCACCGTGGAGCACCGCAACGCCTTCATGGGCCTGCGCGGCATCGAGAACGGCGTCACCCGCTTCCACCAGGTGCGCGTGCCCGCCGCCCACCGCATCGGGCCCGAGGGCGCCGGACTCAAGATCGCGCTCACCACGCTCAACACCGGCCGGCTCTCGCTGCCCGCGATGTGCGTCGGCTCCGGCAAATGGTGCCTGAAGATCGCCCGCGAGTGGTCCGCCGTCCGCGAGCAGTGGGGCAGGCCGGTCGCCCGGCACGAGGCCGTCGGCTCCAAGATCGCCTTCATCGCCGCGACCACCTTCGCCCTCGAAGCCGTGGTCGACCTCGCCTCGCAGATGGCCGACGAGGACCGCAACGACATCCGCATCGAGGCGGCGCTCGCCAAGCTGTACGGCTCCGAGATGGGCTGCCTGATCGCCGACGAACTGGTCCAGATCCGCGGCGGACGCGGCTTCGAGACCGCCGCCTCCCTCGCCGCCCGGGGCGAACGGGCCGTGCCCGCCGAGCAGATGCTCCGCGACATGCGGATCAACCGCATCTTCGAGGGCTCCACGGAGATCATGCACCTGCTGATCGCCCGCGAGGCCGTCGACGCCCACCTCAAGGTCGCCGGCGACATCATCGACCCCGACAAACCGCTCTCCGCCAAGGCGAAGGCCGGCGCCAACGCGGCCGGCTTCTACGCCAAGTGGCTGCCCAAGCTCGTCGCGGGCCCCGGGCAGCTGCCCACCACCTACGCCGAGTTCAACCCGGCCGGCCACCCGGACCTGGCCACGCATCTGCGGTACGTCGAACGCGCCTCGCGCAAGCTGGCCCGCTCCACGTTCTACGCCATGTCCCGCTGGCAGGGCCGGATGGAGACCAAACAGGGCTTCCTCGGCCGGATCGTGGACATCGGAGCCGAACTCTTCGCGATGAGCGCCGCCTGCGTCCGCGCCGAGCACCTGCGCGCCACGGACGAGCACGGCCGCGAGGCGTACCAGCTCGCCGACGCCTTCTGCCGCCAGGCCCGCATCCGCGTCGAGGAGCTGTTCACCCGGCTCTGGTCCAACACCGACGACCTCGACCGGCGCGTCGTGGAGGGCGTCCTGTCGGGCACGTACGGCTGGCTGGAGGAGGGCGTGGTCGACCCGAGCGGCGAGGGCCCCTGGATCGCCGACGCCACTCCCGGCCCCTCCACCGAGGAGAACGTCCACCGGCCGATCCGCTGAGCCGGCGGGCCGTTGCCGGCGGGGCGCGTCCAGTCGCTGGACGCGCCCCGCCGCACGTTCCGGTCCACGGCAGGATGGACGCCCGTGACCGTCATCCATGTCCCCGGTTCCAAGTCCGTCACCGCGCGCGCCCTCTTCCTGGCCGCCGCCGCGAACGGCCGGAGCACGCTCGTACGCCCGCTCCGCTCCGACGACACCGAGGGGTTCGCGGCCGGGCTGACCGCGCTCGGCTACGAGGTCGAGCAGGAGGCGGACGCCTGGCACATCACCGGCCGCCCGGCGGGGCCCGCCGCCACCGAGGCCGACGTCTACTGCCGTGACGGGGCCACCACCGCCCGCTTCCTGCCCACCCTCGCGGCGGCCGGCGCCCGCGGCAGCTACCGCTTCGACGCCTCCGCGCAGATGCGCCGCCGCCCCCTCGCCCCGCTCACCGAGGCCCTGCGCACCCTCGGCGTCGACCTGCGCCACGAGGAGGCCGAGGGCCACCACCCGCTGCGCATCGAGGCGGCCGGCATCAAGGGCGGCGAACTCACCCTGGACGCCGGGCAGTCCAGCCAGTACCTCACCGCCCTGCTGATGCTCGGCCCGCTCACCGGGACCGGGCTGCGGATCACCGTCACTGACCTCGTCTCGGCGCCCTACATCAAGATCACCGTCGCGATGATGCGCTCCTTCGGCGCCCAGGTCACCCGGAGCGGCCCCGGCGGCACCGTCTTCACCGTGGAGCCCGGCGGCTACCGCGCCACCACCTACTCCGTCGAACCCGACGCCTCCACCGCGAGCTACTTCTTCGCCGCCGCCGCCCTCACCGGCCGCGAGATCACCGTCCCCGGACTCGGCGAGGGCGCCCTCCAGGGGGACCTGCGGTTCACCGACGTCCTGCGCCGCATGGGCGCCGACGTCACCATGAAGGACGGCGCCACCACGGTCCGCTCGACCGGCACCCTCAGCGGCCTCACCGTCAACATGCGCGACATCTCCGACACCATGCCCACGCTCGCCGCGATCGCCCCCTTCGCCTCGGGGCCCGTACGCATCGAGGACGTCGGCAACACCCGCGTGAAGGAGTGCGACCGGCTGGAGGCGTGCGCGGACAACCTGCGGCGCATGGGCATCACGGTCTCCACGGGCCCCGACTGGATCGAGATCCGGCCCGGCAGGCCCAGGCCCGTCGAGGTCGAGACCCACGGCGACCACCGCATCGTCATGTCGTTCGCCGTCGCCGGCCTGCGCACCCCCGGCATCACGTACGACGACCCCGGCTGCGTACGCAAGACCTTCCCCGGCTTCCACGAGGCGTTCGCCGCCGCCACCGGCTGAGGGGGAGCGCGGGGACCGGGACACGCGATGGGCCGACCCGGGACACCCTGTCCCCGCACACGGAGGGAGCGGCGACAATGGGGCGCATGACCGACAGCCCTGCCCCTCTCGCCGACCCGCACCTCGTCTTCGACGCCGTGGAAGAACGCCGGGATCTCGTCATCCTCGGCTCCACCGGGTCCATCGGCACCCAGGCCATCGACCTGGTGCTGCGCAACCCCGACCTCTTCCGCGTCACCGCGCTGTCCGCGGCCGGCGGCCGGGTCGCCCTGCTTGCCGAGCAGGCCCGCCTGCTGAAGGTGCGCACGGTCGGCGTCGCCTCGCCCGAGGCCGTACCCGCCCTGCGCGAGGCGCTGCGACAGGAGTACGGGGCCGGCGAGCCGCTCCCCGAGATCCTCGCCGGACCCGACGCGGCGACGGAGCTGGCCGCGAGCGACTGCCACACCGTGCTCAACGGGATCACCGGCTCCATCGGCCTCGCCCCGACCCTGGCCGCCCTGAAGGCGGGCCGCACCCTGGCGCTCGCCAACAAGGAGTCCCTGATCGTCGGCGGCCCCCTGGTCAAGGCGCTGGCCGCCCCGGGGCAGATCATCCCCGTCGACTCGGAGCACGCCGCGCTCTTCCAGGCGCTCGCCGGCGGCACCCGCGCCGATGTGCGCCGGCTCGTCGTCACCGCGTCCGGCGGCCCCTTCCGCGGCCGGACCCGGAGCGAGCTGGCCGAGGTCACCCCCGAGCAGGCCCTGGCACACCCGACCTGGGCCATGGGACCGGTCATCACCGTGAATTCGGCCACCCTGGTCAACAAGGGCCTCGAAGTCATCGAGGCGCACCTGCTCTACGACATCCCCTTCGACCGCATCGAGGTCGTCGTCCACCCCCAGTCGTACGTGCACTCCATGGTCGAGTTCACCGACGGCTCCACGCTCGCCCAGGCCACCCCGCCCGACATGCGCGGCCCGATCGCCATCGGCCTCGGCTGGCCCATGCGCGTCCCCGACGCGGCGCCCGCCTTCGACTGGACGAAGGCGTCCACCTGGGAGTTCTTCCCGCTGGACACCGAAGCCTTCCCGTCCGTCGGCCTCGCCCGGCACGTCGGCGCGCTGGGCGGCACAGCCCCCGCCGTGTTCAACGCGGCCAACGAGGAGTGCGTCGACGCGTTCCTGTCCGGGAAGCTGCCCTTCAACGGCATCATGGACACGGTCACCGCGGTGGTGGGCGAACACGGCACACCGGAATCGGGAACTTCTCTCACCGTCGCGGACGTACTCGAAGCGGAGACCTGGGCGCGGACCCGGGCCCGGGAACTCTCGGCCAAGGCCATTGCGGAGGCACGCGCATGAGCATGACGACGATCCTGCTGACGATTCTCGGCATCGCCGTCTTCGCGTTCGGTCTGCTCTTCTCCATCGCCTGGCACGAGCTGGGCCACCTCTCCACCGCCAAGCTCTTCGGCATCCGCGTCCCCCAGTACATGGTCGGCTTCGGCCCCACCATCTGGTCCCGCAAGAAGGGCGACACGGAGTACGGCATCAAGGCCATCCCGGCCGGCGGCTACATCCGGATGATCGGGATGTTCCCGCCCGGCGCCGACGGGAAGCTGGAGGCCCGCTCCACCTCGCCCTGGCGCGGCATGATCGAGGACGCCAGATCCGCATCCTTCGAGGAGTTGCAGCCGGGCGACGAGGACCGCCTCTTCTACACGCGCAAGCCGTGGAAGCGCGTCATCGTGATGTTCGCCGGCCCCTTCATGAACCTGGTGCTGGCCGTCGCGATCTTCCTCGGCGTCTCCATGACCTTCGGCTTCCAGACCAACACCACCGAGGTCGCCGGCGTCCAGAAGTGCGTCATCCCGCAGAGCACGGAGCGCACCACCTGCAAGAAGTCCGACGCCGTCTCGCCCGCGCAGGCCGCCGGGCTGAAGAAGGGCGACAAGATCGTCGCCTTCGACGGCGAGCGGATGGACTCCTGGGACGCGCTCTCCGACCGCATCCGCGACACCACGGGACCCGCCGCCATCACGGTCGAGCGCGACGGCCGGGAGAAGACCCTGCACGCGGTGCTCCTGAAGAACGCGGTCGCCAAGAAGGACTCCGACGGCCAGCCGGTCCCCGGCAAGTTCGTCACGGCCGGGTACCTCGGCTTCGCCGCCAAGCCGGAGATCCTGCCGCTCTCCTTCGGCGACTCCGTGGTCCGGATGGGCGACATGGCGGAGAACGGCGTCCGCTCGATCATCGCCCTGCCCTCCAAGATCCCCGCCCTCTGGGACGCCGCGTTCGGGGGCGGCGAGCGCACCGCGGACTCCCCGGTCGGCATGGTCGGCGCCGCCAGGATCGGCGGCGAGGTGATGGCGCTCGACGTGCCCACGGAGAGCCAGATCGCGATGATGCTCAATCTGCTCGCGGGCATCAACCTCTCGCTGTTCCTCTTCAACATGCTGCCGCTGCTCCCGCTCGACGGCGGCCACATCGCGGGGGCCCTGTGGGAGGCGCTGCGCCGGCACACGGCGCGGATCTTCAAGCGCCCCGACCCCGGCCCGTTCGACGTCGCCAAGCTGATGCCCGTCGCGTACGTGGTCGCCGGGGTCTTCATCTGCTTCACCCTGCTCGTCCTCGTCGCCGACGTGGTCAACCCGGTCAAGATCACCTGACCGGGGCGCGCCGGACGCGCCCGGTGCACCGCGAGTGACCGGCGGTGTGCGGGGTGCGTCCGGCGGGCCGACATTCCGTACGGGGCCGGACGCGGTGTGCTCCCGGCCGCCCTCGGTGACGTAACCTCGAAGGCCGGAGCCCGCCGATACCGGGACCTCGATCCACACCTTGGGGATGCTCAGCGCATGACTGCGATTTCTCTCGGAATGCCCGCCGTTCCGACCAAGCTCGCCGAACGGCGGGTCAGCCGGAAGATCCAGGTCGGATCGGTTGCGGTCGGCGGGGACGCGCCCGTCTCGGTGCAGTCGATGACGACGACCCGTACGTCGGACATCGGCGCGACGCTTCAGCAGATCGCCGAACTCACCGCCTCCGGCTGCCAGATCGTGCGCGTGGCCTGCCCCACGCAGGACGACGCGGACGCCCTGAAGACCATCGCGGCCAAGTCGCAGATCCCGGTGATCGCGGACATCCACTTCCAGCCGAAGTACGTCTTCGCCGCGATCGACGCCGGCTGCGCCGCGGTGCGCGTGAACCCGGGGAACATCAAGCAGTTCGACGACAAGGTCAAGGAGATCGCGCGCGCCGCGAAGGACGCCGGCACACCGATCCGGATCGGCGTCAACGCCGGCTCGCTGGACGCCCGGCTGCTGCAGAAGTACGGCAAGGCCACCCCCGAGGCGCTGGTCGAGTCCGCGCTCTGGGAGGCGTCCCTCTTCGAGGAGCACGACTTCCGCGACATCAAGATCTCGGTCAAGCACAACGACCCGGTCGTGATGGTCAACGCCTACCGCCAGCTCGCCGCCCAGTGCGACTACCCGCTGCACCTCGGCGTCACCGAGGCCGGCCCCGCCTTCCAGGGCACCATCAAGTCGGCCGTCGCCTTCGGCGCGCTGCTCAGCGAGGGCATCGGCGACACCATCCGCGTCTCGCTCTCCGCGCCGCCCGCCGAGGAGGTCAAGGTCGGCATCCAGATCCTGGAGTCGCTGAACCTGCGCCAGCGCCGCCTGGAGATCGTCTCCTGCCCCTCCTGCGGCCGCGCCCAGGTCGACGTCTACAAGCTCGCCGACCAGGTCAGCGCCGGTCTGGAGGGCATGGAGGTCCCGCTGCGCGTCGCCGTCATGGGCTGCGTCGTCAACGGCCCCGGCGAGGCCCGCGAGGCCGACCTCGGCGTCGCCTCCGGTAACGGCAAGGGCCAGATCTTCGTCAAGGGCGAGGTCATCAAGACCGTACCCGAGTCGAAGATCGTGGAGACCCTCATCGAGGAGGCCATGAAGATCGCCGAGCAGATGGAGAAGGACGGCGTCGCCTCCGGCGAGCCCGAGGTCTCCATCAGCTGACCCGCCGCAACCCCGGCAGCGCCCCGCGAGGAAGCCCTCGGCGGGGCGCCTCCGTGAGCGGCCTCACCGCGGGTGCGCACAGTCGTTCCCGGGCACGGGCGGCGTCGCTCAGGCTCTTCGGTTACAGTGCGGAAATCAGCAGACCGCATGGTGAGGCCCCCTCGTGTTGACGCACACCACTACCCGGGTCCTCGAACCCAGCGACCTCGGCGCAGCGCTCGCCGTCCTGGAGAGCGAGCCCGTGGCCAACGCCTTCGTGACGTCCCGCGTCCAGATCGCCGGACTCGACCCCTGGCGCCTCGGCGGCGAGATGTGGGGCTGGTACGCCGACGGCCGGCTGCGCTCCCTGTGCTACTCGGGCGCCAACCTCGTCCCCATCTGCGCCGGCCCCGAAGCCGTCCGCGCCTTCGCCGACCGCGCCCGCAGGGCCGGCCGCCGCTGCTCCTCGATCGTCGGCCCCGCCGAGCCCACCGCCGAGCTGTGGCGCCTCCTCGAACCGGGCTGGGGCCCGGCCCGCGAGGTCCGGGCCAACCAGCCCCTCATGGTCACCGAGAGCCCGTCCGCCGACGTGGAACCCGACCCGCTGGTCCGCCGCGTCCGCAAGGACGAGATGGACATCCTGATGCCCGCCTGCGTGGACATGTTCACCGAGGAGGTCGGCGTCTCCCCGATGGCCGGCGACGGCGGACTCCTCTACCAGGCCCGTGTCGCCGAACTCATCGGCGCGGGCCGCTCCTTCGCCCGGATCGACGACGGCAAGGTCGTCTTCAAGGCGGAGATCGGCGCCACCACCCCCCAGGCGTGCCAGATCCAGGGCGTGTGGGTCGCCCCGGAATTCCGCGGCCGCGGCCTCTCCGAGACCGGCATGGCCGCCGTACTGCGGTACGCGCTGGCCGATGTCGCCCCGGTCGTCAGCCTGTACGTCAACGACTACAACACCCCCGCGCGCAAGGCGTACCGTCGCATCGGCTTCCGGGAGACCGGCGCCTTCATGAGCGTGCTCTTCTGACCCGCCCCCGCCCCGGCGGCCCGGACAGTAGGGTCGGCCCATGGCAGCAGATTCCGGGGGCGGCCCCCGCACCACCGGCGTCCGGGTCGGGCCGATCGACCTCGCGGCCCGCGTCGACGAGGCCCTGGCCGTCCAGGCCGTCGCCTTCGGCCTGAGCGCCGGGGAGGTCGAGGTCCGCCGGCACATCGTGCTCCGGCACCTCGACCACCCGCACGCCCGCGCCCTGGGCGCCCTGACACCCGGGGGCCGGCTCGTCGGCTTCGTCTACGGCATGCCCAACGACCGCGGCCACTGGTGGTCCACCGTCGTCGAGCCCTACCTCCGCGCCACCGGCAGCGCCCACTGGCTGGACGACGCCTTCGTCATCACCGAGCTCCACGTCCACCCGGACTTCCAGAACCGGGGCATCGGCCGCACCCTGATCACCACCATCACCGACGCCGTCGCCCAGCCCCGCTCGATCCTCTCCGCGATCGACACCGAGAGCCCGGCCCGCGGCCTCTACCGCTCCCTCGGCTACCAGGACCTGGCCCGCCGGGTGCTCTTCCCCAGCGCCCCGAAGCCGTACGCGGTCATGGGAGCACCCCTGCCACTGCGCCGCGCTCGCTGAATGGATTTCCGCCCGCACGGGCCGCCCCGCTAACCTCGGGCCCATCACCCTTCCGAGCAGGAGTTCACCATGGCCCAGGTCCAGCGCATGTCCCGATTGATGATCAAGACACTGCGCGACGACCCGGCGGACGCCGAGACGCTCAACCACAAGCTCCTCGTCCGAGCCGGCTACGTACGACGCACCGCCGCCGGAATCTGGTCCTGGCTGCCGCTCGGCAAGAAGGTCCTGGAGAACATCACCCGCGTCGTCCGCGAGGAGATGGACGCCATCGGCGGCCAGGAGGTCCTGCTCCCCGCGCTGCTGCCCAAGGAGCCCTACGAGGCGAGCGGCCGGTACGACGAGTACGGCGACCTGCTGTTCCGGCTCCAGGACCGCAAGGGCTCCGACTACCTCCTCGGCCCCACGCACGAGGAGATCTTCACCCAGGTCGTCAAGGACATGTGCTCGTCCTACAAGGACCTGCCGGTCATCCTGTACCAGATCCAGACGAAGTACCGCGACGAGGCCCGCCCCCGGGCCGGTGTGCTGCGCGGCCGCGAGTTCCAGATGAAGGACTCGTACTCCTTCGACACCACCGACGAGGGCCTGGCCGAGGCGTACCAGCTGCACCGCGCCGCGTACATCCGCATCTTCGAGCGGCTCGGCCTGGACCACCGCATCGTCTCCGCCGTCTCCGGCGCCATGGGCGGCTCGGCGTCCGAGGAGTTCCTGGCCCCGGCGCCCGCCGGCGAGGACACCTTCGTGGACTGCCCGAACTGCGACTACGCGGCCAACACCGAGGCCGTGACCTTCAACGCCACCCCCGGCGACGCCTCGGGCACCGGCCCCGTCGAGGAGCTGGACACCCCCGACACCCCGACCATCGAGACCCTGGCCGCCCACCTCGGCGTACCGGCCTCCGCCACGCTGAAGAACCTGCTGGTCAAGGTCGACGGCGAGATCGTCGCCGTGGGCGTCCCCGGCGACCGCGAGGTGGACCTCGGCAAGCTGGGCGAGCACCTGGCCCCGGCCGTGGTCGAGCTGGTCACCGCCGAGGACTTCGTGGGCCGCCCCGACCTCGTACGCGGCTACGTCGGCCCGCAGGGCCTGGAGAAGGTCCGCTACATCGCCGACCCCCGCGTCGCCCCCGGCACCGCCTGGATCACCGGTGCCAACAAGGACGGCAAGCACGCGAAGAACGTCGTCGCGGGCCGCGACTTCGAGGTGGACGACTACCTCGACGTCGTCGTGGTCGAGGCGGGCGACGCCTGCCCCAAGTGCGGCACCGGCCTCCAGGTCGACCGCGCCATCGAGATCGGCCACATCTTCCAGCTCGGCCGCAAGTACGCCGACATCTTCGCGCTCGACGTGCTCGGCCAGCAGGGCAAGCCCGTCCGCGTCACGATGGGCTCGTACGGCATCGGCGTCTCCCGCGCCGTGGCCGCCCTCGCCGAGCAGACCGCCGACGACAAGGGCCTGTGCTGGCCCCGCGAGGTCGCCCCGGCCGATGTCCACGTCGTCGCCGCGGGCAAGGCCCTCCAGACCGAACTGGCCCTGGAGGTCTCCGACAAGCTGGCCGCCGCCGGACTGCGCGTCCTGGTGGATGACCGCGCCGGCGTCTCGCCCGGCGTCAAGTTCACCGACTCCGAGCTGATCGGCGTCCCGAAGATCCTGGTCGCCGGCCGCCGCTCGGCCGAAGGCGTCCTGGAGCTGAAGGACCGCCGCACCGGCGAGCGCGAGGAGCTGACGGTCGAGGAGGCCATCGCCCGCCTCTCGGAGCAGCAGGACTGACGCTCCGCACGCGCAAGGGCCCCGCACGAAGATCTCGTGCGGGGCCCTTGCCCGCGTCTACAGCCAGCCGGCGAACTCCAGCGTCACTTCGCCCTCCTGACGGCGCCCGGCCGCCAGCGCCCGGGTGCCCGACTCCACGGCACGGAACAGCGTCCAGCCGTGCAGCCGCTCCTGGTCCACATCCAGCGAGTCCGCGAGCTTCTTGACCCTGCGCCGGGCCGTCGTCGCCCCGGCGGGCGACGCGATCAGGTCCTCCACCCGGTCCCGGACCAGCCGCGCCAGGTCGTAGGCCCGCTCACCGACCAGCGGCTCCGGCCCGACCGTCAGCCAGGGCGCCCGCTCACCCGCGAGCACCTTGCTCTGCCGGAAGTTGCCGTGCAGCAGCAGCGTCTCGGGGGAGCCGGCGACCAGCTCCTCGCGGGCCGCCAGCGCGGCGGTGACCAGCGGTTCGAGCGCCGGATCGGATGCGGCGGCGGCGCGCATGGCGTCCACCCGCCGCCCCGTCCGCTCGGTCACCGTCTCGAAGCCGTGCCCGGCCGGCGGGTCGACCCAGAGCCGGCGCACCGTCCCGGCCGCCTCCAGCAGCGCCTTCGCCTCCGGCAGCGACCGCAGCGACATCTCGGGGTGCAGCCGCTCCAGGAGCAGCGCGCCGGCCACGGGTTCGAGCAACCGCACCGCGCCCCAGCCGTTCCAGTGCGCCAGCGCCGCCTGTTCGAGCTCCGGCGCGGCACCGGAGGGGGCCAGCTTCAGGGCGGCCGGGGTGCCGTCGGCCCCCCGGACCAGCAGAACCAGGCTGCTGCGCCCGCCGGGGGCCGCGACCCGCTCCACGACCGGGGTGCGGCCGGTCGCGGCCAGCGCCCGCTCGGTCAGTGCGGGAAGCCCCGCGAGCCAGTCCCCGGCGGCCGTATCCCCGTACGACTCACCGAGCGCTCGCACCAGACGCTGCGGCGGTTCAAAACCCATACGTGATGTGTTCCCTTTCAAGCCTTCTGCGGTGCGCCCGTGTCAGCGCCGGGCACCGGCTCCGGCCTTCGCGTCCGTCCCGGCCTTCGCCCCGGCCCGCTCGGCGAGCCCGGGAAAGGGTACGCCGCTGCCGCGCCAGCGCGCCGCGCGTACCGCCGCCTCCCGCAACGCGTCCGCCGCGCTGCGCCGCAACGACCCGTCGGCGGCCCGGACGAGGTCGGAGTAGACGTACCCGACGCGGTCCTCCAGCACCGCGGCGAGCCGGACCGCCGCCGCCGCGTCCGGCACCGCGAACGGCAGAGCGTACGCGGCGTCCGAGGCCACCGGCTCACCGCCCAGGTCCCGGACCGTGCGCACCAGGGCGTCGCGGCGGGCGCGGTGGGCGTGGAACGCGGCGGTGGCCTCGGCCCGGCGCTCCGCCGCGACCCGGCCCCCCGCGACCCCGTAGCCGTAGACGGCGGCGTGCTCGGCGGCCAGCGCCGCCTGGGCCGCTTCCAGCGGGCCGTCGTTCTTGCCGTCGCTCATGCCGGGGTCTCCTTGGCCAGTTCGGTCAGCAGGTAGGCGTGCGCCGCGCAGGCGGCGGCGACCGAGGCCAGCAGCCGGGCGAGCTCCCCGGGCGCCTCCAGGAGCAGGGCGGTGTAGGCGTCCGCCGCGGAGCGCTCGGCCGCCGCCAGTTCCTTGACCGCGGCGGCGGGGCCGGTGGCGCGCGAGCGGGCCATGCCGAGCGCCGGGGCCTTCCCGGGGGAGAGCGCCTTGAGGTGGGCGCGGACCGCGTCGCGCAGGGGGGTGAGGGCCGTCGCCGTCGTCGGGTGGGCCCGGAGCGCGTGCTCGTAACCGGCGAGCAGGGTCGCCGTGGTGCGGGTGGCGCTGGTGCGCAGCGCCTTCTCCGCGCGTACCGAGGACGCCCCGTCGGCGGCGGTCCGTGCGCCACCGTGCGCGGAGCCCTTGGTGCCTCCGCCCGTGTCGTCGTCGCTTCCGCAGCCGGACAGCACCGCCCCGGCGGCCAGCGCGCCGGTCGCCGCGAGCGCGCCCCTGCGCGTCGTCCCCGTACGCCGCACTTGCTCTCCTTCGGGCTGGACCTGTCTTGACTGGATCTGTCCGGAAGTGATCACCGCCTGTGAGCGTACCCGCGCTCGGAGGACCGGCGGACAGCAACACCCCTTGCGACCGGATACCCTTTGACCAGACACGCGAGATCCCCACAACAGCACACGCGGCCGAGGAGTCACCCGGATGAGCACCACCCAGAGCGAGAGGCTGCGCGGGCTGGTCGAACCGCTCGTCAGCGCCGAGCAACTGGAGCTGGAAGAGATCGAAGTCTCCCGGGCAGGCCGCCGCAGAGTGCTGCGGATCGTCGTGGATTCCGATGAGGGTGTCGAGCTGGACACCTGCGCGGAGCTGAGCCGCGCGATCTCCGCGAAGCTGGACGAGACCGATGTGATGGGCGAGGACGAATACGTCCTGGAGGTCAGTTCGCCCGGCGCCGACCGCCCGCTCTCGGAGCACCGCCATTACGTACGCGCCACGGGGCGCCTCGCCAGGCTGACCCTGCGCGAGGGCGGCGAACTGGTGGCCCGCATCCTCGCGGTGGACGAGGACGGTCTCGATCTGGAGGTGCCGGGCGTCAAGGGCCGCAAGCCCACCGCCCGCCGGATCGCCTTCGACGAGATCACCAAGGCCCGCGTGGAGCTGGAATTCAACCGCAAGGACAAGAAGGAAGAGGAGGCGTAGCCGTGGACATCGACGTGAAGCTGCTGAAGGGCTTGGCGCAGGACAAGGAGATCCCGTTCGACGTCCTGGTCGAGGCGATCGAGTCGGCCCTCCTCATCGCGTACCACCGTACGGACGGCAGCCACCGCAGGGCGCGCGTGGAGCTGGACGAGCGCGGCCATGTGACGGTGTGGGCCAAGGAGGACCCGGCCGATCTGGAGGAGGGGCAGGAGCCCAAGGAGTTCGACGACACCCCGTCGGGCTTCGGCCGGATCGCCGCGACCACCGCCAAGCAGGTCATCCTCCAGCGTCTGCGTGACGCCGAGGACGACCGCACGTTCGGCGAGTACGCGGGCCACGAGGGCGATGTCGTCACCGGCGTCGTCCAGCAGGGCAAGGACCCGAAGAACGTCCTGGTCGACATCGGCAAGCTGGAGGCCATCCTCCCGGTGCAGGAGCAGGTCCCCGGCGAGGAGTACACCCACGGTCTGCGGCTGCGTACGTACGTCGTGCGCGTCGCCAAGGGTGTGCGCGGCCCCTCCGTCACGCTGTCACGGACCCACCCGAACCTGGTGAAGAAGCTGTTCGCGCTGGAGGTCCCGGAGATCGCCGACGGCTCCGTGGAGATCTGCGCGATCGCCCGCGAGGCCGGTCACCGCACCAAGATCGCGGTCCGCTCGACCCGTTCGGGGCTCAACGCCAAGGGCGCGTGCATCGGCCCGATGGGCGGTCGTGTGCGCAATGTGATGGCCGAGCTGCACGGTGAGAAGATCGACATCGTGGACTGGTCGGACGACCCGGCGGAGATGGTCGCCAACGCGCTGTCACCCGCACGGGTGAGCGAGGTCGAGGTCGTGGACCTCGGTGCCCGTTCCGCCCGGGTGACCGTGCCGGACTACCAGCTCTCCCTGGCGATCGGCAAGGAGGGGCAGAACGCCCGCCTGGCCGCCCGGCTCACCGGCTGGCGCATCGACATCCGCCCGGACACCGAGACCGACGCCGAGCGCGACGTCGCCGACCGCGAGCGCGCCGAGCGGGCGCGGGAGCGCTCGGACCGGCGCTGACGCACCCGCGAGCGGCGTACGGGGAATAGATCCCGTCGGCCGGTCGCTGAGATCACGACAACGTACGTTCGATTTTTGCCCCAAAGGGGTGAGGTCGGTGCGGGGAGGTAGACTTAGCCGTGTCTGGCCGGACGCTCGCCCGCGCTTGCCCTGAACGAACCTGTGTGGGATGCCGGGAGCGGGCGGCCAAGACCGAGTTGCTGCGCATCGTCGCGGACGGGGACGCCTGCGTCCCCGATCCTCGCGGTACGCTGCCCGGCCGGGGTGCGTACGTGCATCCCGTCCCCGACTGTCTGGACCTGGCGGTTCGCCGCCGGGCCTTCCCCCGGGCCTTCAAGGCCAAGGGGCCGTTCGACCCGACCGCGGTACAGCGGTTCGTCGAGCGGGTGACACCGTAAGAAATGAACGGCACGGGTCCCCGTGCGGTCAGGTACCTCGCGAGTTGGAAGTAGGTCGAGATTGCGATGAGCACTCGATGAGTACGCGATGAGTACGCCCATGAAGTAGCGACGGTCCGGCGGTAACCCGGACCTAAAAGGAGCGAAGTGGCTAAGGTCCGGGTATACGAACTCGCCAAGGAGTTCGGTGTGGAGAGCAAGGTCGTCATGGCCAAGCTCCAAGAACTCGGTGAATTCGTCCGTTCGGCGTCCTCGACGATCGAGGCGCCGGTCGTGCGCAAGTTGACTGACGCACTGCAGGGGCCCGGCGGCAACGCCGGCAAGCCCGCTGCCAAGCCGGGCGCGCCCCGCAAGGCCGCCCCCACCAAGCCCGCGGCGCCGTCTCCGGCCGCCGCGGCACGTCCCGCTGCCCCGAAGCCCGGCGCCCCGGCCCCCAAGCCGGCCGCCGCCGAGGCCCCGAGCAGCACCCCCTCCGCCCCGTCGGCGCCGGCCTCCGGCCCGCGTCCGGGCCCGAAGCCCGCGCCGAAGGCCCCGGTCACGCCGGTGCCCGCCGCGGAGTTCTCGGCCCCGGCCCCGGCCCAGCCGGCCGCGCCGCAGGCACCGCGCCCCGCCGGCGCGACCCCCGGCCCCCGTCCCGCGCGTCCGGCCCCGTCCGGTCAGCAGGGTGGCGGCCAGCGTGACGGCGGCCGCGGCGGCGAGCGCCCCGCGCGTCCCGCCGGCCAGGGCGCCCCGCGCCCCGGCGCCCGTCCGGCCGGTCCCCGTCCGGGCAACAACCCCTTCACCTCCGGTGGCTCGACGGGCATGTCCCGTCCGCAGGCACCCCGTCCCGGCGGCGCCCCGCGTCCCGGTGGCGGCCAGGAGCGCCCCGGCGCCCCGCGTCCGCAGGGTGGCCCCGGTGGCGCCCCGCGCCCGCAGGGCCAGGGTGGCGCGCCGCGTCCGGCTCCGGGCGGCATGCCCCGGCCGCAGGCGCCCCGTCCGGGCGGCGGCCCCGGTGGTAACCGGCCCAACCCGGGCATGATGCCGCAGCGTCCCGCTGCCGGCCCGCGTCCCGGTGGTGGCCCCGGCGGTGGCCGCGGTCCCGGCGGTGGCGGCGGTCGTCCGGGCGGCGCGGGCCGTCCCGGTGGCGGCGGCTTCGCGGGTCGTCCGGCCGGTCCCGGCGGCGGTGGCGGCGGCTTCGCCGGCCGTCCCGGCGGCGGCGGTGGCGGCGCGGGCCGTCCCGGCGGTGGCGGCGGCTTCGGCGGCCGTCCCGGCTTCGGTGGCCGTCCCGGCGGCCCCGGTGGCCGCGGTGGCACGCAGGGCGCCTTCGGCCGTCCCGGCGGTCCCGCGCGTCGTGGCCGCAAGTCGAAGCGGCAGAGGCGCCAGGAGTACGAGGCCATGCAGGCCCCGTCGGTCGGCGGCGTGATGCTGCCTCGCGGCAACGGACAGGCCGTCCGGCTGTCGCGCGGTGCCTCGCTCACCGACTTCGCCGAGAAGATCAACGCCAACCCGGCTTCGCTGGTCGGCGTCATGATGAACCTCGGCGAGATGGTCACCGCCACGCAGTCCGTCTCCGACGAGACGCTGAAGCTCCTCGCGGACGAGATGAACTTCGTCCTGGAGATCGTCAGCCCGGAGGAGGAGGACCGCGAGCTGCTCGAGTCCTTCGACATCGAGTTCGGCGAGGACGAGGGCGGCGAAGAGGCCCTGGTCTCCCGTCCGCCGGTCGTGACCGTCATGGGTCACGTCGACCACGGTAAGACGCGGCTCCTGGACGCGATCCGCAAGACGAACGTCATCGCGGGCGAGGCCGGCGGCATCACGCAGCACATCGGTGCGTACCAGGTCGGTGCCGAGGTCAACGGCGAGGAACGCCGTATCACCTTCATCGACACCCCGGGTCACGAGGCGTTCACCGCCATGCGTGCCCGTGGTGCGAAGTCCACCGACATCGCGATCCTCGTGGTGGCGGCGAACGACGGTGTGATGCCCCAGACGATCGAGGCGCTGAACCACGCCAAGGCGGCCGACGTGCCGATCGTGGTCGCGGTCAACAAGATCGACGTCGAGGGTGCCGACCCGACCAAGGTGCGCGGTCAGCTCACCGAGTTCGGTCTGGTGGCCGAGGAGTACGGCGGCGACACGATGTTCGTCGACATCTCCGCCAAGCAGGGCCTCAACATCGAGGCTCTTCTGGAGGCCGTCGTCCTCACCGCCGACGCCTCGCTCGACCTGCGGGCCAACCCGGAGCAGGACGCGCAGGGCATCGCGATCGAGTCCCACCTCGACCGCGGCCGCGGTGCCGTCGCGACCGTCCTGGTCCAGCGAGGCACCCTGCGGGTCGGCGACACGATGGTGGTCGGCGACGCCTACGGCCGTGTCCGCGCGATGCTCGACGACAAGGGCGAGAACGTCGAGGAAGCGGGTCCGTCGACCCCCGTCCTCGTGCTGGGTCTCACCAACGTCCCGGGCGCCGGCGACAACTTCCTCGTCGTGGACGAGGACCGTACGGCCCGCCAGATCGCCGAGAAGCGTGCCGCCCGCGAGCGCAACGCCAACTTCGCCCGCAAGGGTGTCCGGTTCTCCCTGGAGAACCTGGACGAGGCGCTCAAGGCCGGTCTGGTCCAGGAGCTCAACCTCATCATCAAGGGCGACGCGTCCGGTTCGGTGGAGGCTCTCGAGTCCTCGCTGCTCCAGCTCGACGTCGGTGAAGAGGTCGACATCCGGGTCCTGCACCGCGGTGTGGGTGCGGTCACCGAGTCGGACATCGACCTGGCGACCGGCTCCGACGCCATCGTGATCGGCTTCAACGTGCGCGCCGCAGGGCGTGCGCAGCAGATGGCCGACCGCGAGGGTGTGGACGTCCGCTACTACTCGGTCATCTACCAGGCGATCGAGGAGATCGAGGCGGCCCTCAAGGGCATGCTCAAGCCGGAGTACGAAGAGGTCGAGCTCGGTACGGCGGAGATCCGCGAGATCTTCCGCTCGTCCAAGCTGGGCAACATCGCCGGTGTGCTCGTCCGGTCCGGCGAGGTCAAGCGCAACACCAAGGCGCGCCTGCTGCGCGACGGCAAGGTCGTCGCGGAGAACCTCACCATCTCCGGTCTGCGCCGCTTCAAGGACGACGTCACCGAGATCCGCGAAGGCTTCGAGGGCGGTATCAACCTCGGAAACTTCAACGACATCAAGATCGACGACGTCATCGCGACGTACGAGATGCGCGAGAAGCCGCGAGGCTGACCCGTACCTCAACAGTCGGGGCCGGTCGACGGGACCTATTTCCGTCGATCGGCCCCGGCCGTTCCGTGTACGGTTCTTGTGTCCCCGCCGATCATCGGCGGGGCACGAACCCGAACCGGCGGGACATCCGGACATACATGTATGTGGGGACACTGTCCTTCGACCTGCTTCTCGGCGACGTACGGTCGCTGAAGGAGAAGCGTTCCGTGGTCCGTCCGATCGTCGCCGAACTCCAGCGCAAGTACGCGGTGAGCGCGGCGGAGACGGGCGGGCAGGATCTCCATCGCAGGGCCGAGATCGGCCTCGCCGTGGTCTCCGGGGACACCCGGCACCTCACAGACGTACTCGACCGGTGCGAGCGCCTCGTCGCCGCCCGGCCGGAAGTGGAGCTGCTGTCCGTACGACGGCGGCTGCACAGCGACGAAGACGATTGAGCAAGGCGAGAAGGAGACGGACCAGTGGCCGACAACGCGCGGGCTAAGAAGCTGGCGGACCTCATCCAGGAGGTGGTCGCCGGGAAACTGCAGCGCGGCATCAAGGACCCGCGCCTGGGGACGCACGTGACCATCACGGACGTCCGGGTCACCGGTGACCTGCGGGAGGCCACGGTCTTCTACACGGTCTACGGCGACGACGAGGAGCGGGCCAGCGCTGCGGCCGGCCTGCAGAGCGCCAAGGGCATCCTGCGGTCCGCTGTCGGCTCGGCGGCGGGGACGAAGTTCACCCCGACGCTCACCTTCGTGGCGGACGCGCTCCCGGAGAACGCCCGGGCCATCGAGGACCTGCTCGACCGGGCGCGCGCCTCGGACGCCAAGGTGCGCGAGGCGTCCTCGGGCGCCGCGTACGCCGGCGACGCGGACCCGTACCGCAAGCCGGAGGACGAGACCGACGAGGACACAGCCTCCGAATGACGCAGAACAAGGCGCCGGACGGTTTGGTCATTGTCGACAAGCCGTCCGGCTTCACTTCGCACGACGTCGTCGCCAAGATGCGCGGCATTGCCCGCACCCGCCGCGTCGGCCACGCCGGCACCCTGGACCCGATGGCGACCGGTGTGCTCGTGCTCGGCGTCGAGAAGGCCACCAAGCTCCTCGGCCACCTCGCGCTGACCGAGAAGGAGTACCTGGGCACGATCCGGCTCGGCCAGAACACGGTCACGGACGACGCGGAGGGCGAGATCACCTCGTCCGCCGACGCCTCCGGGGTCACGCGCGAGGCGATCGACGCCGGGGTCGCCGCGCTGACCGGCGCCATCATGCAGGTGCCGTCCAAGGTCAGCGCCATCAAGATCGACGGCAAGCGGTCCTACGCGCGGGTGCGCGGCGGCGAGGAGTTCGAGATCCCGGCCCGGCCGGTGACCGTCTCGTCCTTCCGCGTCTACGACGTCCGTGAGGCCGTCGCCGAGGACAGTACGCCGGTCCTCGACCTGGTCGTCTCGGTGGTCTGCTCCTCGGGGACGTACATCCGGGCCATCGCCCGCGACCTGGGCGCCGGGCTCGGCGTGGGCGGCCATCTGACCGCCCTGCGGCGCACCCGCGTCGGCCCGTACGGGCTGGACGCCGCGCGCACGCTTGAACAGCACCAGGAGGAGCTGACCGTGATGCCGGTGGCCGAGGCCGCCGCGTCGGCGTTCCCCCGCTGGGACGTGGACGAGAAGCGGGCGAAGCTGCTGCTGAACGGCGTACGTCTGGACATGCCCGCCCACCCGCCGGGACCGGTCGCCGTCTTCGGGCCGGACGGGCGGTTCCTGGTGCTGGTCGAGGAGCAGAAGGGCAAGGCCAAGAGCCTCGCCGTCTTCGGCTGACCGGGTGCCGGTGCCTCCGCGGACCCTCATCGTGGAGCGGGCAGAGCCCCCTGTGCCCGCTCCACGATCCCCCCACCCATTCCTGTCCACCGAACGCCCCGGATTCACCCCAACGGGCAGGCGCTCGGAGTGAATCAGGGGGGTGACGGGGGCGCTTTCGCCCGGAGTGGTCCGCGCGGGGATCTTCGTCGGCCTACCGTCGGATCATGGGATGCGGGGACCGGGCGACGCTGGTACGACTGTGCGATCCGGCCGGCCGGCCGCGGGGGACGGGCTTCGTCGCCGACGACCGGGGCACGGTCGTCACCAGCCACGAAGCGGTCGACGGCCTTCCGTACCTCCTGCTGCACGGCACGGACGGCCGCAGCCACCGCGTCGAGGCCGCCGACATCACCGCCGTGCCCGAATGGGACCTCGCCCTCCTGCCCACCGGCGGCCCCGGCACCCTGGGCGTACGGCCGCTGCCCATCCGCGTACGGGAGCGCATCGACCCCGGTACGTATGTGACGGTCGCCGCGCACGGTCTGCGCGAGGCCCGCGTCCTGGGCCGCACGCCGGTCACCTACACCAGTCGCGGCCGCACCCACCGCATCGACCGGGCCCTGGAACTGGCCCTCGGCACGGACGGCAGTGACGCGCTCCGGCTGGGCGGTGCGGCGGTGGGCGGGCCTGTGCTCGACCCGGACAGCGGGGCCGTCATCGCGGTCCTCGGGCTCTCCCTGCGCGCCTCCCACGCCACCGCCGGGTGCGCCGCACCGCTGGCCGGGGCGCCTGTCGACGGGCCGCTGGGCGAGCTGCTGCGGCGCAACGCCGCGACCGTCCCCGGCTACGGCCCCGATCTCAACCTCGCCGGCGCCCTCCAGCTCACCGCCATGTCGGTCGGCTCGGCGGGCGGCCCGGGCGAGCGCCACGAACCGGTGGAGCGGCCCGACATCCGCGCCGAGTCCGAGGTGTTCGCGGCGGCGGAAGGCTCCGCGACGACGGAATCCTCTGCGGCGGCCGGGCCCTTCGCGGCGGCCGGGCCCTTCGCGGGAGCGGGGTCCGAGGAACCGGCCGTGGTCCTCGGTCTCGTCGGTGAGCCGGGCACCGGGCGCACCACCGAGCTCGCCGCGATCGCCGCGCGCCGGGCGACGGGCCCGGTGCCCGCGCCCACGCTGTGGCTGCGCGGCGCCGACCTCCTCGCGGACGACGCCTCCGTCGCCGACGCCGTCGCGCGCACGCTCCAGCAGGCCGGGCGCATCGTCGCCGCCGCCGGGGCCCCGGGCGACATGGCGAGCGCCACGCCCGAGCGGGTCGCCCGGCTGGCCGCGGGCTCCGGCGTGCCGCTGCTGATCCTGCTGGACGCCCCGGAGGAGATGCCGCCCGTCCTGGCCCACCGGCTCGCCGACTGGACCACCGGCACGGCCGGCTGGCTCCGCGAGAACGGCGCCCGGCTCGTCGTCGGCTGCCGCCCCGAGCACTGGGAGACGGCCGGCGCGCTCTACCCGCCCGAGGCCCTGCACCGGCCGGCCAGGCCCGCCCGGCGGATCCCTCCGGCGGTCCGCGTCACCGACTTCACCGCAGGCCAGGCCGAACGGGCCCGGGAAGGGCTCGGCCTCCCGCCCGACTCCCTCGCCGCCGGCCATGACCGCCACCCGCTGACCCTCCGCCTGCTCGCCGAGGTGCGCGAGGCCCTGCCGCCGGGCACGCCCGGGCGCCCCGGCACGGAGGAGGTCTTCGCCGCCCACCTCGACCTGATGTGCCTGCGCGTCGCCGTCCGCATCGCCGCCGGGAACCGCCCCGGACCCACCGCGGTGCGGCGCCTGGCGGCCCGGGTGGCGGGACAGGTCCACGAGGCGGCCCGCCGCTGCCTCGGCCCCGGTCAGGGCGAGCTGGACCGGGCCGCTTTCGAGGAACTGTTCCCCTGGCGTACGGGCTGGGCCCCGGCGGTCCTCACCGAAGGGCTCCTCGTCCCGGCCGGCGCCGGCTACCGCTTCGCCCACGAGGAGGTGGGGGACTGGATCCAGAGCACCCACCTCGATCTGGACGCGGCCCTGCGGGCGCTGGTGCACCGGTGGCACGCGGAGCCGGCGGAGGACGACGGCCGGGTGCCGCGCCCCCGTCGGGGCGAGGCGGACGGGCACCCGCTTCCGGCCGGACCGCGCAGCCTGCCCGTGCCCCGGCACCGGATCGGCCCGGTGATCCAGGCCCTGCTCCTCCTGTCCCGCCGCCAGGGCACGGCCGCCCTGGCCCACCGGCTGGCGGACCTCATCGAGGCGCTGGACCGGCTGCCGGAGGAGGCGGCGGACGGTGACCGGGGCCGGCCCCTCTCCGACCCGCGTTGGTGGGCCGCGCACCTGCTCGCCGAGACGCTGCTGAGGGTGCCCGACGCCCGGCCGTACCTCGGCGTGCTCCGGCTGCTCGCCGGGCGCGTCGTGCGGAGTTCCGCCGAGGCGGGCGGGGGCGGGGCGCGTGGGGCGTACGCGGAGTTCGGGCCCTGGTTCTGGCGGAAACTGCGGCTGCCCGAGGCGGACCGGATGGACCTCTTCCGCCGTCTCGTCCCGGCGGACGGACCGCCGGGGGAGGGGGACGGCGACGCGCGGTTCCTCGACGCCGTCGCCCGGCGGCTCGCCGCCCACCCGGGAACGGTGCGGCCCCTCCTGTGCGCCTGGTTCACGGACGAGCGCCCGTTGGCGGCCGCCGGGGCCGGGGCGGAGCCGCCCGCTGCCGCCGAGGACGGGGCGGAGCCCACCGGCGCCGCCGTCCCCGGCTGTCCCACCGTCGCCGCCGCCGCGCAGGCCCTCCTCCACGCCCGCCGGGACCTCGGCGTCGACGATCTGGCCGACACGCTTGTCGACGCCGGGCACCCCCGGGCCGAGGAACTGCTCGCCGCGCTCGCCGAGGACGAGCCTGCCGCGCTCTGCCGGGCCGTCGAGCGGTGGGCGGGGGACGAGGAGCGGCGCGCGCGCCGGGTCGCCGCCGTCTCGTACGCGACGCTCGTCGCCCCCCGCCTGACCCTCGACACGGACCGCGACCGGGTGCGCCGGGCCGTGCTCGCGGTGCTGGCCCGCCCCGCCGACAGCGAGCTGCACGGGCCGGTCCTGGCGCTGCTCGTCGCGGACCCCCGGACCCGGGCCCGCTACCTCCCGCAGGCCGTCCGGGCCTTCGTCGCCGAGGGCCCGCAGGACGTGCGCGTGCCCGCCGCCGCGCTCGCCGCCGCCCTGCCCACCCACGCGGACATCGTGGTGACCGCCTACCGGGACCGGCTCGCGCGGCCGGACCAGGGGGCGGGCGAGGTGCTGCGGGCCCTGGCCGGGATCGACGCCCCGGAGCTCGCGCTGCACGCCGCCGGACTCGTACGCGCCTACGCCGAGGGCCACCCGGAGGACACGGCGCACACCGCCGCGTACCTCGACCGCCGCCTGGAGTACGGGCCCGCCGCACGCGCCCTGCTGCTGCCGCTGCTCACCGGACTGCTCCGGGACCGCCCGGCGGCGGCGCCGGTCCGGGGGTCGCTGGCCGCGGTGCTCGCCTCGCCCGGCAGCCCCGCCTCGCAGCCCACCCGCGACGAACTCCTGGAGGTGCTGCTGGACGCCGAGCAGCGCGGGGGGAGCCCGGACCCGGTGGTCCTGGAAGCCCTGCTGCGGTCCGCCGCGGCCGGATGCGCCGGGCGGTCGCCGGTGCGCACCAGGGCGCTGGTGCACCGGACCGGGATGCTCCTCGTGCGTACCCCCGAGGGCGCCGCCCTGTTCGACCGGCGGCTCGTCGCGCTGGTCCGCGAGGTGCCCGGGTTCGGCGCGCTGGTCGCGGGCTGGCTGGCCGAGGCGCCGCAGGAGTGGGCGGCCGTCGTCGGGCCCAGCGCACGGCGCACGGTGGAGGCGCTGAGGGCTCCGATGCCCATGCCGATGCAGGCCGCAGGGCGTGAGCATGGCAGTCTTAGACCTGCGTAAGTGAGATATCCACGTACACAGGTTCGGGCGAGGAGCGGTCAGAGTGCAGCGCTGGCGAGGCTTGGAGGACATCCCCCAGGACTGGGGGCGCAGCGTCGTCACCATCGGCTCGTACGACGGGGTGCACCGCGGACACCAGCTGATCATCGGCCGCGCCGTCGAGCGGGCGCGCGAGCTGGGCGTGCCGTCGGTCGTCGTGACCTTCGACCCGCACCCCAGCGAGGTCGTCCGGCCCGGCAGCCACCCCCCGCTGCTCGCCCCGCACCACCGGCGCGCCGAGCTGATGGCGGAGCTGGGCGTGGACGCGATGCTGATCCTGCCGTTCACCACGGAGTTCTCGCGGCTCGCCCCGGCCGACTTCATCGCGAAGGTGCTCGTCGACAAGCTGCACGCCCAGCTGGTCATCGAGGGCCCCAACTTCCGTTTCGGCCACAAGGCCGCGGGGAACGTCGAGCTGCTGGCCGAGCTGGGCGAGGAGCACGACTACCGCGTCGAGGTCATCGACCTGCGGGTGAGCGGCGAGGCCGGCGGCGGCGAGCCGTTCTCCTCCACGCTCACCCGGCGCCTGGTCGCCGAGGGCGACGTGGCCGGTGCCGCCGAGATCCTGGGCCGCCCGCACCGCGTCGAGGGCGTCGTCGTCCGGGGCGCGCAACGCGGCCGCGAGCTGGGTTTCCCCACCGCGAACGTCGAAACCCTCCCGCACACCGCGATCCCCGCCGACGGCGTCTACGCGGGCTGGCTGCACGCAAACGGCGAGGCGATGCCCGCCGCGATCTCGGTCGGCACCAACCCGCAGTTCGACGGCACCGAGCGCACGGTGGAGGCGTACGCGATCGACCGCGTCGGCCTCGACCTGTACGGCCTGCACGTGGCCGTGGACTTCCTGGCGTACGTACGCGGGATGCTGAAGTTCGACACGATCGACGACCTGCTGGTGGCGATGGCCGCCGACGTGAAGCGGTGCAGTGAGCTGATCGCCGCCGCCGAGCAGGACTGACCGCGCGGGTTTCCCGGCCGGTGCGGCCGGGAAACCCGTACGCCCGTCAGGACGTGGGCGCGGTCACCTTTGCCGTGGCCCAGTGGCACGCCACCTGCGTCTCCCCGCCGCCCGACAGGACCGGCAGGTCCTGCGTACGGCAGGCGTCCGCGACGCCCGCCCGCTCCGCTTCGCCCGAGGCCAGCACCTGGCAGCGGGCGTGGAAGCGGCAGCCGGGCGGTACCCGGGACGGGTCCGGCGGCTCACCCGTCAGCACCACCGGATCGCCCGGCGCCTCCGGCAGCACCGACAGCAGTGCCTGGGTGTACGGATGGCGCGGGGCCGTCAGGATCTGCTCGACGTCACCCGTCTCCACGATGCGGCCCAGATACATCACCGCGACCCGGTCCGCGATGTTCCACGCCAGACCGAGATCATGCGTCACGACCAGCGCGGAGAGCCCCAGCTCCTCGCGCAGCCGCAGCAGCAGGGCCAGGATCTCGCCGCGCACCGACGCGTCCAGCGAGGCCACCGGCTCGTCCGCCACGATCAGCTCCGGCTCCAGGACCAGGGCCCCCGCGATCACGACGCGCTGGCGCTGACCGCCCGACAGCTCGTGCGGGTAGCGCAGGAAGAACCGCTCCGGCGGACGCAGCCCGGCCCGTGACAGCGCGTCGTGCACCGCCTGCCGCTCGTCGCCCTCGTAGCCGTGGATGCGCAGGCCCTCGGCCACCGCCTCGTACACCGTGTGGCGCGGGTTCAGCGAGCCGCTGGGGTCCTGGAGGACCAGCTGAGCGCGCTTGCGGTACGCCTTGAGCGCCCGGCTCCCGTAGTCCAGCGGCTTCCCGTCGAACGTGATCTGCCCGGCCGTCGGCGGGACCAGGCCCAGCAGCGAGCGGGCCAGCGTCGTCTTGCCGCACCCCGACTCGCCGACCAGGGCCACGATCTCGCCGGGCCGGATGTCCAGGTCCACCCCGTCCACCGCACGCGCCGGCTGGGCCCCGCGCCGGCCGGGGAAGGTGATCCGGAGCCCCTGCGCGCTGAGCAGGTCCACGGGGGTCGTCGTCATGATGTACTCCTCGCTTCCTCGGCGCCCGGCAGAACCGGCGCCGCGGCCCCCTCCGGACCCACCAGCACGCACGCGGCCTGCCGCCCCGGACCCGAGTCCCGCAGCTCCTGGTCCTGCGTGGCGCAGGAGTCCAGGGCCAGGGCGCAGCGCGGGTGGAAGGTGCATCCGGCCGGCAGCGCCGACGGGTCGGGCGGGTCGCCGGGCAGGCCCTGCGGCGCGAACCGGGACGACGGGTCCCCGATGCGTGGGAAGGCGCCCGACAGGGCCTTGCTGTACGGGTGGTGCGCGTTCTCGTAGACCTCGGAGGCGGGGCCCTCCTCGACGACCCGGCCCGCGTACATCACGGCGAGCCGGTCGCAGGTGTCGGAGAGCACCGCGAGGTCGTGGCTGATCATGATCAGGCCGAGGTCCTGCTCGGTGACCAGCTGCTCGATCAGGCGCAGGATCTGGGCCTGGATCATCACGTCCAGGGCTGTCGTCGGCTCGTCGGCGATGATCAGACCCGGATCGCAGGCCAGCGCCATCGCGATCATCACACGCTGCCGCTGCCCGCCGGACAGCTCGTGCGGATAGGCGTCCACCCGGGCGGCGGGCAGCCCCACCTGCTCCAGCAGCTCACCGGCGCGCTTCCGGGCGGCCGCCGGGGTCGTCTTCCTGTGCAGCAGGATCGGCTCGGCGATCTGGTCCCCGATGCGGTGCACCGCGTTCAGCGAGTGCATCGCGCCCTGGAAGACGATGGACGCGCCCGCCCAGCGGACGGCCCGGACCTGGCCCCACTTCATCGCGAGGACGTCCTCGCCGTTCAGCAGGATCTCGCCGGTCACCTTCGTGCCCGCGGGCAGCAGCCGCAGCAGGGCCAGCGCCAGTGTGGACTTGCCGCAGCCGGACTCCCCGGCGATGCCCAGCTTGCGCCCGGCCTCGACCCGGAGGTTCACACCGCGGACGGCCTGCGCCCCGCCGGCGTACGTCACCGTCAGGTCGCGTACCTCCAGAAGAGGCGTCTTGCGGATGCTCGTCGTGCTCAACGGGCCACCCCCAGCTTGGGATTGAGGACGGACTCGATCGCGCGGCCGCACAGCGTGAACGCCAGCGCCACCAGGGCGATGGCGATGCCGGGCGGTGCCAGGTACCACCAGTCGCCGGCGCTCACCGCGCCCGCGGCGCGCGCGTCCTGGAGCATGCTGCCCCAGGAGGTGATGGTCGGATCGCCGAGGCCGAGGAAGGCCAGCGTGGCCTCGCTCAGGATCGCGCTGGAGATGGCCAGCGTGGTCTGGGCGAGCACCAGCGGCATCACGTTCGGCAGGACGTGCCGGAGCATGACGTGGCCGTGGCCGCCGCCCAGCGCGCGGGCGCGCTCGATGTACGGGCGGGACTCCACGGCGAGGGTCTGCGCCCGCACCAGGCGGGCGGTGGTCGGCCAGGTCGTCACGCCGATCGCGATGACGATGGTCCACAGGGAGCGGTCCATCACCGAGGCCAGGGCGACCGCGAGGACCAGCGTCGGCATCACCAGGAACCAGTCGGTCACCCGCATCAGCACTGTCGAGTACCAGCCGCGGAAGTGGCCCGCGACGATCCCCAAGATCGTGCCGATGGCGACGCACAGGAACGCCGCGAGCAGCCCCACGGTCAGCGAGACGCGCGCGCCCCACACGAGCAGCGCGAGCACACTGCGCCCGAACTGGTCGGTGCCGAGCGGGAACTCACCGCTCGGCGATTCGAGCGCCCCGCCGGAGGCCTCGGTGACGCTCTCCGAGTCGGCGCCGACGAGCTGGGGCGCGGCCAGGGCCACCAGGGCGATGAGCACCAGGCCGCCGAGGCCCCACATGCCGCCCTTGTGCGTGCGGTACTCCCGCCAGAAGCGGGCCGCGGACCGGCGCTTGCGGGCCCTGGCCAGGGCGCGGGCGCTCCGGACGGGCTCGGGCGGGGCCGGCGCCGGGGTCGGCGTGGGCATGGAATCGGTCGTGGTCATCGGCCCACCCGGGGATCGAGCAGCGGATACAGCACATCGGCAAGGGTGTTCGCCAGGATCACCGCGGTGGCGAAGACGAAGAACAGGCCCTGGACGAGTGGCAGGTCGGGGGTGCTGAGGCCCTGATAGAAGAGGGAGCCGAGGCCCGGCCAGGAGAACACCGTCTCCACCAGGATCTGCCCGGCGACCACATGTCCCAGGTTGACGAACATCAGCGTGAAGGTGGGCAGCATCGCGTTGGGCACGGCGTGCTTGCGGCGCACGACGTCGTCCCGCAGCCCCTTGGCGCGGGCCGTCGTCAGATAGTCGCTGCCCATCTCGTCCAGCAGCGAGGACCGCATCACCAGCAGCGTCTGCGCGTACCCGACGGCCACCAGGGTGATGACCGGGAGCACCATGTGATGCGCCACGTCGATGACGTAATCAAAACCGCTCGTGTCACCCGATGACATCCCGCCCGTGGGGAACATGCCCGGGATCGGGCCGACGCCCACCGAGAAGACGATGATCAGGAGCAGCCCGAGCCAGAACGACGGCACCGAGTACAGCGTGAGCGCGAGCGCGGTGTTGAACCGGTCGCCGGCCGAGCCGTTGCGCCAGGCGGTGCGGGTGCCGAGCCAGATGCCGATGATGCTGTAGAGGACGTAGGCGGTGCCGGTGAGCAGCAGTGTCGCCGGCAGTTTCTCCACGATCTTGTCGATGACCGGTGCGTGGTACGCGTACGAGTCACCGAAGTCGCCGGTGAGCGCGTCCCCGATGTAGCTGGTGAACTGCTGCCACATCGGCTGGTCGAGCCCGAACTGATGGCGCATCGATTCCAGCTGCTCGGCCGAGACGCGCCGGCCGCCCGTCATCTGTTTGACCGGGTCGCTCGGAATGAGCCGGAAGAGGAAGAAGCTGGTGACCAGAACCGCGAACAGCGAGACGACGGCGCCCGCGATCTTGGCGGCCACATATTTCAGATAGGCCGTGGTGTTGCGCGCCCGTGGACCGCGTGCGGCCGAGGGGCCGGCCGGAGGGCCGTCCGCAGCCGCGTCCGCCTGTTGCACGAGCGCCGGAGTGCTGTCAGCTGTCATGGGGAACTCTCGTTACTCGTGTCGTTCCTGGAAAGAACCGGCCGGCGCGGCCTGGTACGGACCCGCGCCGGCCGGTTCCTCACATCCCGTTCGAGAACCTACTCGCGATCGTCCGCGGTGGTGCGGCGGCGCCGCGAGATCAGGAACCCGCCACCTGCGAGGACCACGACGGCCACCACGATTCCGATGATCACACCGGTGGAGGAGCCAGAGCTGCCGCTGTCCGAGTCGCTGTCGCCGCTCGCCGGCACGGCCGACCACCAGCTCCAGTAACCGTCCTGGCCGTAGATGTTGCCGGCCGACTCGGGCATGGTGGTGATCGACTTGATCTGGTCGGTGCGGTACGCCTCGACCGCGTTCGGGTAGGCCATGACGTTCATGTAACCGGAGTCGTACAGCCAGGACTGCATCTGCCCGACGATGTCGGCCCGCTTGGCGGGGTCGTACTCGGCGAGCTGCTTCTTGTAGAGCTCGTCGTACGTCTTGTCGCAGATGAAGTTGTCGGTGGCCGCGCTCGCCTTGGCCTTGGTGGGCAGGGCGGCGCAGGTGTGGATGCCGAGGACGAAGTCCGGGTCCGGGTTGACCGACCAGCCGTCGAAGGCGAGGTCGTACTCACCCGCGTACCAGGGCACGGAGACGTCGTCCAGGCAGTCGACCTTCAGCCCGATGCCGAGCTTGCCCCACCACTCCTTCAGGTACTTGCCGACCGCCTTGTCGTTCGGGTCGGTGGCGTGGCACAGGATGCGCAGGTCGAGCGGCTTGCCGTCCTTGCCGACGCGCTGGTCGCCCTTGAGCTTGTAACCCGCCTCGTCCAGCAGCTTCGCCGCCTTGTCGGGGTCGTAGCTCAGCGCCTGGTCGGCGGAGGGCTCCCAGGCGTACGCCGAGAAGCGTGGCGGGATGTAGCCCTTGCCCTCGACGGCGTGCCCCTGGAACACCTTGTCGATGATCGTCTCGCGGTCGATCGACAGGAACAGCGCCTGGCGCACCTTCCGGTCGAGCAGCGCCTTGTTGCCGTTGCCGAACTTCTTGCCGTCCTTGGTCTGCGCGCCGGGGTTGGTGGCCAGCGCGTAGAAGCGACGGCCGGGACCCTCGTTGACCTTGATGTTCTTGTCGCCCTTGAGCGCGTTCGCCTGAGCGGGCGTCAGCGCGGGCGAACCGGCGACGAAGGAGACCTCACCCTTGCGGAGGGCGGCGACGGCGGCGTCCTGGTCCTTGTACGTCTTGAAGACCAGCTCGTCGAACTTGGGCGCGCCGCGCCAGAAGTCCTTGTTGGCCTTGAGCTTCACGTACTGGTCGACCTTGTAGTCCGTCAGGATGAACGGGCCGTTGCCGACGACGGGGAACTTCGTGTCGTTGTTGAACTTCGAGAAGTCGCCGACCTTCTCCCACATGTGCTTCGGCACGATCGGCACGTCGAGCGCGGCCATGGTGGCCTGCGGCTCCTTGAGCTCGATGACCAGCTTGGTCGGGCTGGGGGCGGTGACCTTCTTGAAGTTGGTGACGAAGCTGCCGTTGGCCTGGGCCGCGGCCTCGTCGTCCATGATCTTGTTGAACGTCCAGGCGGCGTCCTCGGCGGTCGCCTGCTCCCCGTCGGACCACTTCGAATCGGTCCGAATGGTGTACGTCCACGTCAGCTTGTCGGCGGACGGCTCCCACTTGGTCGCCAGGCCGGGGATGGCGTGGTTGTCCTTGGCGTCGTAGTTCGTCAGGAAGTCGTACATGAGCCGCGAGACGCTGGTGCTCAGCAGCTTCTGGGCGAGAAACGGGCTCAGGGAGTCGACGCTCTGCGCGACCGCGACGGTGAGTGTCTTGTTACCGCTGTCGGCGGCCTGTGCCTGCTGGGGCGCGGCTCCGAGCGGCATTCCCGGTACGACGGACCCGGCCGCGAGAGCGAGGGCGGCGGCACCGGAGGCCAGGAGCACACGCAGACGTGAGCGTGGCGGGGCGGAGGAGGACGGAACTCTTACGACCATGGTCTGGGACCTCGTGTCATGACTCGCACGGGAAGGCGTGTTGAACTTCGGTTCGCCGGCTGGTGTTGCGAAGGTTTATCAGCGGTGGTCGAGCCACGTCAACGGTCCCCGAAACGGCGTGTGGTCTGCGGATATGCCAAAAGGGTCCGCATCGCGGAGGCGATGCGGACCCTCATTGGTTCAGACCTCTGACGCCCTACTGCTGAGGCGCTGGCGGCGGCTGCTGCTGCCATCCGGCGGGCGGTACGGGACCTTGCAGTTCGGGGTGTCCGGGCTGGTCACCCTGGGGTTGTGGCTGGGCCTGGGGCTGCTGTTGCGGCTGCTGGGCCTGGGCCGGTGGCTGCTGCTGCCAGTTCTGCCCGGCGCCGGGGCCCGGCTGCGGGGGATAGGGCTGTTGGCCGCCGTAGGGCTGCTGCGGGTGCGGCTGCTGGTAGGGCTGGCCGGGTTGCTGGGGCGCGTACGGCTGTCCGGGGTACTGGGGGTGGCCGGGCTGCTGGGGCTGCTGGGGTACGTACGGCTGCTCGCCCGGGACCTGCTGTCCGGGGATCTGCCGGCCCGGCAGCGGCGGGGCGTACTGCGGCGGCGGGCCGCTGCCGTCCGACGTCCACAGCCCCTGCTGCTGCTGGGCGCGCGCGAAGTCCTCGGCGACCAGGGCGGAGAGGTTGAAGTACGCCTCCCGGGTCTTCGGCCGCATCATGTCGAGGTCGACCTCCGCACCGGCCGACAGGTGCTCGTCGAACGGCACGACGACCACCCCGCGGCAACGCGTCCGGAAGTGCTGCACGATGTCGTCGACCTTGATCATCTTGCCGGTCTCGCGGACGCCGGAGATCACGGTGATGGACCGCTGGACCAACTCCGCGTACCCGTGCGCCGACAGCCAGTCCAGGGTCGTGGACGCACTGGAGGCGCCGTCGACCGAGGGCGTCGAGATGATGATCAGCTGATCGGCCAGGTCCAGCACCCCGCGCATCGCGCTGTACAGCAGACCGGTGCCGGAGTCCGTGAGGATGATCGGGTACTGCTTGCCGAGCACGCCGATCGCGCGCCGGTAGTCCTCGTCGTTGAAGGCCGTGGAGACCGCCGGGTCCACGTCATTGGCGATGATCTCCAGTCCGGAGGGCGCCTGCGAGGTGAACCGCCGGATGTCCATGTACGAGTTGAGGTGCGGGATCGCGTGCACCAGGTCGCGGATGGTCGCCCCGGTCTCGCGGCGCACCCGTCGGCCCAGCGTGCCGGCGTCCGGGTTGGCGTCGATGGCGAGGATCTTGTCCTGCCGCTCGCTGGCCAGGGTCGAGCCGAGCGCGGTGGTCGTCGTGGTCTTGCCGACGCCGCCCTTGAGGCTGATCACCGCGATCCGGTAGCAGGAGAGCACCGGCGTACGGATGAGCTCCAGCTTGCGCTGCCTCTCCTGCTCCTCCTTCTTCCCGCCCAGCTTGAAGCGCGAGGCGCCCGAGGGGTTACGGCTGCTCCGGGTCTTCTGCTTGCCCCGGATGAGCCGGTCGGAGGTGAGTTCCACGGCCGCCGTGTAGCCCAGCGGGGCACCGGACGCGGAACGCGGATCCCGGGGGGCGGGTGTGGGCCAGGAGGTGCCGGCCCGGGGGTCGACGGGCTGCTGCGGCTGCGGCTCCGGCTGGACCTGCGCGGGAAGGTTCGGGGTGCCGGCTTCGGCCGTCGGGGCCGGGATGCCCTGGGCGGGGGTGCCCTGGGCCGGGGGCTGGGCACCCTGCGGGAAGCCGTAGCCGCCTTGGGGCTGGGGCTGGGGCTGCTGGGCCGGCTGCTGTGCGGACCAGGGGGCCTGCGGCTGGGGGGCCTGCGGGGTCTGGGGCGCGGGCGGCTGCGGGCGCTGCGCCGGAAGGCCGGCGGCCGGGAGGGGCTGCGAGGGCTGGTGGGGCTGCGGTTCCGGCTGGTGCGGCTGCGGTGCCTGCTGGGGGAAGCCGTAGCCGGACTGCGGGGCGGAGGGCTGCGGCTGCGGGGCCTGGGGCTGCTGGGCGGCCGGTTGGAAGGCGGGCGGCAGCGGCGGGAGACCACCCTGCGCAGGGGCGGCCGGTGCCCAGGGGGACGGCGAGGCGTCCTGCGGCGCGCTGTCCGCCGACAGGTCGCGGGGTGCCGCGTGCGGGGTGGCGTCGTGCTCCGGAGCCTCGTCGTCCGGCTCGGGGGAGTCCGCGTCGGGGGAGGCTGCGGGGGCCGCGTCGGAGGGCGCGGCATCGGCCGGTTCCGTTTCGTGCGGCTTCGGGCTGTACGGCTCCGAGGACGCGCCGGCCGACGCGAGGCCGGCGTTGTCGCCCTCCTCGCTGTCCCCGGCCGCCGGGGTGTCGCTGGGCTCGTCCGAGGGCTTCGGCGTCGCCGCCGCCTCCTGGGGCTCGAAGTCGAAGACCCTTCCCAGGACGTCGTCCCAGGACTCCTCCTGATCCGCGCCGGACGTACCCTCCGCCGCGTCGTCCGGAACGGCAGCGGCGGCCTCGGACGCGTCGTCGTCACCCTCGGCACGGGACGGCGCATCGCTGCCCGCCGCCCCGGCGTCCGTTTCCGCCTGGCGCTCCGCGCGTTCCCGCTCCTCGATCTCCCGCTTCAGCGCGGAGGCCGAGAACCGCATCGTGGCGCCGCTGTCGAGGTCACCGGTGTCCGGCGGGGCGGGGGACCAGTCGGGGTCGAAGCCCCGCTGCGCCGGGGGCGGGGGGAGCGGCACCGGGTCCCCGCTCGGCGGCGGGGGCGAGGCCGGCGGCGTACCGGCGCCGCCCGAGGAGTCGCCCGGCGCGTTCTGCGTGTACCAGGCGGGCGGGGTGTAGTCGATGGTGAACTCACCCGTCGTCTCGGCGGGCTCCGCGTCGGACGACTCGTCGACGGGCTTGTCCCAGCCCCCGCGCATCTCGTCCCGATCGCCGTTCACTTTGCCTCCTGGTGTGGTCGAGCACCCTTGTGCCGTGGTGGGTGGGGGCGTTCCCGTAACGCGAACCGCCCGGCTCTCCCCCTGGGACGCACATGGCCTGCCCACAGGTTCTCCGCCGCGTCCGGACCCAGCCTAATCGCCATGGGCCCCGCCACGGCAGGCCGTACGGCGCCGCGAACGCTGTCCCGTACGTCACGTAGTGCACCCAAGTGGACCGAGTGCGACGGGGAGTGAAACCCAAAGCGGTCAAACGTGCACAACTGCACCAAGAATCGCGTCGGCCTTCCCCCTGAGATGCGCCCCGTGTGGCCCCCGGGCGCACGCGCGTCAGTCCACCCGGCGCGCGGCGCCCAGGAGTCCCGTCTCCGCGTCGGTCGCCCGGGTCGTCACCAGCCGGCTCCCCCGCCGCGTGCACCAGAGGGTGGCCCCGTCCGCCAGGGTGGGCAGCGCCCGGACCGCACCGGCCGGCAGCCGCAGGAGGCGCCCGGCCTCCTCCGCCTCGTCGGGTGACACCCGCTGTACGCCCACCAATGACGCCTTCTCCACAGACGCGGATGCGGCCGGCCCCAGATACGGCAACAGGGTCAGTACCGACTGCCACGGCCCGGACACGGCCCGCCCCGGCGGCGGACGCATGCCGCGGTCCCGTACGACGACGACCGGCGAGGCCGCCGAGGGGCCCAGCGGCGGCACCCGGCCGACCTCGTGCAGTGCGATGCACCCGCTGCCACCGGCGGCCCGGGCCAGGCTCGCCCAGGCGTGCGCCCGCCCCGTCTCCACCGCGATCCGCGCACCCGTCGCCGCGGCCCGCAACGCGAGCACCTGCGCCGTCCACAGCCCGCCGACGAGCGTGATGTCGTACGGGGAGGGGCGGTTGAGGCCGAGTACGGCGGGGAAGCCCTCCTCGTCCACGCCGATCACCACCCCGTCGTCGCCCACCGGCATGTCCAGCGAAGCCAGTTGCTCGGGCCCGATGGTGTACCGCCGCCGGCGCGGACCCACTGGCCCGAACCCCAGCCTCCCCCGCCTTCGCCCGGGTGCCACCGCCATCAGCCGGCCCCGCCCAGCGGGAGCGTGGCGAGCACCCCGGGCAGCTGCTCGCGGTCCAGCCGCACGAGCGAGACCCGCCCCCCGCGCGCCACCCGCTCCAACTCGCGCCGGGCGGAGCGGAGTTCCTCACTGGTGCGCGCGCTGATCCGCAGGTACCCCGCCGCGGCGACCTCCTGCCGGTCGCCCCGCGCCAGCGTCAGGCTGAACGTCGTGGCCAGCGCCGGCACCGAGGTGAGCAACGCGACCAGCCGGGGCATCGGCGCGTCGCCGGAGCGCGGCCAACGGCGCACCCAGTACGCGGTGTGCCGGCGTCCGTCGCAGGTCCACGTCCGCGAGGTCTCCCGGGTGCGGCGGACGGGCCGCGCGGAGCCGTCGGCACGGGGGACCGTCGTGGCGTCCGCGCAGGCAGAGGCGGCGAGGGCGGCCCCGAGCTCCTGCTCCGTGAGCACCGTCGCGCCGAACCCCGCCCCGGTCAGCCGGCCGGTCAGCTGGTCGGCCGCCCGCAACAGGCACCGCTGCGCCCCGGTCCGGCCGCCGCCGCGCATGCGTACGGCCTCCGGGCAGAGCTCGGGGTCGAGCGTCAGGGTGACCCAGGTGAGCCGCACCGCCGGTGACCCGGTACGGGCCTGGAGGGGTGCGTAGTTCAGCGCGGCGATCGCGTCGCCGGGGAGATGCGGGGCCGGGGCGGGCCGGGTGTGCTGCACGATCCGCGCCGACTCCAGGCGGATGCCGTCGACGTCCATCACCTCCCGGACGAGCCCCGGCGGCAGCGGCCGCACGGCCCGGTCCGCCCGCAGCACCGTGTCCTCCGCGTCCACCCGTACCACCACGGTCAGGTGCGTACCGTCGCCGACCATGCCCACCGGCCGCCGGTCCCGATGCGTGAAGGAACAGGTGCGCAGGGCCGGTACGCACTCGCTCAGCGGGGCCACCGGGGATCCGTCGGCCGGGCCGGCCGCCGGCATCCGCGAGGCGGCCCCCCGGTTCCGCGCCCGGAACGCGACGACCGTGCCCAGCCAGGCCGGGAGGGAACGGCGGCGTCTGCGCACGACGGCGAGGACCACGAGCAGCGCGGCCGTCATCCCCGCAGGCCCCAGGAGCGCGGGTCCGACGACCCAGGCGCACAGCAGGACCGCAACCGCGACTTCGAACAGAACCAGCTGTTGCAATCGAAAAGTGCCGATCGGCCCGGCCCTCCGGTTCAGCCGTGCGCCACCCCTGTTCGCCATTGCGCCCTGCCCCCGTTCATGCCGTTCCGGCCCGCGCCGCACCCCTCCCGCCGAACCCTCCGGTGGAGGCGCACAGCGTACCGCTCCTCGGCCAACACCCAGGTCCGGGCGGCATAGTGGTCGCCGACAGCAGGAAGCCCTGCCGGCGTGCAAGCGGCGGGCGTCCGCAGGTATGCGGCGTAGGTGGAGAGGGAAGGCGGGCCGGGCCATGGTGACCCGACGGGATGAGCTGAACGCGTACACATTTGCGAAGAGAAGAGCCCTGGCCGCCTTCCTTCAGCCCTCACCGGACGGCTCCGACGAGGGCGCCCCGCGCCCGCTGCGCGCCGTCCTCCCGGGTGTCCTCACCGGCGCCCTGCTCCTCGCCGGCTTCGGCGCGTACGGCATGTTCCGTCCGGTCGCGCCCAAGGGCTGGGACCGCCCCGGAGCCAAGGTCGTCGTCGGCAGGACGTCGACCACCCGCTACGTCGTGCTCACCACCGGCCGGGGCGTCCATCGCCGTACCCGGCTGCACCCCGTCCTGAACCTCGCGTCCGCCCGGCTGCTGCTCGACCCCGGCGACTACGGCGTCGTGCAGGTCGCCGACGACATCCTCGACGCGGGCGGGCCCCCACGCGGACCGGTCATCGGCATCCCGTACGCCCCCGACCGGCTTCCCGGCAAGCAGGACGCGGGCACCGCCAAGCGGTGGGCCGTCTGCGTACGGCCGGGAGGTGGAGGCGCCGGTGCACGGAAGGCGGGGTTCGTCCTCGCCGCCCGCGACCACCGGCTGACGGAGGGCCCGAACCGGCTCACCGGTGGCCAGGTCCTCTACGTACAGGACCCGCACGGCACCCGGTACCTCGTGGACGCCCGGGGCACCAAATACCGCGTGGACGAGCGGCCCGGCGACCTCGGACACCTCACCGACGCCCTGGTGGGCCGTGCCCGGCCGCGACCCGTCACCGGCGACTGGCTCGCCACCCTGCACACCGGCAGCCCCGTCGCCTTCCCCGTCGTCCCGGGCGAGATCGGCGCCCCCGCCGGCGTCGGGGGCCACCTGTCCGCCCATGAGGACCGTGTCGGCGCGGTGCTGCGGACCAGGACCGGCGCGGGCACCGCGTATTACGTGGTGCTCGACGGCCGGGTCCGGGCGGTCTCCGAGTTCACCGCCTGGCTGATCGTCAACTCCCCGCAGACCGCCGCACTCGACCAGGCCGGCACCGCCTACCCGGCGGGGCTCCAGGACTTCGTGCCCGACCCGGCCCCCTTCGCCGGCCAGGCCGCGCACTGGCCCGCCCGCAAGGCCGTCCGCGTCGACACCGGGCACCGGAGCACCGTCTGCTCCGTACTGCGCGCGACGGACGGCAAGGGCCGCACCACCCTGAGCACTTGGGCCGGCACCACCTATCCCGCGGCCGTCGGCGCGGGCGGCACCAGCACCTACGTCACGCCCGGCAGCGGGCTCCTCTACACCCAGGTCCGGGGCCGCCAGACCAGGCCCGACGGATCACTCTTCCTGGTGACGGACACGGGGTTGCGGTACGCGGTTCAGGGGAACGGCGACGGCGACCCCGGGCACTCCGCGCTTCCCACCGGCACACCCCCGGGCGGCGCCCCGCACGGTCCGGGGCCGGCCAACGAGGCGCAGACCCGGCTCGGCTACGAGGACGTGAGGCCCGCCCTCGTACCGGCCGAGTGGTCGGAGTTCCTTCCCCGCGGCCCACGGCTCGACACCACCAGCGCCCGCCGCCCGCAGGGCTCCTGAGATGACGATCCGGACGGCGGCGGCCCTCGCCGCGCTGGCCGCCCTCGCCGCGGCCCAGCCCGCGCACGCGGCCACCGGCCCGGACGGCGGCGCGTGCGTCCTCCCGGCGCACCAGCGGTTCGAGGGCCGCCCCTGGTCGTTGCAGCGCGTGCTCCTGGACGAGCTCTGGCACGACACCCGGGGCGAGGGCGTCCGCGTCGCCGTCATCGACACCGGGGTGGACGACACCCACCCCCAGCTCGCGGGCGCGGTCACCCCCGGCGCCGACATGCTGCGACCCGGCGGCGACGGCACCGGTGACGCGGTGGGCCACGGCACCCGCGTCGCCGGCATCATCGCGGCCCGCCCCCGCGAAGGGACCGGCTTCGTCGGGCTCGCCCCCGGAGCGACCGTCATCCCGGTCCGCCAGAACGACGCGCGCGGCCACGGCACGGACGCGTCGCTGGCCGCCGCGATCCGCCACGCCGTCGCCCGGGGCGCCCAGGTCATCAACATCTCGCAGGAGACCGCCCGCCCGCAGACCCCCGGCTCCGCCCTGGGCCGCGCGGTGGCCGAGGCCGTCCGCCGGGACGTCGTGGTCGTCGCCTCCGCCGGCAACAACGGCGCCGACGGCACCCGTACGCCCACCTACCCGGCAGCGTTCGGCGGGGTCCTCGCCGTCGCCGCGTCCGACCGCGACAACGAACGCGCCCCCTTCTCCCGGCCGGGAAGCTTCGTGGACATCGCCGCGCCGGGCGTCGACATCGTCTCCACCGCCCCCGGCCGCGGCCACTGCGCGGACAGCGGAACCAGCTTCGCCGCGCCCTACGTGAGCGCGGTCGCCGCACTGCTGCGCGCCAAGTACCCGCACTGGACGGCCGCGCAGATCGCCGCCCGTATCGAACAGACCGCGGAACGCTCCGTCAACGGCCGTGACGACTTCGTCGGATGGGGTGTAGTCGACCCGGTCCGCGCGCTCTCCGGCGACGACCCACCGCAGGACGCCCCGCACCCCGACGAGCCGCCCTCGGGCGCCCGAGCACCCGACCCCGCGCCGCTGCCGGCGGCGGACACCCCGCAGCGGCGCGACCGCCGCTATGCCGCCTGGGCCATGGCCCTCACAGCCCTGCTGACCGGCGCGGTGGCGGGCGGGGCGGCCGTCGCGCGGGAGCTGGGCCGGCGCCGTACGAAATGAGCCCGCGGACCCCCGGAAGCCGTCCTCGCACACCCGCGAGGTGCCTTCGCCGCGGCCGGGAACGGACGTCGGACTGGCTAGCCTGAGCCGCCTGAACGGCCCAGAGAGAGGACCTCGTATGACCAGCCCCACGGGTGGATTCGCGCTTGCCGACGACCCGGTCGTCCAGGCCAGGAACAAGATCGTCCACACGGCCGAGGCGGTGTCCCGGCAGGCCCGGGAGCTGGCCGACGTCCTCGCGACGGTGGGGGCCGGCTGGACCGGCGCGGGCGCCTCGGGGTTCACCTCCGCGCAGCTCGTGGTCAACGAGGACCACGACGAGATCCGGCGCCTTCTCGGCGTACTGCTCAACGCCGTCGACGGCACCAGGAACCTCAGCAACGCGAACGACGAGGAGGTCCGCGCGGCCTTCAAGGCGGTGCGGGAACCGGCTTCCACGGGCGGCACCTCCGCCCTGAACGGCGTCTGAACCCGGCGCCCTTCCCCCGACACGACCAGAGGAAACCCGATGGGGCACGACCCGCACACCAAGGTCAGGTACGAGAGCGTCCAGGAGGTCGCCAACCGCATCCGCGCGGTCTCGCGGAACATCTGCCGGGACCTGGAGGAGATGGACGGCGCGCTCAAGGTCGTCACCGACACCTGGGACGGCCAGGCGCACGCCGAGTACGTGGCCCTCCAGCACAAGTACCGGAACAAGGCCGACCACATGAGGGCCCGGCTCGACGAGGTCGCGAGGCTCATCGAGACCGGCAAGGACCACTACCGGGCCACGGACCTCCGGTCCTCACGCCTGTTCACCGAGGCCTACTGACCGGCGCGAGGCCGACCGGCCGGCCCCCCGGGCCCGGACGCACGAAGGGGCACGTTCACCCGAACGTGCCCCCACGCCTGCCCTGCGACGACTACGGAAGGTCGAACTCGCCGTCCCTGGCGCCGAGAACGAACGCGCGCCACTCGGCCTCCGTGTACCTGAGCACCGTGTCCGGGTCCAGAGAGGACCGCATGGCCACCGCGCCGCCGGGAAGGTGCGCGATCTCTACGCGCTCCTCCTCCTGCTCCGTCCCGGGAGCACACAGCCATTCCACCCCCGAGATGTCGAGTGCGTACAGCTCGTCCTTCTCCGCCTGCGTGCCCATCGTGAGGGCTCCTTTCCGTACCTGGCTCTGCACGGCACCGTACAGGCAACACGGCGGCCGGGGACCGGCTCCGCCGAACCCCCGCGACCGCCCCGACGCTCAGCGCCGTTCCGGCAGCCAGCCGGTCTGCACGAGGCTCTTCCCACCGCGCCGGGTCGCCATGCACGCACGCCCCGGCGGCATCGGGCGGGCACGCACCGAGCCGACCAGATCACCCTCGCCGGGATCGCCCGACAGCACGATCCCCTGCGCGCCCAGCTCCTTGATCCGTTGCAGGAACGGCTCGTACATCGCACGGGACGCGCCGGCGCAGTTGCGTGCGACGACGAAGCGCACCCCGGTGTCACGCGCGAACGGCAGACAGTCCGCAAGGGCGGCGAGCGGGCTGCCCGTACCCGCCGCGACCAGGTCGTAGTCGTCCACGACGACGAAGATCCGTGGCCCCGTCCACCAACTGCGCTCCCGCAACTGCCGGGGCGTGACATCGGCCGGCGGCCGGCGGCGCGCGAACACACCGGCCAGCGCCTCCATGTGCGTCGCGAGCGCGTCCGGCGTCGGCGCGTACTCCAGCAGATGGCTCTCCGGCAGGGCACCCAGCAGCCCCCGCCGGTAGTCCCCGACGACGAGCTTCGCCTCGTCGGGGGAGTAGCGGTGGGCGATCTGCCGGGCGAGCAGCCGGAGCAGAGCCGTCTTCCCCGATTCGCCCTCCCCGAACACCAGAAGGAAGGGATCGGCGTCGAAGTCCACGAACACCGGCTCCAGATCGGCCTCCGCGATACCGATGGCGACACCCCGCTCCGGGAATTCGTCCCCCTTGGGCAGCCGCTCCGCGGGGAGCACGGCGGGCAGCAGCCGTACGGGCGGGGCCGGCGGACCCGCCCAGTCCGCCCGGATCCGCTCGGCCAGCGCCGCCGTACGGTCCGGGAGACCGGCCGCTTCCTCCACCGGACCGAGGCACGGCGACGCGGCCAGGAAGTGCAGCCCCTCCGCCACCTGACCCCGGCCCGGCACACCGGCGGGCACCTGCGCGGCGACCCGCCGGTCGAACTCGGAGTCCGACACATCACCGAGCCGCAGTTCGAGCCGCGCGGTCAACTGGTCCTTCAGCGCGGCCCGCACCTCCAGGTAACGGGCGGCGGTGAGCACCACATGCACCCCGTAACCGAGCCCCCGGGCCGCGATGTCGGTGACGACGGGCTCCAGCTCCTCGTACTCCGTGCGGAAACCACCCCAGCCGTCCACGACGAGGAAGACGTCGCCCCACGCCTCACCGGGCAGACCGCCCCGGGCCCGCTCGCGCCGGTACGCGGCCATGGAACCGATGCCCCACGCCCGGAACACCTCCTCACGGGCCCGCAGCACCCCGGCCACCTCCGCGACCGTACGCCGCACCCGCTCGGGGTCCAGCCGCGAGGCGACCGAGCCCACGTGCGGCAGGCCCGCCAGCGACGCGAGCGCGCCACCGCCGAAGTCGAGACCGTAGAACTGGACTTCCCGGGGTGTGTGGGTGAGCGCGAAGGACACGACCAGCGTGCGCAGCACCGTGGACTTGCCGGACTGCGGCCCGCCGACCACCAGCATGTGCCCCGCCGACCCGGAGAAATCCTGGAACAGCACCTCGCGCCGCTGCTCGAACGGCTTGTCCACAAGTCCGAGCGGAACGGTCAGCGCACCGCGTTCACCATCCCCCGCCACGGTGAACCCGCGCTCCGGGTCCGTACCGAGGTCCGGCAGCAGCGCGTCCAGACCCGGCGCCCGGTCCAGCGGGGGCAGCCACACCTGATGGGCGGGCACCCCCTGCCCCGCCAGCCGCCGCACCACCACGTCGAGCACGGAATCCGCGACCGCCTCGTCCCCGCGCGCAGGGGAAACAGCCGGGGCGACGGGCACCCCCGCCGCAGACCCAGGCACCGGTACCGGCAGCGCGCTGAACAGCGCCGCCGCCAGACCGCCCGGCCCTTCCCCGGCGGCCGGCCCAGGCCCGCCCGGCCGGTACGCCCCCGAGACGTACGCCGCCTTGAAGCGGGTCAGTTCCCGCGTACCGGTCTTCAGGAACCCCGAACCGGGCACCGGCGGCAGGTCGTACGCATCCGGCACCCCCAGAGCGGCCCGCGACTCCTCCGCCGAGAACGTCCGCAGCCCGATCCGGTACGAGAGATAGGTCTCCAGGCCCCGCAGCCTGCCCTCCTCAAGGCGCTGGGACGCCAGCAGCAGGTGCACACCCAGCGAACGGCCGATGCGCCCGATCCGGATGAACGTGTCGATGAAATCGGGCTTGGCGGTCAGGAGCTCGGAGAACTCGTCGATGACGAGCACCAGCGTGGCCAGCGGTTCCAGCGCGGCGCCCGCCGCCCGTGCCCGCTCGTAGTCGTGGATACCGGTGAAGTTTCCCGCCGCCCGCAGCAGTTCCTGACGGCGCTGGAGCTCGCCGCGCAGCGCGTCGCCCATCCGGTCGACCAGTGACAGGTCGTCGGCCAGATTCGTGATGACGGCGGCCACATGTGGCATCCCCGCCATCCCCGCGAACGTAGCCCCGCCCTTGAAGTCGGCGAGCACGAAGTTCAGCGTTTCGGAGGAATGGGTGACGGCAAGACCGAGCACCAGCGTCCGCAGCAGCTCGGACTTACCCGAACCGGTCGCGCCCACACACAATCCGTGCGGCCCCATCCCGTCGAGCGCCGACTCCTTCAGGTCGAGCACCACCGGGACACCGTCCTCACCCACCCCGATGGGCACCCGCAGCCGCTCCGCCACCGGCCGGGGCCGCCAGGTCCGCTCCACATCGACCGCACCCGCGTCACCCAGGTCCAGCAGATCCGTGAAGTCCAGCGCGGCCAGCAGCGGCTCGTCCCCGTCCCGCCCGCCGGCCCGTAACGGAGCGAGCCGCCGGGCCAGCGCCTCCGCCGCCGCCGGCGACAGCCCGTCCGGCACACCCACCCCGCACTCCGCCTCCAGCGCACCGGGGCCCACCCGCACACACAGAGCACCGCGCGGATCCTCCGCGTCACCCGGGGCCACCTCGACCAGCGTCACCCCCTCCACGCCCCCCGCCGCACCCAGCACCGAACCCGGAGCCACCTCCGCCCCGTCCAGCACCACGACGACATGCGGCCGGTCCGGAAGCGGCGCCCCCTCCGGCGAGAAACGCCCCCGCCCTTCCAGCAGAGGGCCGAGCAGCGGTTCCAGGCCGCCCGGCTCCCGGGCGAACAGCCTCTTCGCACCGGCCCCGTCCACCTCACCCTGCACCTGGACATGCGGCAGCCACTTCACCCACTCCCAGCACACCGCCGCATCCCGCGCGGCCACCACCGCCACCACCAGTTCCCTGGGCGAGTGCAGCGTCACCAACTGCGCCACCAACGCCCGCGCCGCCGCCCTGACCGGCTCCGCCGACCCCCTCAGCCGCACCCGGTACGCCTCCCGCAGCGGAACGCACAACGGCAGGCCGTCCAGCGAGCCGTGCACCGCCACGAACCGCCGCACCGCGTCCGCGCACACCGGCTCCGGCTCACCCGGAGCGGGCTCCGGCACGGCCAACGGCGTCGCGAGCCGCTGCCTGCCGAGCCCGATCCGCACCACCCCGAAGTCCGCGTCGCCGGGCCGCCGCTCCCACACCCGGCTCGCGCCGGCGACCACCGCCCACAGCTGATCGGGCGCGGGATGCGTGAACAGCAACCCGTCGCGCTGGGCCCGCGCCGTCCGCCGCACCGCACGGCGGGCCCGCGCAAGCCGGGCGAGGTAGTCGCGCCGCACGTCCGCCGCCCGCCCCTGCGTACCGCGCCGGTACCGCACCACCTGGGCCACCACCATCGCCAGCGTCGACACCAGCATCAGCACACCCATGACCCGCATGAACGGCGGCGCCTGCGGCGAGAAGAAGAACACCACCGACGACGCCATGCCCAGCACCGGAAGAAGCTGCATCAGCATCCCCTCGCGCTGCCCACGCGGCAGCACCGGAGGCGCCTCCAACAACACCTCTTTCGTGGGAACTTCCGGCGGCAGCAAGCGGGGTGGACGCTTCACGACGATCTGACTCACCGGTGCATCGATCCTTGGGTGCGGGCGGGCATGGAACGGGGCGGAGACGGGAAAGGCGGGGCGGCCGGGCGCCGACGCCTGCCGGCCGCAGGACGACGCGTGCCGCGCACAGGACGGACACGCCCCCGCCGGCCCCGCCCCGAAGCGCCCGTGATCCTACGCACTGTCAGCCTTCGCCCCGATCCGCCCGATAGGGTGGCCCGCCCATCGTGCGGACACCGCCGACCAGCGACGAACAGGGGCCCCCGACACGTGAGTCCGACCGCAACGACCGGCTTCCGCCGCGTCACCGTCGTCACGCCCGACAGCCGCATCGACGTCGCCCTGCCCGAGGACATCGCCGCCGCCGACCTCTGGCCCGAGGTCCTGCGCCTCACCGGTCCGGCCGGCGCCGCCACCGCACCCCCCGGCCACCACCTCGTGCGGCTCGACGGAACGGTCCTGGACGGCGCCCGCACCCTCGCCGCGCAACGCGTACTCGACGGCGAGATCCTCACGCTGCGCCCCTTCGCCGCCTCCCTTCCCCCGCCCGTCTTCGACGACGTCGCCGACGCCATCGCCTCGGCCACCGGCCGCGACCGCCACCTGTGGAGCGACGACCTGCTGCGCGCCGCGGCCCCGGCCGCGGGCGCGCTGCTCCTCCTCCTGGCGGCCCTCGTCCTGTGGCGGGCCGACCCGGTCCGCCACGACCTGCACGGACCGCCCGGAGGCGTCGCGGGCGTCGCCGGACTCCTGTCGGCCACCGTCGCCGCCGTACGCGCCCGGGTCTACGCGGACCGCGTCACCGCCGCCGCCCTCGGCCTGGGCGCCCTACCGCTCGTCCTCCTCGCCGGATCCGGCCTCATCGCCCCGGACCCGGGCGGGGGAGCGGGCCGGCTGCAATTCCTGCTCGGCTGCGCCGCCGTCCTCGTCGTCTCGGCCGCCCTCACCGCGCTCGCCCCACGCGGCGACGCTCCCTTCGCCGGCGCCGCCTTCCTCGCCGGCGCCGGAGCGCTGGCCGCGTTCGCCGCCATCCTCACCGAGGCGTCCGCCACCGCCACGGCCGCCGTCTGCGTCCCCGCCGCCCTCGGCCTCATCGCGTTCCTGCCCGGCCTCTCCGCCCGTTTCGCCCGGCTCCCGATCGGGTACGCCGCGCCCCGGCCGGCCGCCCCTTTCCCCGACGAGCACGAGGACCCGGAGGACACCCCGCCCGCCGCCCCCGTCGACACCCGCCTCGTCGCGGACCGGGCCCGGCGCGGCCACGAACTGCTGCTCGGCCTGGCCGGGGGCTGCGCCGGCCTGGCCGGCTCGGCGGCCGCCGTCCTCGGCGTCTCCGGCAACACCTGGGCCCGGCTCCTCGCCCTCGCAGCCGGGCTCGCGCTGCTGCTCCGCGCCCGCCTCTTCCGCTACACCGCCCAGGTCGCCTGCCTGCTGGTGGCGGGCATCGGCGCGCTCGCCGCCCCGGTCACCGGCCTCGCCCTCACCGCCCAGCGGGACGACCCGGCCCTGTATCCCCGTACGACCGGACTGTGCGCGGCGCTCGTCGCGGGCGCCGTACTCCTCGCCGCCGCCGGGGCGACGGTCCCACGCAAGGGCCTCTCCCCGTTCTGGGGCAGATCCCTGGATCTCGCCGAGAGCGCGCTCCTGCTCTCCCTCGTCCCCCTCTGCCTCGCCGTCCTGGACCTCTACGCGCGCGCGAGGGCGCTCACCGGCTGACGACCGGCGGGGCCCGGTCCGGGCGGCTGGTAGTCTGGCTGTGGCCGTTTGTGTACGCGTTCCCGGTTCGCTCTGGGAGCTGCGCTCATCGGACCCTCGCTCCCGAGTCACCCAAGCTCCCCTGAGAACCAGACCAGGGGCACTCGTGGGCGCATCGAACACCAAGAGGAGTACCGCGTGCCGCTCGACGCCGCTACGAAGAAGCAGATCATGACCGAGTTCGCGCAGAAGGAGGGCGACACCGGTTCCCCCGAGGTCCAGGTCGCCATGCTTTCGCGCCGCATCTCGGACCTGACGGAGCACCTCAAGACGCACAAGCACGACCACCACTCCCGTCGTGGTCTGCTGATCCTGGTCGGCCAGCGTCGCCGCCTCCTGCAGTACCTGGCCAAGAAGGACATCCAGCGCTTCCGTGCGCTCGTCGACCGCCTCGGCATCCGCCGCGGTGCGGCCGGCGGCGCCAAGTAAGACCGCTGCGCAAGGGAGCGGTTCCCTCACTCTGGGAGCCGCTCCCTTTGCCGTACGTGCGGGACCGGGGGCAACCTCAGTAACCTGGACGTACAACAACAGACGAGGAGAGGCGCCGCACGGCCGCCGCCGGTCCTCGGTAGTGGCCCCCGGGACAACGCCCGGGAGCTTCGATCGAAGACCGGCCCCGCACAGACGGCACGCCTCTCCGCTCCGTCCGGCGCCACACGGGCGCCCGGACGAAAGACGACGAGTATGGAGAATTCACTAGTGGAGAACGAGACCCACTACGCCGAGGCCGTCATCGACAACGGCACCTTCGGCACCCGCACCATCCGCTTCGAGACGGGCCGCCTGGCCAAGCAGGCCGCCGGCTCCGCCGTCGCGTACCTGGACGACGACACCATGGTGCTGTCGGCCACCACCGCTTCCAAGCGGCCCAAGGACAACCTCGACTTCTTCCCCCTCACGGTGGACGTCGAGGAGCGGCAGTACGCCGCCGGCAAGATCCCCGGTTCCTTCTTCCGCCGCGAGGGACGCCCCTCCGAGGACGCGATCCTCACCTGCCGCCTGATCGACCGGCCGCTGCGCCCCTCCTTCAAGAAGGGCCTGCGCAACGAGATCCAGATCGTCGAGACGATCATGGCGCTCAACCCCGACCACCTGTACGACGTGGTCGCGATCAACGCCGCCTCCGCTTCCACGATCCTGGCGGGCCTGCCCTTCTCCGGCCCGATCGGCGCCACCCGCGTCGCCCTGATCAAGGGCCAGTGGGTCGCCTTCCCGACGCACACCGAGCTCGAGGACGCCGTCTTCGACATGGTCGTCGCCGGTCGCGTCCTGGAGGACGGCGACGTCGCGATCATGATGGTCGAGGCCGAGGCCACCGAGAAGACCATCCAGCTCGTCCAGGACGGCGCGGAGGCCCCGACCGAGGAGGTCGTCGCCGCCGGTCTGGAAGCCGCGAAGCCGTTCATCAAGACGCTCTGCAAGGCCCAGTCGGACCTCGCCGCCAAGGCCGCCAAGCCCACCGGCGAGTTCCCGGTCTTCCTGGACTACCAGGACGACGTCCTGGAGGCCCTCACCAAGGCCGTCAGCACCGAGCTCGCCAAGGCGCTCACCATCGCCGGCAAGCAGGAGCGCGAGGCGGAGCTCGACCGCATCAAGGAGATCGCGGGCGAGAAGCTCCTCCCGGCCTTCGAGGGCCGCGAGAAGGAGATCTCCGGCGCCTACCGCGCGCTGACCAAGAAGCTGGTCCGCGAGCGCGTCATCAAGGACAAGGTCCGCATCGACGGCCGCGGCGTCACGGACATCCGTACGCTCGCCGCCGAGGTCGAGGCCATCCCGCGCGTGCACGGCTCCGCCCTGTTCGAGCGTGGCGAGACCCAGATCCTGGGCGTCACCACCCTCAACATGCTCCGCATGGAGCAGCAGCTGGACACCCTCTCCCCGGTGACCCGCAAGCGCTACATGCACAACTACAACTTCCCGCCGTACTCCGTCGGCGAGACCGGCCGCGTGGGCTCGCCCAAGCGCCGTGAGATCGGCCACGGCGCGCTCGCCGAGCGCGCGATCGTGCCGGTCCTCCCGTCCCGCGAGGAGTTCCCCTACGCGATCCGCCAGGTCTCCGAGGCCCTGGGCTCCAACGGTTCGACGTCCATGGGTTCGGTCTGCGCCTCCACCATGTCCCTGCTGAACGCCGGTGTGCCCCTCAAGGCCGCCGTCGCCGGCATCGCCATGGGCCTGATCTCCCAGGAGATCGACGGCAAGACCCACTACGTCGCCCTCACCGACATCCTCGGTGCCGAGGACGCGTTCGGCGACATGGACTTCAAGGTCGCCGGTACGAAGCAGTTCGTCACCGCGCTCCAGCTCGACACCAAGCTCGACGGCATCCCCGCCTCGGTCCTGGCCGCCGCGCTGAAGCAGGCCCGCGACGCCCGCCTCCACATCCTCGATGTGATGAACGAGGCCATCGACGTCCCGGACGAGATGTCCCCGAACGCCCCGCGGATCATCACCGTCAAGATCCCGGTGGACAAGATCGGTGAGGTCATCGGCCCCAAGGGCAAGATGATCAACCAGATCCAGGAGGACACCGGCGCCGACATCACGATCGAGGACGACGGCACCATCTACATCGGTGCCCAGCAGGGCTCGCAGGCCGAGGCCGCCCGCGCCACGATCAACGCGATCGCCAACCCGACCATGCCGGAGGTCGGCGAGCGCTACCTGGGTACGGTCGTCAAGACCACCACCTTCGGTGCGTTCGTCTCGCTCATGCCGGGCAAGGACGGCCTGCTGCACATCTCGCAGATCCGCAAGCTGGCCGGCGGCAAGCGCGTGGAGAACGTCGAGGACGTTCTCGGCGTCGGCGCCAAGGTCCAGGTCGAGATCGCCGAGATCGACTCCCGCGGCAAGCTCTCCCTCATCCCCGTCATCGAGGGCGAAGAGGACGAGAAGAAGGACGACGCCGACAAGTGACGTCCCGTAGTTCCGCGACGACGGCCCGCCCCTCCTCGGAGGGGCGGGCCGTCGCCCGTACCCAAACGCTTCTCAAGGGCAGCAACGGCATCGGCACGGTCCGCCGTACGGTCGTCCCCGGCGGCCTCCGCGTCGTCACCGAGACCCTGCCCTCCGTACGCTCCGCCACCTTCGGCATCTGGGCGAACGTCGGCTCGCGCGACGAGACGCCCGCCCTGAACGGCGCGACGCACTACCTCGAACACCTCCTCTTCAAGGGCACCGCCAAGCGCAGCGCCCTCGACATCTCCTCCGCCATCGACGCGGTGGGCGGCGAGATGAACGCCTTCACGGCGAAGGAGTACACCTGCTACTACGCGCGGGTCCTCGACACGGACCTGCCGCTCGCCATCGACGTGGTCTGCGACATGCTGACCGGCTCGCTGATCGCCTCCGAGGACGTCGACGCCGAGCGCGGCGTCATCCTCGAAGAGATCGCGATGACGGAGGACGACCCGGGCGACTGCGTGCACGACCTGTTCGCGCACACCATGCTCGGCGACACTCCGCTCGGCCGCCCCGTCCTCGGCACGGTCGACACGATCAACGCCCTGAACAGCGGCCAGATCGCCCGCTTCTACAAGAAGCACTACGACCCGACCCGCCTCGTCGTCGCCGCCGCGGGCAACATCGACCACGCCACCGTCGTACGCCAGGTCCGCAAGGCCTTCGACAGGGCCGGCGCCCTCTCCCGTACGGACGCGGTCCCCACCGCGCCACGCGAGGGCTCCCGCACCCTGCGCACCGCCGGCCGGGTCGAGGTCCTGGGCCGCAAGACCGAACAGGCCCACGTGGTCCTCGGCATGCCCGGCCTGGCCCGCACCGACGAACGCCGCTGGGCCCTGGGCGTCCTCAACACCGCCCTCGGCGGCGGTATGAGCTCCCGCCTCTTCCAGGAGGTACGGGAGAAGCGCGGACTCGCCTACAGCGTCTACTCGTACACCTCGGGCTTCGCGGACTGCGGCCTGTTCGGCGTGTACGCGGGCTGCCGCCCGAGCCAGGTGCACGACGTCCTCAAGATCTGCCGCGACGAGCTCGACCGGGTCGCCTCGGACGGGCTGAGCGACGAGGAGATCAGCCGCGCCATCGGCCAGCTCTCCGGCTCCACCGTCCTCGGCCTGGAGGACACCGGCGCGCTGATGAACCGCATCGGCAAGAGCGAGCTGTGCTGGGGCGAGCAGATGTCGGTGGACGAGATGCTGTCCCGTATCAGCGAGGTGACACCGGACGACATCCGCTCCGTCGCCGGCGAGCTCCTCGGACACCGCCCCTCGTTGTCCGTCATCGGACCGCTCAAGGACAAGCAGGCCGCCCGTCTCCACGAAGCGGTCGCCTAAAACCTCCGTGCCCAGATCCTTCCGCAGGGAAGCGATCCCCCCGTAAGGAAGCAGAGCAATGAGCAAGCTGCGCGTGGCCGTTCTCGGTGCCAAGGGCCGCATCGGCTCCGAGGCGGTACGAGCCGTCGAGGCCGCCGACGACCTGGAGCTGGTGGCCGCACTCGGCCGGGGCGACAAGCTGGAGACCCTCGCGGAGACCGGCGCCCAGGTGGCCGTCGAGCTGACCACCCCGGCCTCGGTGATGGAGAACCTCCAGTACTGCGTCGGCCACGGCATCCACGCGGTGGTCGGCACCACCGGCTGGACCGACGAACGGCTCGCGCAGCTCAACACCTGGCTCTCCGCCTCGCCGGAGACCGGTGTGCTCATCGCACCGAACTTCTCCATCGGCGCGGTCCTCACCATGAAGTTCGCCCAGCAGGCCGCCCGCTACTTCGAGTCCGTCGAAGTCATCGAGCTCCACCACCCCAACAAGGCCGACGCCCCCTCGGGCACCGCCGCCCGCACCGCCCAGCTCATCGCCGCCGCCCGCCGCGAGGCGGACCGCGCCCCGCAGCCGGACGCCACCAGCACCGCGCTGGACGGGGCGCGCGGCGCCGACGTCGACGGCATCCCGGTCCACTCGGTACGCCTCCGCGGCCTCCTGGCCCACCAGGAGGTGCTGCTCGGCGGCGAGGGCGAGACCCTCACCATCCGGCACGACTCCCTGCACCACAGCAGCTTCATGCCCGGCATCCTGCTCGGCGCCCGCCGCGTGGTGACCACTCCCGGCCTCACGTTCGGCCTGGAACACTTCCTCGACCTGAACTGACTGGCCCCGCCATGCGCGCAAAGATCACTTACGTCGTCACCGCTGCCGTCCTGGTCTTCTACTTCGTCCTGGTCGGCAGCCGTGGCGTCCTGCTCATCAAGCACGGCACCCTCATCACGGTGGCCTTCGGGATCGCCGTGCTGGTCCTGCCGGCGATCGGCGTGTGGTTCCTGTGGAAGAACACCCAGTTCGTCCGCAGGGCCAACGCCCTGGCCGCCGAACTGGACGCGGAGGGCGGCCTCCCCGTCGACGAGCTGCTGCGCACTCCCAGCGGCCGCATCGACCGCGCCTCCGCCGACGCGGTGTTCGAACGCCGCCGCGAGGAGACGGAGGACACCCCGGACGACTGGCGCTGCTGGTTCCGCCTGGCAGTCGCCTACCAGGACGCCCGAGACACCCCCCGAGCCCGCAAGGCCATGCAACGAGCGATCGCCTTGCACCGCTCCGGCCCGTCCGGCGAAGACCCCGGCCCGTCGGGCGGCCACCCCAGCCCGTCCGGCGCTTGAGGACAAAAGAAGAGCCGTCCGGCGCTTGAGGACACCTCAAACACCGGACGGCTCCGCGCCGCGCAACCGCTACCGCGGCCGATACTCATCCCCCCACGCCTCAATCGTGTCCGCCGCCCGATCGAACGCCTCCCCCCGCGCAAGAAAATCCGCGTTGGAGTCCGTGAGCAAGGGCGGCACCGCGTCCCCGCCCTTACGGACGACGATCAGCGCCTGGCCCTGCACGGTACGGGGGAACCCGAGCCACTTCACCGGCTGCTGCACCGTGCGTACGGCAGTGGCCCGGCTCCACGGCACGGTCGTCGTACGGAAGAAGCCCACCCGGCGCACACCGTGCCGGCTCACCCAGGCACCGACGCGCAGCATCCGCAGGGCACACAGGATGATCGCGAGGGCGAGCGCGAAACACGCCCCCGCCCCGGGCAGCGCCCCGGCGAACGCGATGATCATCCCCGCGAACAGGATGAACGAGGCGAGCAGCAGCAGACCGGCCGCCGCGGCGACCCGCCACGGACCGGGACGGTAGGGCCGCCGCCAGCTGTCGTGGTCGTCGAACGGCAGCGCGACGTCCTCCGCGGTCGTGTCAAACGCGCGGTCGGCCGTCAGGAAGGGCAGGGGCACGACTGATCCTCACTCACAAGCACGCTCGATTGCTGTGCCCGGTGAGGCTACCGAGGAGATGCCCGGACCGACCACCCCAGGGGTCCGTCCGGGTCAGCGCCCGTGCGCGGCCTCGGTCTGCTGCGTGTGCGCCGGCGCCTGCTCGGGTCCCAGCGCGGGCAGCCCGAGGAGCAGCGATCCGGCGATACCGCCGACGACGACGAGGCCGATCAGGACGCGTCCCGCCCGCTCGGAGACCGTACTGCGGGGGCGGGGAGGCGGTGTGACGTTACTGCGGAACCGCTCGGACTCGGCTACGAACGAGAACGGGACGGATTCACGCCGGCGGAACATGGGGTGGTTCTCCTTGGAGTCTCTTTCGGGTGGTGCTACCGAGTCAGACGCACGACTACCCCGATCGGTGCCCCGAATCGTCGATTCGCCCGACGAAATCATGAAAGTTTCTGGCCCGGAGCCGCCGACGAGTACGCCCCTCGCCAGCCCGTAGAGTTGTCGCCGCCCGATCGACGCCATTGGAAGGACCCTGCCGGTGACCGACACCCCCGAGCCCACGAAGGCCCATTTCCGCAGCGACGTCACCGTCGACCTCGTGAAGTCCGCTGCGGGCGACGCCGACGTGCTGTTCGCCGCCCGCGTGTCCACGGCCGGTGAGCAGTCCCTGGAGGAGATCACCAAGGACCCCGAGCGCTCGAAGGGCCTCATCAACTACCTGATGCGGGACCGGCACGGCAGCCCGTTCGAGCACAACTCGATGACCTTCTTCATCAGCGCCCCGATCTTCGTCTTCCGCGAGTTCATGCGGCACCGCGTCGGCTGGTCGTACAACGAGGAGTCGGGCCGCTACCGGGAGCTGCAGCCGGTCTTCTACGTCCCCGACACGTCCCGCAAGCTCATCCAGCAGGGCCGCCCCGGCAAGTACGAGTTCGTCGAGGGCACACCGGAGCAGCACGCGGTCACCAGCCGGGCCATGGAGGACTCCTACCGGCAGGCCTACGAGGCGTACCAGGAGATGCTGGCGGCGGGCGTGGCCCGCGAGGTGGCCCGCGCGGTGCTCCCGGTCGGTCTGTTCTCGACGATGTACGCCACGTGCAACGCGCGCTCCCTGATGCACTTCCTCGGCCTGCGTACGCAGCACGAGATGGCGAAGGTGCCCTCGTTCCCGCAGCGGGAGATCGAGATGGTGGGCGAGCAGATGGAGGCCCACTGGGCCCGGCTCATGCCGCTCACCCATGCAGCCTTCAACAAAAATGGACGTGTCGCCCCATAGGGCGGTGTCCGTATTGCGGCGTTTCGAGAAGTTCATCTAGGCTGATCAAACGGACCCGGCACTGCTTGAACCCCCGAGCAGGCAGTGCCGGGCTCCTCTTGCTTGTCCCCCCGAGGGGGCACCGTGCGTCGAGCAGCGAGTAGCGTGTTACCCATGGCTCCGATCTCCACTCCGCAGACCCCCTTCGGGCGGGTCCTCACCGCTATGGTCACGCCGTTCACGGCGGACGGCGCTCTCGACATCGAGGGCGCGCAGCGGCTCGCCACCCACCTGGTGGACGCAGGCAACGACGGCCTGATCATCAACGGCACCACCGGCGAGTCCCCGACCACCAGCGACGCGGAGAAAGACCAGCTCGTCAGGGCCGTCCTCGAAGCGGTGGGCGACCGGGCACATATCGTCGCCGGCATCGGGACCAACGACACCCGGCACAGCATCGAGCTCGCCCGCGCCGCCGAGCGCAGCGGCGTCCACGGCCTCCTCGCCGTGACCCCGTACTACAACAAGCCGCCGCAGGAGGGCCTGCTGCGGCACTTCACCGCCATCGCGGACGCCACCGGCCTGCCGGTGATGCTCTACGACATCCCGGGCCGCAGCGGTGTGCCGATCGACACGGAGACGCTCGTACGGCTCTCCGAGCACCCCCGGATCGTCGCCAACAAGGACGCCAAGGGCGACCTGGGCCGCGCGAGCTGGGCCATCGCCCGCTCGGGCCTCGCCTGGTACTCCGGCGACGACATGCTGAACCTCCCCCTGCTGTCCGTCGGCGCGGTCGGTGTGGTCTCCGTCGTCGGCCATGTCGTCACTCCGGACCTGCGGGCGCTCATCGAGGCGCACCTCGGCGGAGACGTACAGAAGGCCACCGAGATCCACCAGAAGCTGCTGCCGGTCTTCACCGGCATGTTCCGCACCCAGGGCGTGATCACCACCAAGGCCGCGCTGACGCTGCAGGGCCTCCCCGCAGGCCCGCTCCGACTGCCCCTGGTCGAGCTGACCGCGCAGGAGACGGCCCAGCTCAAGATCGATCTCGCCGCCGGCGGGGTAGAGCTCTGACAACCGACTTCACAACTGAATACGCGAAACACAGCTGAACACGTGGGGAAGCCCGCGCCACAGCACCAACCAAGACAACAGCAAGTGCACGAATGACATGCGCGCCACGTGCCCAAGCGGTACGTGGCGCGCGTGGTAAGGAGAGTCTTTTGAGTCATCCGCATCCTGAACTCGGCACCCCGCCGAAGCTCGCGAAGGGCGCCCTCCGGGTCACCCCGCTCGGCGGTCTCGGCGAGATCGGCCGCAACATGACGGTCTTCGAGTACGGCGGCCGTCTGCTCATCGTCGACTGCGGCGTCCTCTTCCCCGAGGAGGAACAGCCCGGGATCGACCTGATCCTGCCGGACTTCACGACCATCCGGGACCGCCTGGACGACGTCGAGGGCATCGTCCTCACGCACGGCCACGAGGACCACATCGGCGGCGTCCCGTACCTCCTCCGCCTGAAGCCGGACATCCCGCTCATCGGCTCCAAGCTGACCCTCGCGCTGATCGAGGCCAAGCTCCAGGAGCACCGCATCCGTCCGTACACCCTGGAGGTGGTGGAGGGGCAGCGCGAGCGCATCGGGGTCTTCGACTGCGAATTCGTGGCGGTCAACCACTCCATCCCGGACGCCCTCGCGGTCGCCATCCGGACTCCGGCGGGCATGGCCGTCGCCACCGGTGACTTCAAGATGGACCAGCTGCCGCTCGACGGCCGCCTCACCGACCTGCACGCCTTCGCGCGGCTGAGCGAGGAGGGCATCGACCTTCTGCTCTCCGACTCCACGAACGCGGAGGTCCCGGGCTTCGTACCGCCCGAGCGGGACATCCAGAACGTCCTGCGCAACGTCTTCGCCAATGCGCAGAAGCGCATCATCGTGGCCAGCTTCGCCAGCCATGTGCACCGCATCCAGCAGATCCTGGACACGGCCCACGAGTACGGCCGCCGGGTCGCCTTCGTCGGGCGTTCGATGGTCCGCAACATGGGCATCGCCCGTGACCTGGGCTATCTGAAGGTCCCCGCCGGGCTCGTCGTGGACGTCAAGACCCTGGACGACCTGCCGGACGACGAGGTCGTACTCGTCTGCACCGGTTCGCAGGGCGAGCCGATGGCGGCTCTCTCCCGGATGGCCAACCGCGATCACCAGATCCGCATCGTCCAGGGCGACACGGTCATCCTGGCCTCTTCCCTGATCCCGGGGAATGAGAACGCGGTCTACCGCGTGATCAACGGCCTCTCGCGCTGGGGCGCCAACGTCGTCCACAAGGGCAACGCCAAGGTCCACGTCTCGGGCCACGCCTCGGCCGGCGAGCTGCTGTACTTCTACAACATCTGCCGTCCGAAGAACCTGATGCCGGTCCACGGTGAATGGCGCCACCTGCGGGCCAACGCCGAGCTCGGCGCCCTGACCGGCGTGCCGAAGGACCACATCGTCATCGCCGAGGACGGCGTGGTCGTGGACCTCATCGACGGCAAGGCGAAGATCGTCGGCAAGGTCCAGGCGGGTTACGTGTACGTCGACGGCCTCTCCGTCGGCGACGTCACGGAGACCTCGCTGAAGGACCGCCGCATCCTCGGCGACGAGGGCATCATCTCGGTGTTCCTGGTGGTCGACAGCACCTCGGGCAAGATCGTGGGCGGCCCGCACATCCAGGCTCGCGGCTCCGGCATCGAGGACGCCGCGTTCACCGCGGTCGTTCCGAAGATCGAGGAAGCGCTCAACAAGTCGGCCCAGGACGGTGTCATGGAGCCGCACCAGCTCCAGCAGCTGATCCGCCGCACGGTGGGCAAGTGGGTCTCGGACACCTACCGCCGGCGCCCGATGATCCTCCCCGTCGTCGTCGAGGTCTGACCCTCCGACAGGCGCGAACTCCGGAGCGGGGCCCTCGATTTGCATCGGGGCGCCCCGCTCCAGTACGTTTACGTCTCCACCTCACCGGGAAGCAGCGAGCGCACCCGTGCGCCCGAAGCTTTCGAGACGGGGTGGAAATTCCGACTCAGAACTTCTGATAAAGTCGGAGCCGCCGGAAAGGGAAACGCGAAAGCGAAGAACTGGAAAGCGAAAACCGCTTGACCCGCTTCGACCGGGAATCGGACACGAAAGAGTCTGATAGAGT